>JBIPLY010000017.1:0-22285 GCA_044369385.1 Acetobacteraceae bacterium | reverse complement strand
CCGAACCAGTCATCTGAAGCCCCATCCGTTGGCGTGAGCGCGGATCCGCGTTGCACCCACTCGGTGCCGTGCCATACGAACACCCGTGCAGAGCCTTGGTCGCTGTTCGACCCGACATCATCCTGAAAGCCACCTACGATGGCGGTTAAGCCGTCCGCCGACAGCGAGACCGAGAAGCCGAAGTTATCTCCTGCCGCCCCATCCGTTGGTGTAAGCGCAGCTCCGCGTTGCATCCAACCCGCACCGCTCCACACGAACACCCGCGCTGAACCTTGGTTGATGTTGGTCCCGAGGTCGTCGAGCCGGCCACCGACGATGGCGGTAAAGCCATCGGCCGACAGTGAGACCGACTGGCCGAACCAGTCTTCTGCTGCGCCATCCGTGGGCGTGAGTGCCGCTCCGCGTTGCACCCATCCGGCGCCGTTCCACACAAACACCCGGGCAGAGCCTTGCTCGCTGTTCGACCCCACGTCGTCGCCAAGGCCCCCGACGATGGCGGTCAAGCCGTCGGCAGACAGCGAAACCGCGACGCCGAACAGGTCGGATGCAGCTCCATCCAATGGTGTAATAATCGAAGAATCATTCTGACTTCCCCCGCTCACCGCGGACAGCGTGGTGCCCGACCCGTCGGCGACAAAGCCGACCCCGCCGGCCAGGTTGGTCGCCGGATCGAAGGTCAGGCTGATCGTGCCGCCGGCCGCCCGGGTCAGCGACAGCACGTTGCCCGCGCCGACGCTGCTGGCGGTGATGTCGGTGATGCCGCCCAGCACCAGTTGCGTGCTCGGCGCAAAGCCGGTGATGGTGCCCGCCACCGATCCCGGATTGGCCAGCGTCAGCGCAGCACCAGGGCCGGACAGCGCGATGGTCTGGGCGGCCACCACCGTGCCGGCCAGCGACCAGGTGGCGCCGGCGCCGACCTCGACGCGGGCGAAGCCGATGTATTTCGACCCGAAGCCGGCGATCGTGCCGGAGGTCGCACCGGCCGCCAGTTCCAGCACCCCGGTCGGGTTCGGCGCGGCCGCGGCGTCGCCCATCACCGTGCCGCTGAAGCTGGCGCCGGGGTAGACGATGATCCGGTCGCCATTGCCCACCGCGCTGGTGAACACGGCATGGTCGGTGCCGAAAATGGTGCCGCGATTGACGATGGTGACCTTGTTGTAGCTGACGATGCCGTACGGCCCGCTGCCGATGGTGCCGGTGGCGGCGTTGGAGATCAGGCCCTCGCCCTTCATCCAGACCGCAGCACCGGACACCCCGGGATCGTTCGCGGTGATCACGCCGGCGTTCAGGATCGTGCCGCCATTGGCGTTGGTGCCGTTGAAATTGCCGATCTGCGCCCCGATCCAATAGCCGCTGATCCGCCCGCCGGCGTTGTTCACGATGGTGCCGCCAGCGCCGAGCTGCACCCCCGCGCCCACGGACTCGGGGTTCAGCCCGGGGGTTGAGCGCCCGGTGGACGCCACGCTGCCGCTGTTGGTCACCGTGCCGACCGCGTTCAGCATCCGGATGCCGAAGCGCCCGGTGACAGTGCCGGCATTGTCGACGCCGCCGCCGGCCAGCGCCAGCACCCCCGAACCGCCGATGCCGGTGATCTGCCCGCCGGCGGCGTTCTCCACCGCCGCCACCGCGCCCACCACGCCGACGCCGTGGGTGGAACCCTGGATCGCGCCGGCATTGGCGATGGTCGTCACCAGCGTGCCGGAAGACACCACGCCCACCGCGGTGCCGGTCACGCTGCCGCTGGCCTGGTTGTCGAACCTGCCGCCGGCCTTCATCTGCGCGCCATAGCCGGCGGTGCCGGTGCCCGAAATCGTGCCGGCATTGGCCACCGCCCCGGCGCCGTACAGATAGACCCCGATGCGCGCCCCGGTGATGTGCGCTGCCGGCGCGGAATTGGTCAGCGTGCCGCCGCCGTTCAGCACCACGCCGGCATTGGTGGAGCCGGTGATGGTGCCGGTGTTGGCCAGGCTGCCGGCGCCGATCATGTAGATGCCATAGCGCGCGCCGGTGATGCCGCCGGCATTCTCCACCCGCCCGGTGCCCAGCACGACCGCCACGCCCGAGGTCGCGGCCGTCGCACCGATGGTGCCGGCATTGGCCAGGGTCACTGCCTGGTTCGAGTAGATGCCGAACTGCCCGCCGGCGATGGTCCCGCTGTTGCTGATCGTGCCGCCGGCCGAGGCAGTGCCGTTCTTCAGCTGGATGCCGACGCTGGCCACCCCGCTGCCGGAGGCGGCGATGGTGCCGGCATTGGTGATGGTGCGATCGACGGTGCCGGTGGACAGCAGGGCCGCGGCGTTCGTCGCCCCGATGCTGCCGGTCGCGGTCACGCTGACCGGATCGTCGCCCAAGGCCAGGGTGACGCCAGAGCCATAGCCCGCGCTGATCGTCCGTGCCATCAATCGGTCCGTCCTGGCCGTTGCCACCCTATTCAACCTGAACGCCGCGCCGGGGCAAGTCGCATCTGCGTGCCATAAGGCGGGACGCGAGAATCTTAGGCGCCCTATTCAGAGCGAACGCGCTGACGCTTGAATCTAGCCGGCTGAGTAAGCTTCCGAGACGACCGCTCCATCGCGATTTTTGCGCCAGACGTGGCGGGCGTTGGGGTTGTCGCGTGGCGAATTCGGCAACTGCCCCAGGCGTCACAGCCCGCAGGGCTGGAAACTCGGAGCGATGCCGCGGAACCAGGGAGACTGCGGGCACCCGGTGGCAAAGGCGATGCGCACGCGTGACACGATCTCGCTGATCCCGGCGGCGATCTTGATCATACGACGGCGTAGGGTGGTGAACTCGGCTGGGGCGAGAGGTTGCGGCATGGGGATCGGCTCGCGCATCGTCGCCGAGCGCTTCCGCAACCCGTGCCATACCCACCCCATCAAGACCTCCATCATTGCGGGCCTAGGCAACATCGAAGCAGCGTACAGCCTGGTTTGGATAGCCATCCAGAAGAAGAACCCGTGGCCGACGGCGCCAATTGGGAAGGGCGACTGATTTTCACAACAGATTTATTGTGACTGCACCGTTCGTGTGGTCGGTTGGCTATCTTGCGGGCTACGCGTCGATGAACGAGGTCTGCATTTCATGCAGGCAGTTTCGTGCCCAGCCCCTCTCGCACGAGCGATAGGTTTGTCGAACTCGCCGCCCCGCCGATCACCGACAACGCGTTGAATTACAACCGTTTTCGAGAAGCGTACTAAATCACGCCAGTCCACAGGTCCGGAGACAACCGGGCCTCGGAGACCCGATTTCGGCGCTCGTTGCGCACATGGCGGTCAACAGCTTGGCCCGGAAAACCCCAGGAAACCTAGGTTTTTTCCAACCAGCCGAACGGACGGAGAACAAGTCGCATGAGGAAATTGGCGGAGGGAGAGGGATTCGAACCCTCGGTACGCTTTCACGCACACACGCTTTCCAAGCGTGCGCCTTAAGCCACTCGGCCATCCCTCCGGCGCGGGGCGCTGAATAGCAGCGCCTCGGGCCATCGTCTATGGCTATGCGTCCATCTTCAGGGCTGCCAGGAATGCGCTCTGCGGGATTTCGACCTTGCCGAACTGGCGCATGCGCTTCTTGCCCTCTTTCTGCTTCTCCAGCAGCTTGCGCTTGCGGCTGATGTCGCCGCCGTAGCACTTGGCGGTGACATCCTTTGACAGCGCGCCGATCGTCTCGCGCGCCACCACGCGCCCGCCGATCGCCGCCTGGATGGCGATCTTGAAGAGCTGCTTGGGGATCAGGTCCTTCAGTTTCTCGCAGATGCTGCGCCCGCGGCGCTCGGCCTGGCTGCGGTGGGCGATGAAGGACAGCGCGTCCACCGGGTCCTGGTTGACCAGGATCGAGATGCGCACCAGCTCGCCCTCGGCATAGCCGTCCATCTGGTAATCGAAGCTGGCATAGCCGCGGCTGACCGATTTCAGCCGGTCGTAGAAGTCGAACACCACCTCGTTCAGCGGCAGGCGGTACACCGCCATCGCCCGGCTGCCGACATAGGTCAGGTCCACCTGCTGCCCGCGCCGTTCGCTGCACAGGGTCAGGATCGAGCCCAGGTAGTCGTCCGGCACCATGATCGTCGCCTTGATCCAGGGCTCCTCGATATGGTCGATCTTGGTCGGGTCGGGCATGTCGGCCGGGTTGTGCAGCTCCGTCATGCTGCCGTCGTTCTGGAACAGGCGATAGACCACGCTGGGGGCGGTGGCGATCAGGTCGAGGTCGAATTCGCGGCTCAGGCGCTCCTGGATGATCTCCAGATGCAGCAGCCCCAGGAAGCCGCAGCGGAAGCCGAAGCCCAGCGCCAGGCTGCTTTCCGCCTCGTAATGGAACGAGGCGTCGTTCAGCCGCAGCTTGCCCAGGCTGTCGCGCAGCTTCTCGAAGTCGTCGGCATCGACCGGGAACAGGCCGCACCACACCACCGGGACGGACGGCTTGAACCCGGCAAGGGCGACGGCGGCGGGCTGGCGGTCGTCGGTGATGGTGTCGCCGACGGCGATGTCGGCCACCGTCTTGATCGCCGCGGTGATGTAGCCCATCTCGCCCGGGCCGAGGTCGTCGACCGGGGTCAGGCGGGGCGAGAACACGCCAACCTGCTCCACCGGGTGCGTGGCGCCGCCGGCCATCATGCGGATCTTCTGGCCCTTGCGGATGCGCCCGTCCTTGACCCGGATCAGGATGATGACGCCCAGGTACTGGTCGTACCAGCTATCGACGATCAGCGCCTTCAGCGGCGCGTTCGCCTCGCCGGTCGGCGGCGGCAGGCGGGTGACCAGCGCTTCCAGCACGCCTTCGATGTTGATGCCGGTCTTGGCCGAGATCATGACGGCGTCGGAGGCATCCAGGCCGATCACGTCCTCGATCTGCTGCTTGACCCGCTCCGGCTCGGCGGCCGGCAGGTCGATCTTGTTCAGCACCGGCACGATCTCGTGGTTGGCCTCGATCGCCTGGTAGACGTTGGCCAGGGTCTGCGCCTCGACGCCCTGCGACGCATCGACCACCAGCAGCGAACCTTCGCAGGCCGCCAGCGACCGGCTCACCTCATAGGCGAAGTCGACATGGCCGGGCGTGTCCATCAGGTTCAGGACATAGTCGCGCCCGTCCTTGGCGCGGTAGTTCAGGCGCACGGTCTGCGCCTTGATGGTGATGCCGCGCTCCTTCTCCAGCTCCATGCTGTCCAGCACCTGCTCGGTCATCTCGCGCGCGGTGAGCCCGCCGGTGGACTGGATCAGGCGATCGGCGAGCGTGGACTTGCCATGGTCGATATGGGCGATGATGGAGAAGTTGCGGATGCGGTCGAGCGGGGTGTCGGTCATGGCGATCACATAGGCGGTTTGACGCGTGCTGTCAGCCGGCGCGTTTCACCCACCCCGCTTTCAACCACGCAGCACGGCGCCGGTCGCCTTCGCCACCGCCACCATCACCTTCTGCCCGGCGGCCTCGATCTCCTGGTCGGTCAGGGTGCGTTCGCGCGGCTGGAACACCACCTCGATGGCCATCGACTTCTTGCCCGGCTCCATCTTGTCGCCCTCGTAGACGTCGAACAGCGACACCCCGGCGATCAGCGTGCGTTCCGCCCCGCGCGCCGCGCGCAGCACCGCCTCGGCGGCGACCGCGCTGTCGACCACGAAGGCGAAGTCGCGCCGAACCGGCTGGAAGGCCGGCAGGTCGGGCAGCGACTTCTTGCGGCGCTTCGGGTCCTGGATCGCGTCGAGGTAGATCTCGAACGCGACTGCGGGGCCGGTCAGGTCCAGTGCGGCCAGCACCGCCGGATGCACCGCGCCAAACGTCGCCAGCACCGTCTTCGGCCCTTGGCGCACCACGCCGGAACGGCCGGGGTGGTAGAAGCCCGGCGCGTCGGCGGTCACGCTCAGCGCGTCCATCGGCACGCCGAGCGCGGCCAGCACGCCCCACACATCGGCCTTGGCAAGCATCGCATCCGCCGCGACGGCCCCGCCCTGCCAGTGCCGTGCTGCATGCCCGGCGCGCAGCCCGGCGGCCATCAGGCGCTGGCCGTCCACTTCGGGGAAGGCCGGCCCGACCTCGAACAGCCCGACATCGCCGTAGCCGCGCGCGGCGTTGCGCGAGGCGGCCATCGCCAGGGTCGCGACCGGCGTCGGGCGCATCTGGTCGAGGTCGGACGCAATTGGGTTGGCCAGGCGCAGCCCCTCCGGCGCGGTGCCGAACAGGCGGGCCGTGTCCGACGGCATGAAGCTGAAGGTGACGCATTCCGCCAGCCCGGCCGCCGCCAGGGTGCGCCGCGCCACCGCGCCACGCTGCTGGCGCGGGGTGAGGGTGGCCACCGGCACGGCACCGGCCACCGGCAGCGACACCGGCGGCACGTTGTCCAGGCCCTTGAGCCGCAGCACTTCCTCGATCAGGTCGCACTCCGGCTCGATCTGCGCCCGGCCCTCCGCCGACCGCGCCGCGCGGTCGGCGGGCAGGCTGGGCGAGGGTTCCAGCGCCGAACTGCCCGCGACATCGTTGCGCCAGGACGGCACCGCGACGGTGACCTGGGTTTCGCTGCGCGCCACGGCGGAAAAACCGAGCCGCGCCAGCAGCGCCACCGCCTCATCCGGCGCCACATCCAGCCCGCCGAAGTCGCGCACCCGGGCGAAGCGCATCGTCGCGGTGCGCTGCCAGGCCGGCTCGGCGCCGGCGGAGACCACCTCGCTGGCCTCGCCGCCGCACAGCTCCTGGATCATCCGCGTCGCCGCCTCGACGGCCGCCGGCAACAGCGCGGGGTCGATGCCGCGCTCGAAGCGCTGGCGCGCGTCGCTGACGATCTGGTGCCGCCGCCCGGTCAGCGCGATGCGCACGGGATCGAACAGCGCGCATTCGAGGAACACACTGGTGGTGGTCTCGTCGCAGCCGGTCGCCTCGCCGCCAATCACCCCGGCCAGCGACTGCACGCCGTTGGCGTCGGCGATCACGCAGTCGTCCTGGGTGGCGGTGTAGTCCTTGCCGTTCAGGGCCCGAAAACTCTCGCCGTCACCGGCGCGGAAGGTCAGGCGGCCGCCGGCCACGCGGTCGGCATCGAAGACATGCAGCGGCCGGCCGAGGTCCATGGTGAAGAAATTGGTCACGTCGACCAGCGCATTGATCGGCCGCAGCCCGACGGCGACCAGCCGGTCCTGGAGCCATTTCGGGCTCGGCCCGTTCTTGACCCCGCGGATCGTGCGCCCGAGCACCCAGGGGCAGGCCAGCCGGTCCGCGATCGCCCAGTCGACGGCACTCGGGCCATTGCCCGGCACCGGCGCCGGCGCGAACGGCAGCAGCGTGCCCAGCCCGGCGGCGGCCAGGTCGCGCGCCACGCCGCGCACCGACAGCGCATCGCCGCGATTGGGGGTCACCGCGATCTCGATCACCGGATCGTCCAGCCCCGCCCAGGCGGCATAGGCCATGCCGACCGGGGCGGATCCGTCGAGTTCCACGATCCCCGCGTGGTCCTCGCCCAGCCCCATCTCCATCGCCGACAGCAGCATCCCGGCACTCTGCACGCCGCGGATCTCGCCCACTTTCAGCACCACGTCCTTGCCGGGGATGTAGCTGCCCGGCGGCGCGAAGACGCTTTTCATGCCGGTGCGCGCGTTCGGCGCGCCGCAGACCACGCTGACGATGCCGCTGCCGGTATCGACCTTGCAGGCGCGCAGCCGGTCGGCATTGGGGTGCTGCACCGCCTCCACCACATGCGCCACCACGAAGGGGGCCAGCGCCGCGCCGCGGTTCTCCACGCCTTCGAGTTCCAGGCCGATATTGGTCAGCGCCGTGGTGATCTCATCCAGCGACGCCTCGGTTTCCAGATGCGTCTTGAGCCAGGACAGGGGAAACTCCATGGCCTAGACCCCCTCGTGCAGCATGGCCGGGGCCAGCGGGTTGAACCCGTAATGGCGCAGCCAGCGAATGTCGCTTTCGTAGAACGGGCGCAGGTCGGGGATGCCGTGCTTGAGCATCGTCACCCGTTCGATCCCCATGCCGAAGGCGAAGCCCTGCCACTCCCGCGGGTCGATGCCGCAATTGGCCAGCACCTTCGGATGCACCATGCCGCTGCCCAGGATCTCCAGCCAGTCGCCGCCGCCGCCCAATTCGCCGGTCTTGCGGTTCCAGCCGATATCGACCTCCATCGACGGTTCGGTGAACGGGAAATAGCTCGACCGGAACCGCACCGGCAGGGTGGTGATGCCGAAGAACGCCCGCAGGAAATCGATCAGGCAGCCCTTGAGATGCCCCAGCGTGATGGCCCGGTCGATCACCAGCCCCTCCACCTGGTGGAACATCGGCGAATGGGTGGCGTCGTGGTCGGCGCGATAGGTGCGGCCGGGCACGATCACCCGAATTGGCGGCTCCTGGTTCAGCATGGTGCGCACCTGCACCGGCGAGGTATGGGTGCGCAGCACGCGCTGCCGCCCGTCGGCATCCAGGCCAGGCACATAGAACGTGTCCATGTCCTGGCGCGCCGGATGATGGGCGGGGATGTTCAGCGCGCCGAAATTGCGCCAGTCGTCCTCGATGTCCGGCCCCTCGGCGATGGCGAAGCCCATGGCGCCGAAGATCGCCGCCATCTCCTCCATGGTCCGGCTGATCGGGTGCACCAGGCCGGGCGGCGCCAGGCGCGGCGGCAGGGTGACATCCATCCGCTCGGCCGCCAGCCGCGCCTCCAGGGCCGCACCCTCCAGCACCAGGCGGCGCGCCTCGATGGCGGCGGTCAGGGCTTCCTTGACCTCGTTCAGTGCGGCCCCGCGTGCGCGCCGCTCCTCGGGCGGAAACTTGCCGAGCTCTTTCAGCAGTGCTGTCAGCGTGCCGCTGCGCCCCAGCACGGCGACGCGCACCGCATCCCATGCGCGCATGTCGCCCGCCGCAGCCAGGGCGGCGTCGGTTTCGGTCTTGAGGCTCTGGAAATCGTCGGTCATGGAGTCCGTCCGCTTGGCGCCGGGCGGGAGCAGGGCCGGGCGCAAAAAAGGGCCGCCCAGCGCGGGCAGCCCCTTGTCGTTGCGATCGATATCCCTTGCGGGACGCGATCAGGCGGCCAGGGCGGCCTGCACCTTCTTCACGATCTCGCCGAAGCTGGCGGGATCGTCATAGGCGATGGCGGCGAGAACCTTGCGGTCCATCTCGATGCCGCTCGCCTTCAGCCCGGCGATAAATCGCGAATAGGTCAGCCCGTGCTCGCGCACCGCGGCGTTGATCCGCTGGATCCAGAGCCCGCGGAATTCGCGCTTCTTCACCCGGCGGTCGCGATACGCATATTGCAGCGACTTTTCCAGCCGCTGCAGCGCGATGCGGTAATTGGTGGACGAACGGCCCACGAAGCCCTTGGAGGCGTCGATGACCTTCTTGTGGCGGGCGTGGGTGGTAGTGCCCCGTTTGACGCGTGCCATGTGGTGCTACTCCCTCAACCCAGACCGTACGGCGCCCACTGCTTGACGGTCAGCCCGTCAGCATGGGTCAGCGTCTGGCTGCCGCGCCCTTGGCGCTTCATCTTCTGCGGACGGTTGATCAGGCCGTGGCGCTTGTTGCCGGGGCCGGCCAGCACCTTTCCGGTGCCGGTGATCTTGAAGCGCTTCTTGACAGAAGACTTCGTCTTCATCTTGGGCATTTGCATCTCCTATATCGATCGCTGCGGCTTGCAGCCGTCGCGGCCGGGCATGCCCACACAGGCCCGGACCCACAGACGAAGGCGGGCATATACCCATCCGGCCCCCGCCATGCAAGCAGCGCGCTTTGTCCTTGGCGCGCAGCCCCATATAAGCACGCGCATGGATGCCTCTTTCCGCAAGATGCATGGCGCTGGGAACGACTTCGTCGTGTTCGACGAACGCGCGGCCCCGCTCGGCCTGACGCCGGCGCGTGCGGCCGCGATCGCCGATCGCCGCACCGGGGTCGGCTGCGACCAGTTCATCGTCATCGAGCCGCCACCGCCCGGCTCCCCCGCCGACGCCTTCATGCGCATCCGCAACCCCGACGGGTCCGAGGCCGGCGCCTGTGGCAACGCCACCCGCTGCGTCGTCTCCCTGTTGGCCGGCGAGACCGGGCGCCGCCAGATCACCATCCAGACCATCGCCGGCCTGCTGCCCAGCGAGATGCTGCCGGACGGGCGCGTCACCGTCGACATGGGCCCGGCCCGCCTGGCCTGGTCCGACGTGCCCCTCGCACGGGCCATGGACACGCTGCACCTGCCGCTGTCCCTCGGCCCGGTGGCCGACCCGGCCGCCTGCTCGATGGGCAACCCGCACGCCACCTTTTTCGTCCCCGATGTCATGGCGCTGCCGGTCGAGGCCCTCGGCGCGGCGCTGGAGGTGGAAAAGATCTTCCCGCAGAAGGCCAATATCGGCTTCGCCCAGATCCTGGCCCCGGACCGCATCCGCCTGCGGGTTTGGGAGCGTGCCGCCGGCCTGACCCTGGCCTGCGGCTCCGGCGCCTGCGCCACCATGGTCAACGCCGCGCGACGGAACCTCACCGGCCGCCGCGCCACCATCGAGGTGGATGGCGGGGTGCTGGACCTGGAATGGCGCGACGACGGCCATGTGCTGATGACCGGCCCGGTCGCCACCAGCTTCTGCGGCACCATCGACCTGTCCCGCCTGCCGGCATGACCCGCGCGCTGTTCCTCCTGCTGGCGCTGGCCGCCTGCACCGCCCGTCCGGCCGAAGATGCCGCCGAGGGCCGGCTGTCCGATCCGGCGCAGCCCGAGGACGCCACCCCGGTGGTGCTGCGCTTCGCCGCCCCGCGCCTGGCCCCCGGCGGCTGCCCGGCGGCGCGCATCGCCCGCACCGAACTGGTCGGTTTCGACGGCACCGCCGACGACCCGGCCCGGCCCTGGACCGAACGCTGGACCCTCTCCGGCTGCGGCCAGTTCGCCACCACCGTGATCCGCTTCACCCCCGGGCCGGACGCCACCCGCTTTCGCGTCACCGCCGCGCCATGACCGTCGAAATCCTCACCTTCGGCTGCCGGCTCAACACCTATGAATCCGAGGTGATGCGCGGCCACGCCCAGGCGCTCACCGACACCATCATCGTCAACACCTGCGCGGTCACCGCCGAAGCCGAGCGCCAGGCCCGCCAGGCGATCCGCCGCGCCCATCGCGACAATCCCAACGCGCGCATCGTGGTGACCGGCTGCGCGGCGCAGATCGATCCGGCACGCTGGGCCGCCCTGCCCGGCGTGGCCCGCGTGCTGGGCAACGAGGACAAGCTGCGCCCGGAGTCCTGGCTGCCCGACGCCCCCTCGGCGGTCTCCGACATCATGGCGGCGAAGGAAACCGCGGCCCACCTGGTCACCGAATTCGCCGGCCGGGCGCGCGCCTTCGTCCAGGTCCAGCAGGGCTGCGACCACCGCTGCACCTTCTGCGTCATCCCCTTCGGCCGCGGCCCCAACCGCTCCGTGCCGATCGGCGCCATCGCCGAGCAGGTCCGCACCCTGGTCGCCGCCGGCTATTTCGAAGTCGTGCTGACCGGGGTGGATATCGCCAGCTACGGGCCGGACCTGCCGGGCCGCCCCAGCCTCGGCCAGATGGTGCGCCGGCTGCTGGCCGCCGTGCCCGAGCTGCCGCGCCTGCGGCTGTCCTCGATCGACCCGGCGGCGATCGATGACGATCTGTGGCGCCTGATCGAAGGCGAGCCGCGGCTGATGCCGCATCTGCACCTGTCGATGCAGGCCGGCAGCGACCTGATCCTGAAGCGCATGAAGCGCCGCCACCTGCGCCAGGCGGGGCTGGACGTCATCGCCCGCGCCCGCGCGCTCCGCCCCGGCATCGGCATCGGTGCCGACCTGATTGCCGGTTTCCCCACCGAAACCGACGCGTTGTTCGCCGAAACCCTCGCCTTCGTGCAGGAAGCACAGATCCCCTTCGTCCACGTCTTCCCCTACAGCGAGCGTCCCGGCACGCCGGCGGCACGGATGCCCGCCGTGCCCGTCCCGGTCCGCCGCGACCGCGCCGCCCAGTTGCGCACGGCCGGGGCCGAGGCGGCGCGCGCCTTCCTCGCCGGCCAGGTCGGGCGGGTGGTGGCGGTGCTGGCCGAAAGCGAGACCGGCGGCCATTCCGAACACTTCGCCCCCGTGCGCGTGCCCGCCACCCCCGGCCAACTGCTGCGCGCCCGCGTCACCGAAGCCCATGCCGATCATTTGCTCGCGGAGCCCGCCTGATGGCCCTCGGATTCCTCTCCCGCCTCAAGGAGGGCCTGACCCGCTCGACGCAAAAGCTGACCCAGGGCATCGCCGCCGTCTTCACCCGCCGCAAGCTGGACGACGCGGCGCTGGAGGAGCTGGAGGACGTGCTGATCGCCGCCGACCTGGGCACCGAGGTCGCCACCCGCATCATCGCCAATTTCCGCCGCACCCGCTTCGGCCGCGAAGTGACCGATGACGAAATCAAGACCGCCTTGGCCGAGGAGATCGCCGCCATCCTCGCCCCCGTCGCCCGCCCACTGATCATCGACCGCGGCCTGAAGCCCCATGTCGTGCTGGTGGTCGGCGTCAACGGCACCGGCAAGACCACCACCATCGGCAAGCTGGCGCAGCAATACCGTGACCAGGGGCTGAAGCCGATGCTGGTCGCCGGCGACACGTTTCGCGCCGCCGCCGTGGAACAGCTCCAGGTCTGGGGAAGCCGCACCGGCGCCCCGGTCATCTCGGCCGCCGCCAATGCCGATGCCGCCGGCCTGGCCTTCGACGGCCTGACCCGCGCCCGCGCCGAGGGCGCCGATGTGCTGCTGGTCGACACCGCCGGCCGGCTGCACAACAAGGCCGCCCTGATGGATGAGCTCGGAAAAATCATCCGGGTGATGAAGAAGCAGGACGCCACCGCGCCGCATTCCATCCTGCTGGTGCTCGACGCCACCACCGGCCAGAACGCCATCCAGCAGGTCGGCGTGTTCCGCGACATGGTGGCCATCACCGGCCTGGTGGTCACCAAGCTGGACGGCTCCGCCCGCGGCGGCATCGTGGTGGCGCTGGCCGAAGCCTATGGCCTGCCGGTCCATGCGGTCGGCGTGGGCGAGCAGGCATCCGACCTGCGGGCGTTCGATGCGATGGATTATGCGAAGGGCCTTGTCGGCTCCTGAGCAAGAAAGCACGGCCGCCATGCTGGCAAACGGATAAAGTTTTTTTGCTTCTTTTTGTTCACAAAAAGAAGACTCTTCCCTTCCCCCTTGATGTGAGCCTCGCATGACCGAAACGCCGAACTGGTCCCGCCGCACCCTGGTTGCCCAGGCCCTCGGCCATATCGACGAGCCCACCCGCGCCGTGGTGCCGCCGATCCACATCGCCACCACCTATATCCGCGACCCCGACAACGAATACCGCAGCGGCAACATCTATGGCCGCCCGGACAACGGCACCATCCGCGAGGCCGAGGCAGTGATCGCCGCCCTGGAAGGGGCCGAGGCGGCGATGGTGCTGGGCTCCGGCATGTCGGCGGCCACCGCCGTGTTCCTGGCGCTGAAGCCCGGCGACCACATCCTGGCCTCCTCGGTGATGTACTGGGCGCTGCGCAACTGGCTGCTGAACGACGCCGCCGCCTGGGGCCTGCGGGTGGACATCGTCGACACCTCCGACCTCGACGCGGTGCGCGCCGCCATCCGTCCCGGCGAGACCAAGCTGGTCTGGCTGGAAACGCCGTCCAACCCGCTGTGGTCGATCACCGACATCCGCGCGGTCAGCGACATCGCCCATGCCGCCGGCGCCCGCGTCGCGGTCGATTCCACCGGCGCCTCGCCCATTCTCACCCGCCCGCTGGAGTTCGGCGCCGACATCGTCATGCACTCGGCCACCAAATACCTGAACGGCCATTCCGATGTCATCGCCGGCGCGCTGGCCACCAACGCCGCCGACGAATTCTGGGGCCGGATCAAGCGGGTGCGCCACACGCTCGGCCAGATCCTCGGCCCGTTCGAAGCCTATCTGCTGATCCGCGGCATGCGCACGCTGGACCTTCGGGTGCGTGCCGCGAGCGCCTCGGCGATGGAGCTGGCCACCCGCCTGTCCAACCACGCCGCCATCGCCCATGTGCTGTATCCCGGCCTGCCCACCCATCCCGGCCACGAGCTGGCAAAACGCCAGATGCAGGGCGGCTTCGGCGGCATGCTGTCCATTCGTGTCCGTGCGGGCGAAGCGGCGGCGGTGGCCGCAGCGGCCAAGGTGCTGCTGTGGAAGCGCGCCACCTCGCTGGGCGGCGTCGAGAGCCTGATCGAGCATCGCGCCAGCATCGAAGGCCCCGGCACCCCCTGCCCCACCGACCTGCTGCGGCTGTCCACGGGGATCGAGGACGTGGGCGACCTTTACGCCGACCTTGACCAGGCCCTGCGCCAGGGATGAACCTCGCGCGCGGAGGAAACGCCATGTCCAACAGCCTGACCGTCACCCGCCTGTCCGGGGCACTCGGCGCCGAGATCGGGGGCGTGGACCTCGCCCACGCAACGGATGCCGAGATCGCCGCGATCCGGCGCATCTGGCTGGACCACAACGTGGTGTTCTTCCGCGACCAGGCGCTGCCGCCGGCCGATTTCCTCGCCCTGGCGAAGCGCATCGGCACGCCGATCGAATACCCGTTCGTGAAGGGCATCGACGGCTTCTCCGAGATCATCCCGGTGCTGAAGCTGCCGAACGAGCGGGTCAATTTCGGCGGCATCTGGCACAGCGACACCACCTATCTCGACCAACCCCCGATGGCCACGCTGCTGGTCGCCCGCGAGGTGCCGGACCACGGCGGCGACACGCTGTTCGCCAACATGTACCTGGCCTACGAAGCGCTGTCAGGCGGCATGAAGCGCCTGCTGGACGGACTGCGCTTCATCTCGTCCTCCGCGAAGGCCGACGTCTCCCGCACCCGCGAAGACCGCATCAAGGACAGCGCCCGGGCCGATGCCAAGCAGCTCTACGAAGCCACCCACCCCGTGGTGCGCACCCACCCGGAAACCGGCCGGAAGGCGCTGTACGTCAACATCGCCCACGCCCTGCGCTTCGAGGACATGACCCCCGAGGAGAGTGCTCCCCTGCTGGACTGGCTGTGCCAGCACGCCACCCGGCCCGAATTCACCTGCCGCTTCCGCTGGACGCCCGGGGCGGTCGCGCTGTGGGACAACCGCTGCACGCTGCACAATCCGGTCAACGACTATCATGGCCAGCTGCGCAGCATGCATCGCATTACGCTGGCGGGGGATGTGCCCAAGTAAGCAAGCGGTTCTTTTTTGAAAAAAAGAACCAAAAAACTTTTACCCGTTGGCGCCGCGCTCCTCAGAGGGGGGCGGGTGCCAACGGATAAAGTTTTTTTGCTTCTTTTTGTTCACAAAAAGAAGATTCTTCCTTAAATCGCCCGAATCCACATGTAGTCGTTGCCCTCGATCGTCCCGAAGCGGATATCCAGCGCCCCGTTGGTGATATCCCCGGCATCGTAGCCGCTCAGCGTCATCGCCGCCGCCGGCTGCCCCGGCGCGGTCACGTGCAGTGTCAGCCCGGGCGCCGCGGCATCGCCTTCGCCTTCCGCCCAGGCCATCGGCATGCCTCCGGCGGTCACGCCCCACAGCGTCACCGCGTCGCCCGGCTGGAAATTGGTGATCGTGCTCCAGGTCGGCACCAGCCCCGGCCGAAGATCGACGAAGAACGTGTCCAGCCCGAACCCGCCGGTGAGGAAATTCGAGCCGCCGCCGCCGTCGATCACGTTCGTGCCGCCGCGCGCGGCAATGGCGTCAGTGCCGTCGCCGGTGCGGATGAACCAGTTGTCTGTCGCCGCCGCCACCACCACGTTCTCCGGCGTGATGCTGATGAACTCGCGCTGCAACAGCGGCACCGGCCCGCCATAGGCCGTCCCGGCCATCACGCCGCTGCCGTCGACCACCACCGCCGCGGCCGATGCCGCCACCAGATAGGTATAGGCCACCTCCACCACCGCCCCGGACAGCGCCGAGATCTCGGCCAGGAAGCTCTCCGGCCCGCTGATCACGCCGCTGCCGATCGAGCCCAGCGACATCTCCACCGTCCCGGTGCCGCTGAACGCCGCGCGCGATTCGGTGCTGGTCATGGTCAGCGCCTGACCGCGATGGAACTGCCACCCCGCCTCGCCCATGCCGCCGCTGCCGGCGAAATCGTCCACCCCGTCGCCGGCGCCCAGCGCCAGGCTGCGCTCCACCTGCGCCCGGCTGGACAACAGCCCGGCCCCGCCCAGCGACAGGACGGTCTGCGCCTCCTGCGTCACCGTCACCGCCGCCGGGGCCGCACCCTGGTTCTCGGCCGAGGCGGTGGCGGTCACCGTGCTCACCATGCGCACATGCACCGCGATCAGCGTGCCCAAGCCCGGATCGAACCGCCCCACCGCCAGGCTCTCCTGCCAGCCGGTGGCGCTGGTGGCGTGGCGGAACACTTGCGGCGCGGTGGTCACGGTGACGCCGGCGCCGAAATCGACCGACGGATAGGTGATCACCACGTTCGACCCGCCGCCACCGTCATTGTCCTCGGTGCCCGGCCCCGGGGTGTAGTCATAGGCCAGCCGCACCTCGCCCCCCAGCGACGACGCCGCCTGCACCCGCATGTTGGCCGGCCCGGCGATGCGGTTGGCCGCCTGGCTGGTCACGGTCAGATCCACCGTCCCGGTGCCCACGAAGGGCGTCGCGCTCACCGTGCCCGTCGCCTCCGCCGGCGCCACCCCGTCGACGCGCGCCGAAACCGGGATGAACATGCCCGAGGCGCCCGAATAGTCCACGCCGCCGTCGAAGGCGGCCAGCGTCACGATCTGCTCGGCCTCGACCGCCTCACTGGTCAGCGCTTCCGCCCCCACCGACAGCGCCACCCGGCCCGAGGCGACATAGCCCAGCGAAACCGCCCGCCCTTCCATGTTCTCGACCAGCAGCAGCCCGTCCACCTGGGCGCTGATCTCCGTGCGCACCCCGCCCAGCGCGCCCAGCGCCGGATCGAACTGCTCGAAGGCCAGCAGCTGGGTGCCGCGGCCCGAGGGCTCGGAGAAGGACAGGGTCTGAACGGGGGCAAGGGCCATGGCGCTTTGTCTCAAATATTAACCTCAGTCTAATATCTGACGACAAACGATGCAAGAGATTATCAACCCCTCCGTCGCGCTTTTTGACCGTCCGCCACGCACCCGCCACAGTGCCCGGAACTCGAAGGGGAAGCGCCGGCATGGACCAGGTCGACTACATCGTGGTGGGGGCGGGCGCCGCCGGCTGCGTGCTGGCCAACCGGCTCAGCGCCTCGGGCAAATGCACGGTGGCGGTGCTGGAGGCCGGCGGCCCGGACCGCAACATCTTCATCAAGATTCCGGCCGGCTTCAACAAGACCGTCTACAACCCGACCCTGAACTGGGGCTATGAAACCGCCCCCGGCCCGCACATCGACAACCGCCGCATCGCCTATCCCCGCGGCAAGGTGCTCGGCGGCTCAGGGTCGATCAACGGCCACCTCTATGTCCGCGGCCAAGCCGCCGACTATGACATGTGGGCCCAGCTCGGCTGCCGCGGCTGGTCGTGGGACGACGTGTTGCCCTTCTTCAAGCGCGCCGAGACCCGCGGCAACGGCGGCGGCGACCCGGCCGTGCGCGGCAGTTCCGGCCCGCTGAACATCCAGGACCAGCGCGACCCGCACCCGCTGTCGGACGCCTACATCGCCGCCAACGAGGCGCTCGGCCTGCGCCGCACGCCGGACTACAACCGCGGCGACCAGGAAGGCACCTTCCTCTACCAGCAGATGATGAAGCACGGCCGCCGCTGGTCGCCGGCGGATGCCTATCTGCGCCCGGCGCTGCAGCGCCCGAACCTTCGCCTGATCCAGCACGCCATGGTCCGCCGCATCGTGTTCCAGGGCACCCGCGCCACCGGCATCGCCTATTCGGTGAACGGCGGCCCGGAACAGGTGCTCCATGCCGGGCGCGACGTGGTGCTGTCCGGCGGCAGCATCAACACCCCGCAGCTTTTGCAGATATCGGGCGTGGGCGACCCGGACTGGCTCGCCGATATCGGGGTGGCCGTCCACCACGCCTTGCCAGGCGTCGGCAGGAACTTCCGCGACCATTACGCCACCCGCGTTTCCGCCCGGGTGAAGGGCGCCGGCTCGCTGAACGAGCGCGCCCGCGGCCTGCGCCTGGTGGCCGAGGTGCTGCGCTACGCCATCTCCCGCAAAGGTCTGCTCACTGCCAGCCCCAGCCATGCCGGCGGCTACATGAAGACCCGCGAGGGGCTGGAAACCCCGGACATGCAGCTCTATTTCGCCCCGGCCAGCTATGCGGCCGGGTCGTATGGCACTTCCGACCTCGACCCTTTGCCCGGCATGACGCTGGGCTGCTCCCAGCTTCGTCCCGACAGCATCGGGCATCTCAAGGCAGTCTCCGCCGATCCGCTGGTCAAGCCGGAGATCCAGCCCAACTACCTCGCCACCCAGTCCGACCGCGATGCCCTGCTCGCAGCGATGAAATACCTGCGCCGCTTGCTGCAAACCCGCCCGCTGGCCGATTTCGTCGACCACGAGAATTTCCCGGGCAAGGACGTGCAGACCGACGACGAATGGATGGCCCATGCCCGTGCCACCGGCTCCACCACCTATCACCCGGTCGGCTCCTGCAAGCTGGGCACCGACCCGATGGCGGTGGTCGATCCCGCCACGATGAAAGTCATTGGGCTGCAAGGGTTGCGCGTGGCCGACGCCTCGGTCATGCCCACCATGGTCAGCGGCAATACTTACGCGGCGACCAACATGATCGCGGAGAAGGGGAGCGACCTGATACTCCAGGGGTAGGGCCGGCGCGTCGTCTTGCTTACGAGCCGACGAGTCGTTCTTTCAGGAATGCGCAGATCGCCATGTATTCCGCCCGTGCGCCGGCACCGCGGAACCGCGCCCGCATGAAGCCGTGCATCATGCCGCGCGCCTCGCGATAGGTGACATCCACCCCGTCCAGCGCCAGGCGCGAGGCATAGAGGCGGCCGTCGTCGCGCACCGGGTCCAGCTCCGCGGAATGCACGAAGGCCGGCGGCAGGCCGCGGTAATGCTCGGCCAGGGCCGGGCGGGCATAGGGCGCGCGGTCGCCGGCGGGCAGCAGCATGGCGTAATAGTCGCGGCAGGCCGCCGTGGTCAGGCCGCGGCCGGTGGCGTGCTCGACATAGGACGGCATGGTCATCTCCGTGCCGGTGCAGGTGTAGATCACCGCCTGGGCGGCGATGGCCGGCGCGATGCCGTCGCGGGCGGCCAGGCAGAGCGCGGCGGCCAGGTGCCCGCCCGCGCTGTCGCCGGCCACCGCGATGCGGGTGGGGTCGATCCTGAAGGTGGCCCCATGGGCGGCGACGTGGCGCAGCGCGCCCAGGCAATCGTCGAAGGCGGCGGGGTGGGGGTGTTCGGGGGTCAGGCGGTAGTCGACGCTGACCACCGTCGCCCCGGTCTCCGCACAGAAGCCCCAGGCGATCGGGTCGGAGCTGTCCAGGTCGCCCTTCATGAAGCCGCCGCCGTGCATGTAAAGGATGCCGGCGCCGCTGGGCTGGGCGGCGCGGTAGACGCGGACCGGCACG
The DNA here is from genome assembly GCA_044369385.1 of Acetobacteraceae bacterium. Classification (GTDB taxonomy): domain Bacteria; phylum Pseudomonadota; class Alphaproteobacteria; order Acetobacterales; family Acetobacteraceae; genus CAMDGX01. Next base: position 2,807 of record JBIPLY010000017.1, on the reverse strand, counting down.
TCGTGGCCGGGGATGCGCAGGACCAGGTCTTCGACGCGCAGGTCCGCCGGCGGGGGCTCGGCGATGCTGGCGGTGTAGCGGCTCCAGGCCTGGCGCTGCTCGGCGATGGTGGTGCCGCCATAGGCGCCCTTCTGCGCCTCGGTCAGGATCGCCATGTCGGGGTGGAGGGCCATCAGAGGATGGCCCGCAGCAGGAAGGCGTCCATGGCGGCGCTGGCCGCGCGGGCCTGCGCGTTCGGGAACAGGGTGAAGCCGTGGGCGCCGCCGGGGTAGACGGCGAGCTCGGCCGGGTTGCCGGCGGCGGACCAGCGGCCGGCCATGAACAGGCTGTCGTCCAGCAGCGCGTCGCGGGTGCCGATGCTGAACAGGGCTGGGCAGAGGCCGCGCAGGTCGGCGTAAAGCGGGGAGATGTCGGGCAGGCGGCGGTCGTTGATGCCGGGCAGGAAGGCTTCGCAGAACTTCTCGATGTCGATCGTGCGCAGCACCAGGCGGGTGTTGCCGAAGGCGCGCTGGCTCGGGGTCATGGCCAGGTCGAAGGCGCCATAGACCAGGTTGGCGCCGCGCCAGCCGGCATAGCCATGGCGGTCGCGCAGGCGCAGCAGGGTGACGGCCGAGAGATGGGCGCCGGCGCTTTCGCCGCCGATGGTCAGCTTCTCGGTGCCGAATTTTTCGCGGCAGTTGCGGACCAGCCAGAGGGCGGCGGCCTCGCAATCGTCGGGGCCGGCGGGGTACGGGTGTTCGGGGGCCAGGCGGTATTCGACGCTGATCACCGCCATGCCGGTGGTCGTTGCGATGCGCTCCAGCATCGGATCCTGCTGGTCATAGGCGCCGAGCACCCAGCCGCCGCCGTGGATGTGGAGATAGACGCCGGTTGGGGTTTCGGGCGCGATCACCCGCAGCGGGATTTTTCCCGCGGGGCCGTCGATGGTCCATTCCTGGGCGCGGGGGGATTTCGGGGCCAGGGGGAAAGGGCCGCGGCCCTGGCGGCGGGCCTCGCGGACCGTCTCGGCGCCGATGTCCCACCATTCCGGGGCGGGGGTGAGGAGTTCGACCAGCTTTGCGTTCAGGGCCAGGGTTTCGGCGGGGATGGCGGCGTCGCTGAACAGGGCGGGGTCGATCGGCAGGATGGCGGGGGGGAAGGGCATCGGATCCTCCGGGTTTTTCGCAGGGTAGCGAGCGGAGGGGGGCGATGGAAGCCGGCGTCAGGTACGCGGCAGGGCGGTAGGCGCGCGGACGCGCCGCGGGAAGCGGGGGTTTGGCGACGGATTTCGGCCGGGGCGGGGTCAGGCTGGGCGCGGCGGGGCGCGGGCGGTGCGCGTGGGCGCAGGGGGCGCCGGGCGTGCGCCGGACGGCGCCATGCCGCGGCCCGGATGGGAGCGCAGAATCCAGCCGATCCAGGCGCGCAGGCGGTTGGCCGCGCGGGATTCCGGGGTATTGTCGTTCTGGGCGTGGGGGGAGCTGCCGGGGTACCAGTCGCGCTGCGGGGTGCGCCCGGGGCGGGGCCGGAGGCGGCCGAGCAGGGCGGCGGCCAGGGCCAGAAGCAGGGCGATCAGCGCCGGCGGCAACAGCGCGCAGGCGATCGCGGCCTGCACCAGGGGGTGCACGGCGTCGGCTTCGGGCGGGGCGGGCGCGGGATGCGGCATTGCTGGGAATTATTCCAGAATGCCGCGGCGATGGCAAGGATTTTTATCTTTGCGCCAGGCTCATGGGGAGTTCCGGGCCGGTGGCGAAGCTGCCGCCGTGATGGGGATGTTCCCAGCGGTCCTGGTCCGGGGAATCGACGTCGTGGCCCTGGGCGCGCAGCATGGCGCGGTGGGTCTCGGCGTCGTCCTGCGGGGTGTAGCCCAGGAAATCCCAGTTCTCGCGGGCGACTTTCAGGCGGGTGTTGTTGGAGTAGGCGTTGACCACCAGGGCGCCGGGGTTCGGATGGCGCAGGCTGGCCTCGGTGATGCGCAGCATGTCGGCCGGCGAGAGCCAGGTGGCCAACGAGCGCTGGTCGATCGGCAGGTCGCGGTAGGTGCCGATGCGCAGGCTGACCGAGGTGATCCCGTAGCGGTCGTGGAAGCTTTGGAGGATCAATTCCCCATAGGCTTTCAGCGCGCCGTAATGCCCGTCCGGGCGGGCGGGCATCGAGGGGGCGACCGGGGTGGTGATGGGGTACATGCCGTGGGCGTGGTTGGAGCTGGCGTAGATGATGCGCTGGACGCCGGCGTGGCGGGCAGCCTCGAAGACCTCGAACAGGCCCTGGGCGTTGGCGTGCCAGAGCGTGTCGAGGTCGGAGCTGGCAGCACCGGCGAGGTGGATGAGGGTTGTCGCGCCCTGCATGATTTCGGCCAGGGCCGCGCGGTCGGCGATGTCGGCTTCGATCCAGCTGCCCTCGGCGGCTTCGGGCTTGCGGCGGTCGGTCAGCAGGAGGTTCGGCCAGGTCGCGGCCAGGCCGCGGCGCAGGGTGGTGCCGATGGCGCCGGCGGCGCCGGTGATGACGATGCGGGGCATGGGGGAACCGGGAGAAAGAAAGGAAGGAAGCAGTTCTTTTTTGAAAAAAAGAACCAAAAAACTTTTATCCGTTCAAGAGGCGGGCTGAAGCCCGCCCTACGCTGGGGGAGACGGGTGCAAATGGATGAGGTTTTTTTGCTTCTTTTTGTTCACAAAAAGAAGATTCTTTCTTGCCTTACCCTGCCCCGATCTTCGGGATCAGCACGATCTCGCTGCTGGGCTTGAGCGGGGCGTGGTACGCGTCCTGGTAGATCACGCCGTCGATGGCGACGGCCATGTATTCCTCGACATGGTGGCCGAGGCCCGGGAAGC
>JBIPLY010000190.1:0-7746 GCA_044369385.1 Acetobacteraceae bacterium | reverse complement strand
AACCACAGGCTAGGCCCGCCAGCCGCGTTGCCGCCAGTCAAGCTTTATTTCTCAGTATTTCAAATCAAGTCATTGATATCGAGGGAGATTTTGCGGTGCGGTCGCTGCATTGCAACACGGCCCGCCGGGGGCACCGCGGCGACACGGCAGACCCCGTGCTGCACGCGACGCCGCGCGGCGGAGTGGCCGGATCGATCGGCCACTCCGCCGGCTGGTCTCAGTGCTGCGTGCTCGGCGGCTGGCGGCGCAGGAAGGTGGGGATTTCCAGGTCCACGCGCTCGCCGGCGGGGGCGACGCGCGGCGCCTCGGCCTGAGGCTCCGGCGCCGGTTCACCGGGCACGCCCGGCACCATGGCGCGCGGCTCCGGCGCCGCGGGGGTGGAACGGTTGCCGCGCAGCAGCCCGGTCACCCGGTTGAACAGGTTGGGCGTGGCAGCACCGGGGCGCGCCGGCTCCGGGGCCCGCGGTGCCGGCGCGCGCATGGGCGGTGCGGCTTCCTGCCGGCGCGCCGGCTCGGCCAGCAGCGGCTCGGCCTGGCGGGGGATCAGCGGTGCCGGCTCGGTATAGGCGGGCGCGACATAGGCGGGTGCCGTGGTGCCGCGCACCGGCGCCGGCGGCGCGACCGGGCGCGGTGTGGCCGGACGGGTGCCGATCCCCGGCGGCAGCCCGATCGGCGGCGTGCCGGGCAAGCCTGTCTGCTGCAAGCCTGTCTGCTGCAAGCCTGTCTGGGCCAGACCGGTCGGCGGCACGGGGCGCAGCGGGGTCGGCTGCGTGATGCCGGTGGCCGTGCCGGTCGGTGCGGCCGGGGTCGTCGCGCCGGCGCCATTCTCCGCCCCGGGGCCGGCTTCGCTGCCGATCGCCTCGATCATGCCGCCATTGCCGACCGCAACCAGGCGCGGGCGCTCCGCCGGCCGGGTCACAACGGCGGATTCGATGCCGGTGGCAACCACGGAGACCCGCACCCGGCCGGCCAGCGCCTCATCGACGGCCGAGCCGAAGATGATGTTGGCCTCTTCGTCCACTTCCTCGCGGATGCGGTTGGCGGCCTGGTCCACTTCGAACAGCGTCATGTCGTCGCCGCCGGTGATGTTGATCAGCAGCCCCTTGGCCCCGCGCATGCAGGTGTCTTCCAGCAGCGGGTTGCTGATCGCGAGTTCAGCGGCGCGCACGGCCCGGTTCTCGCCCTCGGCCTCGCCGGTGCCCATCATCGCCTTGCCCATCTCCGCCATCACGGTGCGGATATCGGCGAAGTCGAGGTTCACCAGCCCGGGGGCCACCATCAGGTCGGTGACGCCCTTGACGCCCATGTACAGCACCTGGTCGGCCATCTTGAAGGCCTCCTTCCACCCGGTGCGGTCGGTGGCCAGGCGGAACAGGTTCTGGTTCGGGATCACGATCAGCGTGTCCACGTATTGCTGCAGCTCGGCGATGCCCTGTTCGGCGGCGCGCGCGCGGCGGCTGCCCTCGAAGGTGAACGGCTTGGTCACCACGCCGACGGTCAGGATGTTGCGCTCGCGCGCCATGCGGGCGATCACGGGTGCGGCCCCGGTGCCGGTGCCCCCGCCCATGCCGGCGGTGATGAACACCATGTGGGCGTGCTTGAGGTGCTCTTCCAGCAGCTCCGCCGCCTCCTCGGCCGCCAGCCGCCCCACTTCCGGCTTGGCGCCGGCGCCCAGCCCCTGGGTCAGGTGCGGGCCGAGCTGCACCCGCCGGTCGGCGCGCGAATGGGTCAATTGCTGCGCGTCGGTGTTGGCGACCACGAACTCCACGCCCTGGAGATTCATGGCGATCATGTTGTCGACCGCATTGGTGCCGCCGCCGCCCACGCCGATCACGGTGATCCGGGGCGTGAAGTCGGTGTGGGTGGTCAAGGGAATGGTCAGATTCAAGGTCATCAGGCGTGGCTCCCCGGGAGATTCACTTCTAGCGTGCGTGCGCGATTCGCAAACGCCCTTGCCGGCGGGATTTGCGATCGTCGTGTTTCGTTTCTTTGCCGTGGCATCGGGGTCACACCCGATCGCGCAGAAAGGCGACGATGCGCCCGATCAGCCCGCGCGGCTGCGGCGATTCCAGGTCGAGATCCGGCAACCGCCGCCCCTCGCCCGCCGACCACGACAACAGCCCGACCGCGGTGGCAAAGGCCGGTCCCTGCGCCGAATCCGGCAATCCGCGCAGCGGGGCGGGCTTGCCCAGCCGCACCTGGCGCCCCAGCATCTCGGCGGCCATCTCCCGCACCCCGGCCAATTGGCTCGCGCCGCCGGTCAGCACCACGCGATGCCCGGCCACGCGGCCGAGGCCGGAGGCATCCAGCCGCTGGCGCACCAGCTCGAAGGTTTCCTCCAGCCGCGGGCGGATGATCTTCACCACCATGCTGCGCGGCACCTTGGCGATCTGGTGCTCGTCCTCGCCCACCAGCGGCACCGGCAGCAATTCGTGCTCGTCGTCCGGGCTGACCAGCGCGCTGCCCCACAGCGTCTTCAGCCGCTCGGCCGCGTTCACCGTGGTCGACAGCACGCTGGCGATGTCGCGCGTCACATGCAGCCCGCCCAGCGGCAGTTGCTCGGTGTGCAACAGGTGGTTCTCGGCGAACACCGCCATCCCCGTGGTGCCGCCGCCCATGTCCAGCACGGTGGCGCCCAGCAGCTTCTCGTCCTCGACCAGCGTCGCGATCCCGGCGGCCATCGGCGCGGAGACCAGGTCGCCCATCTCCAGGTCGCAGCGCGCCAGCGAGGCATCCAGCGTGCGCAGCGCCGTGGTGCCGGCATCTACCACATGCAGCCGCCCGATCAGCTGGTCGCAATGCAGCCCGCGCGGATCGGCCACGCCCTGCGCGTCGTCGGCGGAGAACGCCATCGGCAGGATGTGCACGATGCTGCGCCCGGGGCTGGCGGCACGGCCGCGCCCCTCTTGCAGCACGCGGCGGATATCGGCCTCCGTCACCCCGCGCCCGCCCACCGGCCACTGCACGTTGAACAGCCGGCTCTCCGGCTGGCCGCAGGACAGGTTCACGGTCACCTTCGGCAGGCGGATGCCGGCGGCCTCCTCGGCATGGCCGACCGCGGCGCGGATGGCGCGCTCGGCCTCCTCGATGTCGACGATGCCGCCGCCGCGCACCCCGCGCCCCTTCTGCCAGCCGAAGCCCAGCACCCGCAGCGTGCCATCGGATTCCGCCCGCCCGATGACGCAGACGATCTTGGTGGTGCCGATATCCAGCACCCCGAACGGCCCGGACGGGCGCGTGCGCCGCGGCGGCACGTCGTCGCGCTCCTCGGACAGGTCGGGCGGCGCGATCGCGCGGCGGGAGGACATGTCATTCACGACGGCGCTCCTGGCGGCTGCGGGGTCGGGGGGGCCGGTGCGCCAAGCGTCGTCATGACCGGCGTCCCTGCGCGAGTGGTTTGGCTTCCGCCTGCGGCCGCACCACCAGCCGGTCCGGCAGGCGCAGATCCACCACCGACAGCGGCCGGTCGAGCAGCGCCTGGCTGGCCTGCAACTCGCCCAGCCGCACCAGTGCGGCCGCCTCCGCCCCTTCGGGCAGCATCACATCCGCGCCATTGGTCATGCGCAGGTTCCAGCGCCGCTCGCCGATCCGTACCGCCGCGACCACGCGCTTCTGCACCTCGGGATGCAGCGCCACCAGTTCGATCAGCGCCCGCCCGGCCTTCGGCGCCCCCGGTCCGACCAACAGCGGCAACTGGTCGGCGAACTGGGCGGCATCGGTGTCGGTCACCACCTCGCCCTCGCGGTCGACCAGCTTGAACTCGCCGCCGGTCTGCCAGATCGCGTAGGGCCGGCGTTCCTTCAGCGTCACCAGGATCGTGCCCGGCAGGCGCCGCGCGACGGTGGCGGATTCGACCCACTGGATCGTCTCCAGCCGTGCCCGCGCCTCGTCCAGCGAATAGGACAGGATCGGCTCGCCCGGCCGGATGCCCAGCGCGGCATCCAGCATCACCTGCGGCGTCTTGGTCCGCCCGACGATCTCCACCTTTGCCACCCGCAGCCCCAGCCCGGCGGCGAGATCCCCGACCCGCTCGCGCAGGTTGGCTCCGTCGCCCAGCGTCTGCACCCCATACAGCGCGCCCAGCATCACCGCACTCGCGCCGGCCAGCAGCGCCAGGCCGCGCAGCCGCGCCCGCTGGTTGCGCCAGATCAGCTTCCACCGCCCCGGCCGGTCCTGCATCCGCGGCGGGGCGGCCGGGATGGCGCGGGATTTCACGCGCGACATGCGGCGTGCTCCACCATCCAGGCGCAAAGCTGCGGAAACCCGATCCCGTGATGCGCCGCCTGCTCCGGCAGCAGCGAGGTCGGCGTCAGCCCCGGCTGGGTGTTCACCTCCAGCAGCACCAGCCGGCCCGGCTCGCCGGCGGTGTCGTCGTAGCGGAAATCGCTGCGCGTCGCCCCGCGGCAGCCCAGCGCCCGGTGCGCGGCCAGCGCCACGTCCAGCGCCCGGCCATAGACCTCGGGGTGGATCGGCGCCGGGATGACATGGCGCGACCCGCCCTCGGCATACTTCGCCTCGTAGTCATAGAAGTCGCCGTTGGCCGCCGTGATCTCGGTCACCGCCAGCGCCCGGTCGCCCATCACCGCCACGGTCAGCTCGCGCCCGGGGATGAACTCCTCCACCAGCGCCGTCGCCCCGAAGCTCCAGGCCGCGGCCACCGCCGCGCGCCGGTTGCCGCCCTCGCGCATGATCTCCACGCCCACCGAGCTGCCCTCGTTGACCGGCTTGATCACATACGGCATCGGCATCGGGTCGGCGTGCTCCAGGGCGGCGATGTCCACCACGCGCCCGCGCGCCACCGGCAGCCCGGCCGCGGCGAACACCGCCTTCGCGGCGGCCTTGTCCATGGCGAGTGCCGAGGCGCACACCCCGGAATGCGTATAGGGAATGCCCAGCCAGTCCAGCACCCCCTGGATCGCGCCATCCTCGCCGAAGCGCCCGTGCAGCGCGTTGAACACCGCATCCGGCCGCGGATCGAGCGCGCGCAGCACCGCGCCCAGGTCGTCGCCGACCTCGATCGGCACCACCGCGAACCCCGCTTCCCGCAGGGCCGCGATCACCTGCCGCCCGGTGGACAGCGACACCGCGCGCTCGGCGGAGATGCCGCCGTAGAGAACCGCGACCCGGGTCATGCCAATCCCTCCGATGCGGGAATGCCGATGCGGCGGATTTCCCAGTGCAGGTCGACGCCGCTCATCGCGCGAACCCGGGCGCGCACCGCCTCGCCCAGCCCCTCGATATCGGCGGCGGTGGCAGCGCCAGTGTTGATCAGGAAGTTGCAGTGCTTCTCGCTGACCTGCGCCCCGCCGAGCGTCAGCCCGCGGCAGCCGGCGGCGTCGATCAGCTCCCAGGCCTTCAGGCTGCTTTCGTCGGCGGCCGGATTGCGGAAGGTCGAGCCCCCGGTGCGCGCCCGCACCGGCTGGCTGGCCTCGCGCGCGTCGCGGATCGCGGCCATGCGCGCGGCAATCGTCGCCGGCTCCCCCGGCATCGCCCGCAGCCGGGCGCGCACCACCACCCCCCCCGGCGGCAGCGCGGCATGGCGATAGGACAGCGAAAGCGCGCGGGCCGGCAGGCGCAGCAACTGCCCGTCCCGCGTCGCCACCTCCGCCCAGTCCAGACAGGCGGCGATGTCGCTGCCATAGGCGCCGGCATTCATCGCAATCGCCCCGCCGATGCTGCCGGGAATGCCGCACAGGAACTCCAGCCCGGCCAGCCCCGCCGCCGCGGCATGTTCGGCCACGGTCACATCCAGCGCCGCCGCCCCGGCGATCACCCCATGCCCGTCCGTCGCGATGCCCCCGAAGCCGCGCGCCAGCTTCACCACCACCCCGTGCACGCCGCCGTCGCGCACGATCAGGTTCGAGGCCGCGCCGATGGCGACGACCGGCACATCATGCGGCAGGGCGGCCAGGAATGCGCACAGGTCCTCGGCATCCGCCGGCCGCACCAGGAATTCCGCCGCGCCGCCGACGCGAAACCACGTCGTCGGCCCCAGCGGCGCCTCCGCCTGCACCCGCCCGCGCAGCCCGGCGGCGGCCAGGGCGACCGGATCGGCCTCGGCCACCATCATGCCGCGCCCCCCTTGTTCCCGGCCTGCAGCTTCGCCAGCTCGCCCGGCAGCGACGCCGCCCACTGGGTGATGTTCCCGGCGCCGAGGCAGATCACGAAGTCGCCCGGCTTGGCGATGGCATGCACCATCTCCGCCAGGTGCTCCGGCCCCGGCAGCGGCACCACGCTGCGATGCCCGCGCGCGCGCAGCCCCTCGACCAGCCCATCGCGGTTGGCGCCTGCGATCGGCGCCTCCCCGGCGGCATAGGTCTCGGCCACGATCACCGTGCCGGCATCGTTCATGCAGGCGCAGAACTCGGCGAACAGCGTGTGCAGGCGGGTGTAGCGATGCGGCTGCACCACGGCCACCACATCGCGGGCGCCCGCCTGGCGCGCGGCCTTCAGCACCGCGGCGATCTCCACCGGATGGTGGCCGTAATCGTCGATCACCGTGATGCCGCCGGCCTCGCCGGTCTTGGTGAAGCGCCGCTTGACGCCCTTGAAGCCGGCAAAGGCGCTGCGCAGCGTGGCGTCGTCGATCTCCATCTCCGCGGCGATGGCCACGGCCGCCAGCGCGTTCTGCACGTTGTGCTGCCCCAGCATCGGCAGCCGGAACGGCCCCATCTTGCGGCTGCGCCCGCGCGCCCGGTCGGCGATGGTGACCTCGAAGGTGCCGCCCAGCTTGTCCATCACCAGCTTGTCGGCGCGCACATCGGCCTGCGGCGAGAAGCCATAGGTGATGATGCGCCGGTCCGAGAGCCGCGGGATCATCTGCTGCACGGCGGGATGATCGATGCACAGCACCGCGAAGCCGTAGAACGGCACGTTCTGCACGAACTGGTCATAGCCGGCCAGCATCGCCTCGCCCGTGCCCCAGTGGTCCAGGTGCTCCGGGTCCATGTTGGTCACCACCGCGATCGTGGCGGGAAGCCGGAGAAAACTGCCGTCGCTCTCGTCGGCCTCCACCACCATCCACTCGCCCGCCCCCATGCGGGTGTTGGTGCCGTAGTTGTTGATGATGCCGCCGTTGATCACCGTGGGATCGAGCCCGGCGGCCTCCAGCACCGCGGCCACCAGGCTGGTGGTCGTGGTCTTGCCGTGCGTGCCGCCGATGGCGATCGCCCAGCGCAGCCGCATCAGCTCGGCCAGCATCTCGGCGCGCCGCACCACCGGGATCATCCGCGCGCGCGCCGCCTGCACCTCGGGATTGTCCGGCTTCACCGCGGTGGAGACCACCACCACCTGGCTGTCGCCCAGGTTGCGCGCGTCATGCCCCACGGCCACCGCAATGCCGGCCTCGCGCAGCCGGCGCACATTGGCGCCATCGGCGATGTCGCTGCCCTGCACGGAATAGCCGAGGTTGTGCAGCACCTCGGCGATCCCGGACATGCCGATGCCGCCGATGCCCACGAAATGGATGGTGCCGATGGAAAGCGGCAATGCCCTCATGCCCGGCTCTCCTGGCTGACAGTGGCTTCGACAAGATCGGCCAGGCGCGCGGCCGCATCGGCCCGCCCGGTGCCCGCTGCCAAGGCGGCGGCCCGCGCCAGCCCGGCGGGATCGCCCAGCAGCCCGGCCAGCATCCCGGCCAGCGCCTCGGGCGTCGCGGCGTGCTGCGCCAGCACCCAGGCCGCGCCGGGATCGGCCAGCGCGCGCGCATTGGCGCTCTGGTGGTCATCGATCGCGCCCGGCAGCGGC
>JBIPLY010000189.1:0-7768 GCA_044369385.1 Acetobacteraceae bacterium | reverse complement strand
AGGTGCTCGGCGACGAAGCGGCCCAGCGCCGCCCCGTCCACCTCGATCACCCCCTGCATCGCCGTCTCGGCGCCGGCCTGCGCCTCCCCGCCCGCATCCTGCGGCGGCCAGGCGGGCGACAAGGCGTCATCCGGCCCGGCGGCACCCGGCGCCGCGAAGCCCGGCCCGTCCGGCCAGGGGGCGGCGGCAGGCGAATGGCCCGGCGCCCCCCAAAGCTCCGCCACACGCGGCGCGGCCCCCGCTTCGCCCGCAATCGGCGCGGCCCCCATCGGCACCGCGCCAGGCGCCATCGCCGCGCCGCCAGCCACCGGGGCAGGCACCGGGGCCGCCACCGCCGCCGCCGCCGGCAAGCCCGCCAGCAACGGCCACTCCGGCACCGCAACCGGCAACGACGCCGCCGCCACCGGCCCGGCCGCGGTGCGCGCGAGTGCGGCAGGCACGGCCGCCTCCGGCCCGATCCCGGCCAGGCGCAACCCCATCCCGGCCCATTCCGCCAGCCCGGCCGCCCGCGCCGGCGGCCCCGCATCCGGCGGCGGCGGCGCGGCGGAGGCCGGGCGCACGGCCCGCTCCTCCGCCGCCACCGCCACCGCCGCGGGCTCCGCCGCCGGGGCCACCTGCACCACCGGGGCGGCCGCCGGGCCCGGCCTGTCCGCCGCCACCGCCGGCAGCGGATCGGCCAGCGCCACCTCCTCCCCGATCAGCCGCAGCCCGGCCGGCCAGGGATCGTCCATCAGCACCGCCATCGCCGCCGCGGCGGCGTCTTCTAACGTGTGCACCGCCTCCTCGAACGGCAGCGCATCGGAATCCTCGGCCTTCACCGTGTCCATCCCATCCGCTCCCAATCGAATTCGCCGCCCTTCAGCGTGCCCACCGCCACCACCCAGGCCAGGCGCTGGGTCGGCGACAAGTCCGACGCCAGCTCAAACGGCACCCCGTGCATCGCCAGATACAGAACGTCGCGCAGCTCGGGGTGCCGGCTCAGTTTCCCGCCAGGGTCCGATCCAGCGCGGGGGCCGGCGACAGCGCGGCGGCCACGGCGGCCAGCCCGGCCTCGTCCAGCCGCGCGACCGCGGCCTCGATCGCCGCCTTGCTGCCCGGCAGCGGCACCGGCACGCCGTCGATGGCACTCACGCTGGCCGCCAGCACCGCCAGGCCGAGCCAGCGATCGTTGCGCGCCAGCTCCGCGCCGGCCGCCTCGAACAGCCGCAGCCGGTCCAGCACGGACAGCCGCCGCAGCCCCAGCACGCGCCCTTTCGCGTCGGTCACCTGCTCCATGCGCTAGATCCTGCGCCGGCTGGCCGCGAAGAACTCCAGCCGCTGCCGCACGGAGGCATCGCCGCGCCACTGCCCGGCCTGGCTCATGCGGAACACCGCGCCGTCGTACTGGTAGGTGCTGGTGGACCCGTCCGGCTCCGAAACATACTGGTAGAGCGTGCCGGAGGGCACCGCGGCGCCGTCGTGATAGGCGGCCTCGATGCGCGCGATGAAATCATCCGCCGCCGGGCCGCCGCGCTCCAGCTCGAACATGCCGTCCCAGCCCTTCGGCAGCTCGGCGGCCATCTGCCGCCCGTCGATGCGGTCCACCCGGATCGAGGCGGTCTGCTGGCGGCTGTCAAAGCCGGTGACATGACTCAGATCGACCCGCCCAAAGGGGCCCATCACCACCAGCTGACAATCCCGCCCAACCGAAAACTCATTGCTCGCCATGTAGGAATCTCCTGGTGAGATAAGAAAGAATGGGCTCCGCCCAAACCCGCCAGGGGGCCAAGCCCCCTGGACCCTTAATATTCAAGGTCCAGGGGCTTGGCCCCTGGCGGGGTCTGGGGCAGAGCCCCAGCCTTCAGGCCACCAACGCTCCCGGCGCGTTCGGCAGCGTCTGGCGCGTCACCGCCACGCTCTGGCCGCCTTCCAGGTTCACGATGAACTTCTCGTTGATCGCCTGGTACTGCACCTGCACATCGGCCTGCACGTATCCGAGCCCCGTGCGCGACAGCGGGTTGTTGCCCGCATCGCAGATCACGCTGAACGGCAGCCCCCCGTCGCGCGAGCCCAGCAGCCCCTGCCCCAGCATGTTCTGCAGGAACGACAGCAGGGTCGCGCGGATGCGGCGGAACAGCTCGCGGTTGATCACCTGGCCGACATACTGGCCCATCCCCGCGTTGAGCGAGGCGGCGATGTAGTTGGTCATCCGCGTATAGTTGTCGCCGTTGGTCGCCGCATTGCTGCTGCTGTTGCGCCCGCCGCGCACACCCCAGAAGGCGCCGCCCGGCTGCGGATTGGCGATCACATCGATCCCCGCGGCAAACAGCGCCGACAGCTCCGCGGCCGAGAACGTGCTCCGCTGCCCGCTGCCCGGCGCGCCGGATTTCTGCGTGCTCACCACGCCATACAGCGGCTTGTTCAGGCTGGACTGCTCCGGCGACAGGTTCGCCAGCCGCCCGGCGGCAAAACCCTGCGGGCTGACCAGCCGCAGCGCGCCATTGGCCTGGTCGTTCCACCAGACCCAGTCGCCGAACATCAGCTTGCAGGCATAGGTGTCCAGCCCGGCGGCCGCCTTGTTGGCCACGGCCGTGCTGATCGCCTCGCCGGCCGCCCCGGTCAGGATCATGTAGATCCCCTCGGACAGCCCGAACGCCGCCTGCGCCGACCATTGCGCCGAGGCATCGGCATCCGCCAGCACCCCGATCGAGCAGCCCTGCCCGCGCAGCGCATACATGCCCCGGCGCGGCACGCTGTCCACGCCCACCAGCTGGGTCGCCGACACGCCCGCCCCGTCGGTGCCGACCAAGCCGGTGCCGAAATCCCAGGAGAAGGACAGGGGTGCGACCGCCGTGGCCCCGGCATTGGCGGAGATGATCCGGCTCGGCCCGCGCAGCGGCCCCTGGCCGTTGTTGATGGCATCCGGAAGCCCGGTCCAGAACGCCCCCCCGCTGCCCACCAGGTTGTCGAACACCTCCGGCACCAGGCCGGGCAGGGTCACGGTGAACTTCCAGCTGCCGGCCTTGCTGCCCGGCGCCATCGCAACCACGATCGCGTTGCCCCGGCTGCCGGTGTGGCGCGCGGTGCAGACGAAGCCCGTCGTCGGGATCTGGAAGGCCGCGGCCACATCGGTGCCGTCGGTCACGCGCACGCAGCGGAAATCGGATGCCCCCTGCTGCACGGCGGTGGCCACCGCCGTTCCCATGTCATGCTTGCGCACGACCACCGGGCCGAAGGCCGCGGCATAATCGGCCATCGAGCCGACGATGACCGGCTCGCCCACCGGCCCCCAGCTCGCGGTGCCGACCGCGCCGATCACGTTGGTCGGCACGCCGTTGATCGAAAGGTTCTGCGGCGGCACGATCTGCACATACAGATCGGGCACGATCAGCGCCGTGGTGTTGATGCTGCCCTGTTGCACAACCGGCATCGCTCAGCCCTCCCCTGCCAGGATTTTCACGCAGTATTCCGCGCACGAAATATTCATGCCCATCTCCAGAAAGATCGAGTTCAGCTCACATGGCCGCGCGCGTCCCCGCCCGGGGGAAAGACACGCATCTGCCCGAAGATCATCGCCGGCTGCACCTGGTGCAGCGTGGTGGCGTAGTCGACGGCATAGAACAGGTCGCGCCGGAACAGCCGCGGCGCATCCGCCGCCGCCGTGCCGCGATACAGCAGCCGCGCCCGCGTGGTGTCCGCCAGGTCGAGGAAGTCGATCGCCGAAAGTGCCGCATCCACCGCACCCGCCAGCGCGTCGCGCCGCTGCGGCGTGGCGCACCAGGCGGTCAGCCGGAACAGCTGGCGCTGCCGCCGTGTCTGGCGCCGCATCGCCTGGTCGGCCACCACGCGCCCCACCATCGGCCCCTGCCCGGCCACCGTCAGGCTGGCGCCCTCCACCGTGACCACCCGGCGCACCCGCAGATAGGTGGCCAGCACGGCGGCCACCATCTCCGGCGTGTCGCCCGGCGCGGTGCGGTGCACCACGGCCATGCCGTCCACCATCAGCCCCGCCACCTGGCCGGGATGGGCGCTGCCGGCCACCGTGGCGGTGCGCCCGCTGACCTCAACGGACAGCCCCGGCGCCACCTGGTCCACCTTCTCCCACCCATCGGGGTGATGCGCCACCGCCGGCTGCATCCGGGCCTCCGGCATCACCGTCAGATGGGCAAAGCCCGCGGCCAGATCCGCCTCCAGCGCCGGCGCCCGCGGCCGGCCGCGATACAGGCGCACGGGATGGCCCAGCACGCTGGGTGCCGCGGCACCCTCGGGATAGACCACCGCGGCGGCTGCGCGCAGCAGGGCTTCCTCGACATCGGACAGGTCGGCCATGACAAAATCCCAAGAAAGGACGCTCCCCGCCGAAACCAGCGGAAAGCAGAAGAAGTCACTCGCGCGTGGCCAGCGCCAGGCGCCAGCCGAACGGCGACAATTCCACGCGCGCAACCGTCGAGCGCTGGCCCAGATCGTCCACCGCCTCGTCGCCCGCCCGCGGCACCGCGCCGATCGTGGCCGGCAGCAGCAGCGCGCCATCCACCACCCCGGCCGGCCAGGCTTCCAGCACCGCCTGGCGCGCCCCGCCCCCGCCATAGGGGGCGATCCCCGGCGCCTCGGGCACCGCGGCGCGGAACAGGTCGATCACCCGGGTCGCGCGCACGCACAGCACCGGCATCAGCGGCGCCTGCTCGGCGATGAACCAGACCGCCCCGTCGCCGCGGCGCACATAGTCGCCCACACGGGTGTAGGCGGCGTCGAACGCCCCGTGCCAGAACACCCGCCCCGCCGCCGGCACCCGCGCGAACCCCGCATCCGGGGCGGCGAAGACCGCCGGCATCCGCAAGACCAGCCGGGCCCCGGCCATCGGGCGCACCGGCCCGTCCGGGCGGAACACCTCGCACCAGGCCCCGGCCACAACGCCGGCGCGCCCCATCCCGCGATGCACCGCATCCTCGATCACCCGCGCCCGCATGCCGATCCTCCCGCACCCTTGACCTCGGTCAAGGCAATCTCCAGCTTCCATCGGCACATTCGTCTCAGACCGCCCCAGGGGAACCGCCCGCATGTACCGCCATATCCTGCTGCCCACCGACGGCTCGCCCGCCTCGGCCCGCGCCGTCGAATCCGGCATCGCGCTGGCCAAGACCTGCGGCGCGCGCGCCACGGCCATGGTGGCGATCGACAGCTTCCAGACCTTCGGCCTGGCCCCGGACCAGTTCGGCCTGTCGGAGCCGCAATACACCGCCCGCGCCCGCGCCCACGCCCAGCAGGTCCTGGACAGCATCGCCGCCCAGGCGAAGGCCGCCGGCGTGCCCTGCGACACCGTGATGCGCGAAGCCGACCAGACCCATCAGGCGATCATCGAGGCCGCCACCGCGGCCGGCTGCGACCTGATCGTGATGGGCTCCCACGGCCGCCGCGGCATGGCCGCCCTGGTGCTGGGCAGCGTGGCGCAGAAGGTGCTGACCCACTCCGCCCTGCCCGTGCTGGTGACCCGATAAGGCGCCTAGAGCATGATCCGCGCTGACAGAAGCGCGGCCCATGCTCTAGCCCTTTGTTTGATCGCGTGATTCACGTCTCCGGCGATTCCGCCTCCGACGATCACGCGCTAAACCACCATCACCGGCTGCCGCCGGCCCAGGGACGGTCCGGGCGGCACGCCCACGAACCCGCACAGCCGGCCCCGCCACTCGTCCAGCAGCGCGATCCGCTCGCGCAGCTCCTCGGGGTTGCGCTTCCAGACCGCCGCCTGCGCGGTGTCCAGCGTGGCCGCACTCTCCGGCACCGCCGCCTCCAGGGCCGCGATCTGCGCCAGGTACTGCCGCGCCACCGCCTCCTCCGCGCCGGACATCCGCATCAGGCGGAATTCCATCAGCCCATAGGCCTGGTGGAACCGCCAGCCCTGGAACCCCGCCGCCCCGCTGCCATAGGCGGGATAGCCGCAATGCCGGCGCAGATCGGTCCGCTCCGCCTCGGTGAACGCCATCCTCGCCTCCATGCAAGAGAAAGTCAGTGTCCACATGAAGACGAAGAGACGCAGAGAAGACCTCTCCGTCTCTCCGTCTCCATGTGAATTCTTGCCTGCTTCTCAGCCTCAGCCGAAATGCTCGATCATCAGAGAAAGCCAGTACCCACATGAAGATT
The DNA here is from genome assembly GCA_044369385.1 of Acetobacteraceae bacterium. Classification (GTDB taxonomy): domain Bacteria; phylum Pseudomonadota; class Alphaproteobacteria; order Acetobacterales; family Acetobacteraceae; genus CAMDGX01. Next base: position 1,651 of record JBIPLY010000189.1, on the reverse strand, counting down.
AAGAGGCTCAGAGAAGACCTCTCCGTCTCTCCGTCTCCATGTGAATTCTTGCTTGCTTCTCAGCCTCAGCCGAAATGCTCGATCATCAGAGAAAGCCAGTATCCACATGAAGACGAAGAGACGCAGAGAAGACCTCTCCGTCTCTCCGTCTCCATGTGAATTCTTGCTTGCTTCTCAGCCTCAGCCGAAATGCTCGATCATCACCGCACGCTTGAAGGCGGCGTTGGTGGCGGTCGAGACGGTGTCCGGCGTGGTCGTGGTGTCGGACGGGGCACAGAACCCGCCGATCCAGTACCAGCTCTGCGCGATGATCTGCTGCAGCCGGTCGATCGGCTCGCGGGTCACCATGGCGATGCCATCGACCATCGAGACGATGGCGTTCTGCGGCGCCAGGTCGTCAGCCCCCATGCCGGCGAAGCTGCCCTCGATCAGCGCACCCTGCCCGCACACGATCGGGCGGCGCACCACGGCGGTCGGCATGCCCGGGTGGGTCTGCACATAGGCTTCCGTGGTCGGGATGAAGCGCAGGCCGAGGAACTCGTTGATCATCCCCTTGGCATAGACCTGGCTGGCCGAGGTCACGCCCTGGAACAGCTGGCGGAAATCGGCATCCCCGAAGAGCTGCCGGGCGGAGACGGGATCGAGGTAGCAGTTGTAGACCCCGTCGATCTCCGGCACCGCGTTCTGCCGCAGGGTGGCCACCGCGTTCAGCAGCGTGCCCATGGTCAGCGTGTCGCCGGAGGTCAGCGCCGCCGTGGTGGCGCGGTTGTTCGGCCGGGCAACGGCGCTGGCGGTGTGCGCCACCACCGCATTGCCCGCGGTGCCGTTGACCACGGCCACGTTGGCGCTGAAGGTCAGCACGCCCGAACGCCCGCCCGGGGCGCTGGAGACGTTGGAGCCGTCCACCGTCACGCCGACCAGGGTGTGCGCCACCCCGTTCACCGTCACCGGCAGCGTGGCCCCGCCGCCCACCGGCGTCTGCACGCCGTTGACGAAGACCCGCTCGAAGCCGCGAACGTCATCCACCGCCAGGTTGGTGCCCGGCGCGCCCAGCGTGGTGCGCACGCGGGTGTTGCCGCCGAAATACGCCTCGAACAGCACGTTGCGGGCCAGCTCGTCCAGGCTGCGCGCCGCCTGCTCGCCGTTGATCGCGGCATTGGCCAGGAACTGCCCGGCCATGCCAACCCGGCTGGTCACCATGTTCAGGTCGGTGGTGGCCGCATAATGCTCCAGCGTGATGGTGAACTGCTCCACCCCGAAGCCGGCCGGGGTCAAGCCGTTGTCCAGGTTCGTGTTCGTCCCGGACGCGATCGGCTGCGTCACCGCCGCCTTCAGCCCGGCCCGGGTCTTGGTCAGCGTCTCGCCAATCCCCACGCTGAAGCTCATGCGGTCGGCAACCGCCCGATAGCCGAGCTTCGAACGCAGCGCCTGCTCGAACTCGCGCTCCAGATAGCCAAGCTGAATGATCGGCTGCAGAGCGGCCGGAAAATTCGTAGTCGACATGTCATCTCCTCACGCATTGACGCCCCGCCAACAGGCAGGGCTGGTGTGGTGGGTGTTGAGGCAAGGAAGGCCAGGGCTCTGCCGTCGCGACGCGAAGTCGCGCCGCGGAGCACCCGCGGGGGGGGGGGGCGCCCCCCCCCCCGCCGGG
>JBIPLY010000188.1:0-7772 GCA_044369385.1 Acetobacteraceae bacterium | reverse complement strand
GACGCTGCCCTTCGTCTTCATCCCCGACGGGGCCGAGGCGCCGGCGGCCTGGCGGGCGGCGCACCCGGATGCCATCCGGCTGCCGGCGCGGCTGGTGGTGCGCGGCGGGGTGCAGCGTGTGCAGTTCCGGCGCCGATGGCCTGGCGGCGCGCGCAGGCAGGCGCCCGAGAATACCCGTCCTGGTCCGCTGCCGCGTTGAACGCGTGGCGATGGCTTCAGGAACAACTTGCACCTTTGCTCACCGCCCCTCCTGACGAGCCGGACAAGGCGCCCGACCCGCGAACGCAGCGCCCGGTCGATGCGCCGCGAGGCACGATGCCGATCGACAAGAGCAGGGTGCCGAAGGAAGATGTTCACCCGATCAAGAAGCAACTTGGGGCTACGGGCGACGACTGGGTTGGCATCGCGCCCAATGGTGATGTCATTGAGCCAGACCAGCATGGGCGGGCACAGAACCGAGGTCCGTGGCAGGACTATACGAACCGAGGCAGCGGACGCGATTGGCGCGATGAACGAAGCCGGGGGCGCCGAAGGGACAAGGCGGATGACCATGATTGACGAAAATGCTTTATCTGCGCAGCGCCCCAACTGGCAGCTTTCATTTCGGATCCTTCACCCTTCGGCCGATCTTTCGGCACTGGCCGAGCGGATCGGCGATGCGTTTGACATGGACCCGGAGGCGGTTTGGCGGGCCGGCGACCCATACCCCAATGCCAGACCGCCCGGCCAGGTGCGGGGCCGCTCCTACTGCACGATCCCTTGGCCGAACGACCAGGGAACAGTGGCGACGGGGATGGCGGATGCGCTGGCGGCGCTGGCGCCGCTGCGGGGGGAACTGGCGGCACTGGTTGCCGATGGCGCGGGTTTGGAATTCTTTGTAGGGCTGTTCGTGGAGTCCATGATGGGCTTGGTGTTGCGCGCGCCGCTGCTGGCGCGGATGGCGGAGATGGGGATCGCGCTGGATCTCGACATCTATGGCGGGCCGGGCGACGCCCCGATGGGGGCGCTGGGGTCCGGGGAATGACAACGATTGACGAAGACGCCGAGCCGGAGCCGCGCGTCGCCTGGCGGTTGTCGTTTCGGGTGCATCACCCCTCGGCCGACCTTTCGGCTTTGGCCGAGCGGATCGGCGATGCGTTCGACATGGACCCGAGAGTGGTGTGGCGGGCCGGCGACCCCTATCCCAATGCCAAGCCGCCCGGCCAGGTGCGGCGCCGCTCCTACTGCACGATCCCCTGGCCGAACGACCGGGGAACGGTGGCGACGGCGATGGCGGATGCGCTGGCGGCGCTGGAGCCGCTGCGGGGGGAACTGGCGGCGCTGGTCGCCGATGGCGCGGGGCTGAACTTCTTTGTCGGGCTGTTCGTGGAGTCCATGATGGGCGTGACGCTGCCGCCGGCGTTGCTGGCGCGCATGGCCGCGATGGGGATCGAATTGCAGCTCGACATCTATGGCGGCCCGGACAAGGCGGGATGAGCGAGCCCGACTTGCTGGTGCTGTGGCACTTCCCGATCACCGCCGACCGCGATGCGGATGAGGTGGATGACGGGCGTGTGGCGGGGTTCTACCGCGATGCGCCGGCGGTGGCACGGGCCGTCGCGCGGCTGCGCGGCCTGCGGGCGTATGCGGACTGGCCGGACGGGTTTCGCGTCTATGGCGAGTATCTGGACGAGCTGGACTGGCCCGAAGGCTTCGGCGATTGGGACGACCCGCCCAGCTACGGCCCGCCGCCGGCAACCCCAGTCTTCGTGGGCCCGGTCTTCGCGCCCCCCGGCTTTGGGCGAGCCGCGATCTGGCCGGGCATGGCATTGTATCGCACGATCCATGTTCGCCCCGGCGCGGTGCCGGATACCAAGGGGATCGGGGTGTTCACCTCGCCCGCCCATGCCGCCGCCGCGATCGCCTGGGCGCGCAGGCAGCTGGGGTTCTGCGACTGGCCGGACGGGTTCGAAGTGCAGGTCTGGCGGCTGGATGCCGATGGCGGGTCGGAGGGGGGCGCGTGAGCGACGGCGATAACGAGATCGACTGGGATGCGGGGCTGCACTTCGTCGTGGCGATCATGGTCTGGCACCCCTCGCGGGACCTTGCGGTGCTGACCGAGGCCCTCAGGCGCACCCCGTTTCGCTGTCGGCAGGCGGGCCAGCCGCGCACGACGATGCGCGGCGATCCGCGGCCGGGTGTCTGGCCGCAGAGCTACTGGGTGGCCCGCCGCCGGGCGGAGGGGAGGCGCGATTTCTTCGAGGCAGTCGGCGAGGAGGTGACAGCCCTTGAAGGCTGCGCCGCGCTGGTGGGGCGCATCCTGGCCGAGGGGGGCGAGGTGAACCTGAAGATCGAACTGCCGGGCGAGCACAATATCGGCGACGTGATGCCGGCGGCGATGCTGCGGCGTCTGGGTGCGCTGGGCGTTGGGCTGGATGTCGAAGTCTTCCCGGACATGGCGTGAGCGGGGCCGTGCCGCGCATGCTGCACGTGCTGGAGCATTTCGCCATCGGTGCGGGCGAGGCGCCGCGCCCCGAGCTGGGCATGGCGATGATCGGCGTCTACAGCAGTGATGCGGCGGCGCGGGCGGCGATCGCGCGGCAGGTCGGCAAGCCGGGGTTTTGCGACTGGCCGGACGGGTTTCGCATTGCCGCCATGCCGCTGCATGGTGCGGTGCGGGGCACTGCGCGGCGCCAGGTCTGGCTGCTGTGGCATTTTCCGATCGGCGTTGGCGACGACTTCGATGACGCGGACCCGGCGATGCGCCTGGTGGGGCTGTATGGCAGTGCGCGCGGGGCGGATGCGGCGGCGGTGCGGCTGCGTGCCGATGCGGCGTTTCGCGACTGGCCGGACGGGTTTCGCCGCTTCGGCAAGGAGCTTGACCGCGACTCCTGGACCGAGGGGTTCGTGCCGGGGGATGCCCCATGGGATGCGTCATGACGGCCGACGCCGATCCGCCCGCCTGGCTGGGGCCGACGGTCTGGTCGCTGTGGCATTTCCAGTCGCAGGGCGAGATGTGGTGGAACGACGAGGACGAGGAGCCGCATCTGCTGCTGGGCTTCTTCACCCGGCGCGACCGGGCCGAGGCAGTGCGTGCGCGGCTGCGCCATGCGCCGGGGCTGTGGCGCTGGCCGAATGGCTGGCGGCTGTGGCGCGAGGCGGTGGATGGCGAGGGCGGGTGGGAGCAAGGGTTCTTCAACTATGCGACCGGCGATGACGAGGGGCCATCCGCCGATCCCGCCGACCGGCTGTGCCTGCCGGTGCCGGAAACGGTGCCGGCCTGGCTGTGGTGGGTGGTGCATTTCCACCGGCGCTAGGCCGCGGCGCCGCCGGAGCCGTTGAGCTTCAAGCCGATCGGCCTGTTCTCCAGCGCGGCCAACGCGGCGGCGGCCATCGCGCATCGCCGTCGCCAGCCGGGGTTCTGCGACTGGCCGGACGGGTTCCGGGTCTATCGCCGGCGGCTGGATGTGGCTTTTGGCCTGGAGGGGTTCCAGGACGGCTATGGCTGGGAGGCGTGGAGGGATTCGCTTCGCGGGACGGAAGGAATGGGCGGCGGCGTGATGACGGCGTGATGCCGCGCGGCGATGGTGCGAACAGGGAGGATGGGATGGCTGAGCGGATGCTGCTTCTGCCCTTCGTGTTCATCCCCGACGGGGCGGAGGCACCGGCCTGGTGGCGGGCGGCGCATCCGGATGCGGTGCGGCTGCCGGCACGGCTGGTGATGCGGCGGCTGCAGCCGATGGCATCGCCCGGCGAGCAGGCCGGGCCGCAGCCGGTGCAGTGGTGGGGCCCGTTGCTGCTGCCGTCCAAGCCACCGGTATTGCCGCCCCGGCCGATGGCTCGTATTCCGCGCCAGAGCGGCAAGGAAGCGGCCAAGGAACGCCCAAGTTGGGCAGAGGGAATCCCTCGCCAGGTCGGCGAGACGCCGGATCAGTTTGCGCGCCGCCTTATGGACGGACAGTTCGGCCGAGGGCGATGGGAGAGACTTCCCGATCGACTGCGCGACTTTCGACAGCTCAAGAAATTTGGTTCAAGAGCGTTCCAGGATCCTGGCCTGATGCTGTTGCTGCCTGACGCGGAGGAGCCCGATGCCTGACGCTGACTCGGCCGATCAGCCCGCCTGGCCGGGGCCGATGCTCTGGTCGCTGTGGCATTTTCAGACCCACTCCGAGCACTGGGGCATGGAGGATGACGAGACGCCGCATCTGATGATCGGCTATTTCTCGCGCCCGGAGCTGGCCGAGGAGGTGCGGTTGCGGTTGTGCCGTGCGCCAGGGCTGTGCCGTTGGCCGCGCGGGTTCCGGGTGGGCCATGACCCGCTGGATGGCGCGCCTGGGGGGGAGCACGGGTTCTGCGATGGATGGGGCGAGGATGCGCCGCGGGCCGATCCGGCGGATGTGTTGCACCTCCCTGACCCGACGCCGGCCGCAGCGCCGGCCCGCCTGTGGCGCGTTGAGCATTTCCGTGTCGGCCGTGCCGATGCACCGCCGGACCCGACGAGCTTCAGGGGCATCGGCCTGTTCTCCAGCGCGGCCAACGCGGCGGCGGCCATCGCGCATCGCCGCCGCCAGCCGGGGTTCTGCGACTGGCCGGACGGGTTCCGGGTCTATCGCCGGCGGCTGGATGTGGCTTTTGGCCTGGACGGGTTCCAAGGCGGCTATGGCTGGGAGGCGTGGCGGGATTCGCTGCGTGGGACGGAAGGAATGGGCGGCGGCGCGATGCCGGCACATACACCAACCTGGCACGGCGCAATGTCTTGAACACCGAGATAGGGTTCGGTCTGTATCGCGAAGGGCAGTTCGATCTGGTGCCTCAGCAGGATCGCGCACAGTGATCCGTCGGCACGCCCGACTGGTCTGGGTCGGGTTCGCGGTGGCGGCGCTGGCGTCGGCATGGGCGTGGCGTATCCGCCCGCCCGCCTGCGAACAGGTGGTGCACAATGGCGTGCTGGACCTGGGCCAGGAGGTGGCGGACCCGGCAAGCCCATGGGTGGCGCGGCTGACGCGCGAAGCCTGCGGCGACGGGTGGTTCACGACCGTGGTGTTCACGGTGGTCGAGGTGGCACCGCACCGGGGTACGGCCTGGGCCGAGGTGGTGCGCGTATCGCAGACGGACCGCCTGGATGTGGCGGCGGATTGGCCGGCGCCGGGGCTGCTGGAGGTGCGGGTGCCGGGTCCGAAAGCTGTGGACCTGCTGCCCTTCGCGGCGCCGGGCCTGGCGATCCGGGTGACGACCGCGCCATGACGGCACTTCGCCGCTGGATCGGGGTTTCGCTGACGCTGGTGCAGGCGGCACCCGATGAGTGAGCGGCGCACGGCGGGCGATGTGCTGGGCTGCGTGCTGGCGATCGGCATGCCGATGCTGTTCGCAGGCGTGGTGGCCGGGTCCGTGCTGGTGTGGCTGATGCGCGGCGGGCCGCCGCCGCCCTGCGAGGTGGTGGTGGAGCGCGGCGGCGTGGTGCTGGATGAGGAGCGGGCCGACCCCGCCGGCCCCTGGGTTGCGCGGCTGCGGCGCGAGGCGTGCGGCGACGGCTGGTTCGTGACCGTGGTGTTCACCGTGGTGGAGGTGGCAGCGCCGCGCGGCGCGCCATGGGCCGAGGTGGCGCGCGTGGCGGAAACCGACCTCGATGACGTGACGGCGCAATGGCCGGAGCCGGCGGTGCTGGCGCTGCGGGTGGATCGGCGCAGACACGTGGAACTGAAGCCATACGCGGCGCCGGACGTGGCGATCCGGGTGACGATCGCGCCGCGATAACGCGAACCAACACATACAGGAGGCGAGATGTCCGAGTACCTGCTGATCGGGCCGGTGCTGCTGGAGGCGTTCGAGCTGCCTTCGCGGGTCGGCTGGGGCGGGCGGCAGCGCCTGGCGGTGCATCGGCTGCCCGGCGGGCGGCGGGTGATCGATGCCATGGGGCGCGACGATGCCGATATCGGCTGGACCGGGGTGTTCACCGGCGGCGATGCCGTGGCGCGCGCCCGGGCGGTCGACCTGATGCGCGCCGGCGGCCTGGTCTGGCCGCTGTCCTGGGGCAGTTTTTTCTACAGCGTCGCCGTGGCGCGGTTCGAGGCGGTCTATGAGCGCGACAACTGGGTGCCCTATCGCATCGCCTGCACCGTGCTGCGCGACGAGGCCGAGGGGCTGCTGGAAGACGGGCTGAGCCTGGATGAGGGAGTCCTGGCCGATCTGGGCGCCGTCGCCGCGCTGCCGGGGATCGGCGCGATCGCCGCCCTGGCCGCCGCCCCGGGCGGGTTGCGCGCGGGCGGACGCTGGCGGCGATGGATGGCGGGCGGGCTTCGCTCGATCGCTCGATTGCCGCCCGCGGGGCGGCGCTGCGCGCGGCCGATCCCGCAAGCCCGGCCGGGCTGCGGGCGGCCCGCGACGAGGCCGGCGCGCTGGCCGAACTCGCCGCCGCGCGGGGGCCGCTGGCGCGCGCCCATGCCGGCGCCGAGGCGATGGCCGGCTGAACCCTGGGGGAAGAAAATGCGCACGATCCTGCAAGCCGGCGGCACGCTGTTCCATGTCGCCGCCGCCGAACTGGGCGATGCCACGCAATGGCTGCGCATCGCCCGGCTGAACAACCTGTCCGACCCGATGCTGTCAGGGGTGGTCGAACTGCGGCTGCCGGCGCGCGACGCTTCGGCGGGAGGCGGCATTGCTGAGCAGTGAAACCCGGCCCCGGCTGCGCGCGCCGCGGCTGCTGGTGCGCGTCAACGGCGCGGTGGTGGCCAATGCCATCGCCGCGCGCGTGCTGTCCAACAACTATTACGCGGCCGACCGCTTTCGGCTGACCGTCGCCCTGGGCCAGAACACCGCCGCGGACTGGATGTCGGCGGATCGGATGGATGTGGAGATCGGCGTCGGGCAGGACGGCACCGCCGCCTGGCTGATCGAGGGCGAGGCCGACCAGATCGAGCTGGATGCCCATCGCCGCGTCGTCACCCTGACCGGGCGCGACCTGACGGCGCGGCTGATCGAGGCGCGGACGCAAGAGAGCTTTTCCAATCGCACCAGCAGCGAGATCGCCGGCATCCTGGCGCGGCGGCGGGGGCTGACGCCCTCGGTGACGCCCACCGCAACCCCGGTCGGGCGCTAATGGCAGCTCCAGCGCGACCGCGTCACGCTGGACCAGTTCAGCCGCGCCACCACCGAATGGGACCTGCTGGTGGCGCTGGCCAGCCTGGAAGGCTTCGATGTCTGGGTCGACGGCACCACGCTGCACTTCCACCCGCGCCAGGACGCCGCCCCGGCCACGCCGCTACGCCCCGAACACACCACCGCCCTGCGGCTGGACCGGGCGCTGACGCTGGCGCGCGATATCGAAGTGGTGGTGAAATCCTGGAACGCCCGCCAACAGCAATCCTTCATCCGCCGCGCCCGGCGCACCGGCGGCGGGGGGCGGGAGCCGCAGCGCCACATCCTGGTCGTCCCGAACCTGACGCCGGACGATGCCCTGAAACTGGCGCAACGCAAGCTGGAAGACCTCACCCGCCACGAACGCGTCATCACCGCGCAAATGCCGGGAACCCTGTCCCACAGTCCGCGCCAACGAATCCAACTCACAGGCACCGGAACCGACTTCGACCAAGACTACTACATCGACGAAATCGACCGCAGCCTGTCCACCACCACCGGCTTCACCCAAACGCTGCGCGCCCGCAACACCACATCCAACGCCCGGGCCACGACACCCTCCGGGCGGTTGGTGGCGTAGGCAAGGAAGCAAGGCCAGGGCTCTGCCCTGGACCCGCTGGGGCCGGCGGCCCCAGACCCCTTTACCTTTTCGCCTTCGG
>JBIPLY010000577.1:0-7784 GCA_044369385.1 Acetobacteraceae bacterium | reverse complement strand
CTAATGGTTGAGCAAGTCTATCCAGAAAAGCGGCGAATTGTAGTTGAGGATCGAAGTTATAAAGCGGGGGAGCCTGGAGAATACGGGGTTGCTTCTGTAGGCGCTCCATTAAATCATAGAAGCCTGTATAGTCGTTTTGGCGTGGTTCGGTCATATTTTGAAAATCTATTTCCCTTAGTTTAGCTTTATTGCATTTTTATGGGTTATGGGGTATTATGGGGATAATCTTAGGAGGTTTTAAAAATGTCCATTCTTTATTGTGGTAATAAGTATTTTAAGGATTTTTATTTCTATCATCCAGACTGTTATCGGTGGCAATCTACCGATGGTGATGTTATTTTCACGAATAAATGTACAGGAGAAATAACAGGAAAAACAAAGGTAGTAGTTATGTCATTAACTTAAAATAGACGAAAGCGATCGCATTTTATCAAGATTTGCGATCGCTTTTTTGTACTAAATTGATTGACTTTTTATTCAATAGCTGATAAAATTCTATAGTTGAGTTAAACTTTTAAACCATGACAACACTTTCCATAAAAGAAATCAAGCAACAGTTTGTCGAGAACAACGGTAAAATAAAAGCTACTGTTGACTACAACTTTCATCATGCGATTGAAAGTTCTTTTGAAGAAATTCGGTATTTTTGTGTCATGGAAGCATTAGGGTGGTATGTTTACGACAAAACAACCTACGATCCAGAGACATTTGATTATGAAATCTATGATGTTGACATAACAGGTTCTTTCACGTTCAAGATTGAATTTGTATTGAAAGACGATAACAATGTTTTATCGTCAATGGAAGATTAGATAAAAAAGCGATCGCATTTCATCAAGATTTGCGATCGCTTTTTTATTGATAAATAAATAGGTTTTTAATCTTGACTTTAATAGTATTAAGTATTAAAATAAATCAAGCAAAAAGGAGAGAATTATGAAAATCTGGTTCAACAGAAAAACTCAATTGTCAACAGCTTCAAAATTAAACATAAAAACCCGAAAATGGGAAACATTATTTGAGGCTCCAGAACTCAGTACGGTACTGCAACATTTTGATATGTTAGAAGAAGATCCATTGATGGATTTTGCCTCTGATACTTGTAACGAAGATCATCAGGAAGATGTGTTTGATTTGTTGCTTGAGGATTTTGGAGAAAAACCTTAGAGTTAGTTTGATTTTTAAAAGCGATCGCACTTTATGAAATGCGATCGCTTTTTAGTTGACCCTTAATTAATTTGGTGGTAAAATAAGCGAGTTGGGTTAGGATTTTATTATGTCATCATCGACACTGTACAACGATCCAGGTAAGTTAGAGAATTTTGTTTCTCAATATTTAAAGTATTGGGCTTTTAGAGTATCTGGACAAGTAGTTTATGTTGGTGGTCAGAACAACGTTTATCTTATCAAAGACAAACTTACCGAAGCAGGATATCCAGACATAACTGTAGAACAGTCGTCGGATATTTATATTTAATCAAAAAAGCGATCGCATTTTTATTGAGTGCGATCGCTTTTTTAATGCAAACAATTGATTTTTACTTAAATAAGGTGTAAAATATTCGAGTTGAGTTAAATACAAAAAACATGAAATTAAAAGAACTCCTCAAGCGGTTTTACTTTGATTTGTATTTCGTGGATTACCATGAATCTAAATCTATCTATACCCATGAGCAATTAGAAGAAATATCACAACAAAAAGATGGTGAATACCATTTAGAAATTGTAGATACGGGAGGTAGCAATTTTCGACTTGCTATTTGTTCAAACGAGAATACTCTGGATGGTCAGAGTACGATCGCTTATATCGAGACAGAAGGTTCGTACAAGCAAAGAGTCAAATGGCGGGAAGCAGTCGGGGGTGTCCTCGTAGTTTTCCGTGTTAAAGATGGAAGCCCAAATTTAGATTCCATTCCCTTCAATACCGAGGTATTAAATTCTTGGAATCCGTTGAAAGACGATTTTACACAAGACGTTATCCCTTGGACAACTCAAACAAAAGAAAAAGCAAAGTAAACAGCTTTTAAAAGTAAAGCGATCGCATTTTTATTGAGTGCGATCGTTTTTTATTGTTTACAATTGTTGTTATTTGTATTAAAATATACTATGGAGTTACTAAAAGGAAATCATGGGCGCAAGTATTCATTACAAGTTAGGAAATATCAAAAACCTTGAAGAAGGAATTGAGGTTCTAAAAAAAATTCAAAACAAGAATTGACAATCTTCCAGTCGAAGAAATAACGGACATTATTGCTGTTTTGGACGTAAAAAATCCAGGCAACGATTTTGATGAAGATCAATTAGCTTACTTAGCTATTGAAACTTCAGTTTGGATTGAATATCGTCAGTTTGAAGCTATTGGTTTCACCGTTTTTTGGGTAACACCAACAGACGAAAAAGCATCCATCAGTTTCGGATTCTCGGTTTATCCAAGGAATCTAAAATATATAGATCCAAATCTCACCAACCTGTACTGGGATGGGCATTGTAAAACGGATGGAAATACAAAACACCATCTACTTGTTATTGCAATGCTAGATATTGCACAGGAAATGGGTTTTTTACTGTGGGTTGGTGACGAAACAGGTTTCTGGAAAGATCGAAACCTGAACGTTCTTGATATTGGAATCAATCAGTTTCTTCCCAAAAAAGAAACTATAGACTTTATCAACAAACTCTAATTTAGAGTTTAACTAATTAAAACACGGCTTAAATTTAAGTCGTGTTTTTTATTGTTTTTATGTTGATTTTTTATTCAATTAGTTCAATTAGTAATACAATATTACTGTTGAGTTACGGATTGAATATGATTAATTATCGCTTTAAAACATCCACAAAAATAATCGAAGAATGGATGGGATATAGCTTAGGTGGTTATGACGAAGTTCATTTTGGAGGGATGTTTTTAGAACAATGTCAAGTTGCTATTAACATGGGATATATGCCTCCGGTTCCCATCTCAGATCAAACTTCATTGTGGTGGCAGGGAGGATATAGTTGTTGTACATTAGACATAGCTCCCCCAGCGCAACAGGAGGAAATCTTGGTAATTCAAGATGATTTTAAAGTGGGGTTGTATGCGATCGCATACAAATCACAAGATGCTTCTTCTTACAACCCGTACTACGCTCAAATTCGAGCGGTAGATTCTCAAGAAGAATTAGACGAGTTTGTTACTTCGTTTTTTCAATTAACAGATGACGGAGCAATGATAGTCAAGATTTTGTGGGCAGAAAACAAATATGACTTATTAATTCAATTAAGTTATTTGTCTCCTGACTGCATCCCTATTGCCTGGGGTTAATATTAAAGAGCGATCGCATTTTTATTAAGTGCGATCGCTCTTTTAGTGGTTAAAAATTGACTTTCAATTTAATATTTGGTAAAATCAACAAGTTGAGTCTCTGAAAAATATGCTTTCTACAGTTTACGGCGATCCGATTAATTCATCAAAAGAAGCAATTGAAAAAGAAGTAAAACGATCACTGGGCGCATGGTGGCGCACGGTACAATTCCCTTCGATGTTTTTAGAGCAATGTGAAATTGCTATCGAGATGGGGTATCTGCCTCCGGTTCCATTACCAGGAGGTGAGGAGGAGGAAACAGACCTATTGTTTCAAGGAGATCATTGCTGTTGCACATTAGGAATACAGCAGACAAGAAATGAAAACTTATCTTTCGATGGTGAGTTCAAACCAGGTTGGTACGGATTATCGGATACACAAACATTTCCAAGTAATCCGTACTTTACTCAGATTCGAGAAATCAATTCCGAAAAAGAGTTAGTTGATTTCATGAAAGAATTTTCTCAGGTAATCGTAGAGGAGGAAACATCTTCTACAGTTATCACTTACGGAGAAACAAAGAGTTGTCTATTTCTTGCATTAGATAACTTACCTCACGAATGTATTCCTATTTCTTGGGGTTAATATTAAAAAGCGATCGCATTTTTTATTAAGTGCGATCACTCTTTTTATTCAATACAAAGTATTGACTTTTACATCAATATTTAGTAAAATCAGTTCGTTGAGTCAATTAAAAACCATGCTGGAACTAGAATTATCGACAAGAGTTTTTCTTTCTATGCCAGAACAATGTTCACTAAAAGTAAAGAGAAATGGAAACCTTCTTTATTTCTGTTTAAAAGAAAAATTAGAAGAAGGATATAATGCTACTCTTACGACGGAACACGAAAATCTTTTTCTTTATGAAGGAAAGATTTATCCGACTCTTATTTCTGATAAATACAAAAATGTGCTTTTGGTACTCGTAGACGGGGAAACCGTGTTATTTATTAACAAAAAATCAGGAGAAATATACAGCGACGAAGAATATGAACGTATCAAACTAGATGTTGATTCTTCTGAAGCAAGTGACGACGATGATTATGGCGATGATTGCGATGATTGCGATGACGATGATTGCGATGATGGTTATTTCGATGATTGCATTACCAGATTTGATGCCCGATAACAGAGAAATAGAAATCGAGGCTAAAATCTTTTGAATTAAAACCCTGTACCGAATTTGGTGCAGGGTTTTTTGTCTAAAGATATTAAGTGCGATCGCTTTACTTTTATCAATATTTATAATAAAATGTTACAGTTGAGTTACAAATGAAATATGCCTTATCAATGGATTGCAAGTTTCTCGGAAAAGGATCTATATGGATTCAGAAAAATTCATATAAAATCTATCGACGGAGAAAGTTTTTCAACGGATACAGCATGGGAATTAGATGTTACTAAACTAGGAGTAGATATCTCCCTCTCAGAAGATGAGATTAAAATGTATGATGAGCTTGGACGATATCTGGTTGAAACAACATACCTCGGTGTGTTTTTTCATGTTTGGGTTTGTGGTTGTCCGGTTCAATATCCTGAATTGATTCCTTGTTATGACTGGGCTAAATCTTGCTACGATCAAAATCTAGGTTTCTATTACTGGTTAAATTTTGATCACGCGATCGCAACCATAGAAAAATACAAAGGATATCAATTATCTGTCGAAATTGCAGAAGGTTCATTCACTCGAACCAACGAAAACCAGTTAAAAATTCAGCAAGTTCTTGAAACTTGGGAAACCTGCAAAGGAAATAAAAGTGAAGTTGTTTATCGAAGTATTAATTTTGATAGCTATCTTCACAGTTTTTAGTTAATTTTAAAAAACCCCTGTACCGAATTCGGTACAGGGGTTTTTCTGTTTAAAGATTTTTCATCCTTCTGGAAAACTCTCGTTTCGCATGACGATTATTTTCCGAGAGGGAACTTGACCACCAATTCCGGGCAGGGATGACGATGTGCAAAGTATCTCGACGCAGGAATATTCCGTGAGCGGCTAACCATCCCCGCATCTTTTGAGTAACGGGAATAACCGCACCCCGATCCTGTACCTTACCAATCATCGTAGGACGACCCTCTGGAACCCCAACAACCGATGAAGCCTTACCCTTTTTGAGAGGGATATAGCGCACCTCAATATGATTTCTAACCCCTGATCCATCCGGCTCCCCTAACTGCTCATAGAGATATTCCGTTGCCTTAGACAGTGGTGGGGGTTCACCTCCGGGTCTGCCCTGGGTTCCAAGATGGTTTTGACATTCGGAATATAATCGGTCTGCCATATCCTTAGACCATTTTTCCCCTGCTGCGATCGCGCTTTCTGGAATCAAACTCAATCGCTGCCTAAGTTTAGGGAAGTCATTCTTTATGATTTTGAGTACCATAGATTAAACACAGTATTTTTTAGCATTATGGCAAGTATCGAACTGACAAATCAATGCCAACAAGCGATCGCGCTTCTGGAAGAAATTCAAGCTGCGGCTTTAGAAACCAAGGAATATGAGGCTGACTGGTTGGGAGGTGGGAAAACTATTAATCGTCAAGGGGGACGGTTTGCACCTAAAAATGGAGGGGGTTCTTCTGTAGACAAAAACGATCCTTACTACAAAGCAGGAAAGACGATAGGAAGATTTGGAAGCACAAAGGAAGCCGCGAAGAAAATGGAGTCTACAATCAATAACATGGAGACAGCACTTAAAGGGCTGACAGAAGAAGAACGATTAAGACTCGATGATTATGTAAATAGTTCATCGGTAAAAAAAGCTATGGAATCCACACGAAAAGGTATTGATAGCGTTAACCCTGAAATGGGAGAACATTTTAAAAAAACAGATGATGCACTACTAGGAGGATTAAAAAAAAATAGAACCATTACAGATGTTTTGAAAAAAGCAAAAATGGAATTACAAGATCTCGGCAAAATCATAAGCAAAAATCCCGAATATGCAGTTGCAGGTACGGTTTTAGCAGCAGGGATGGTTCTCGGTGGCATTGGAGCCGTCGCACTTTTTTCACTTCCTAATTTAATTGGACTAGGAGGCGTTTTTAGTGGGATTACTGCGATCGCTCAAGGTGCAGCAGCAGCCGAAATTGCACAGGCTTTTGCAGTTGGTGGGTTATCTCAGTTGGGTTTTAGCTTGTCTGTTTATGCAATGCTAAACGGGGCTTACGGAATACTGAACAACCTTTCTATGTTGGAGGTAACAAGATTTAATGAGGTTGTTGCGCCACTAGGAGCAAAAGTCGCAATTGAATTAGATCAAAAATTAGCTTGGGAAGAAAAGCAAAGAAAAGCTAAATAATATCAACCCACAAAATCTTCCGTACCTACGGAGGATTTTTTTATTTTACCAACAATCCCCACAAATAATCTTTAATTATTATTAACAAAAGTATTGATTTATTAATCAAATAGAAGTAAAATATATCAGTGTTTAGTTAAAGATATGAAGGCGCAAATATATATCAATCGCCATATCATCTTGGCTAACAAAAAGGCTAGTCTCGCAGGGAATTTTACCGATGCTCCCGCGATCGCAGTCCGAACCTATTTAGGGGTTCTGTACTGTAAAAGCGTAGAATTTCTACCAAGTTCAAATCCTGTTTTAATCCAGAATGCAGAAAATCCAATCTGCTCTGGTGCAACTGTTTGGATGGAAGTAGAAAGGTTTGAATCCCTATTAATCGACGGGATACAAGCCAATAGATCGATATTCGATCAACAAAAAGTAGCTTAAAAATAAACAAGAAGGAGTCAATTATGTTCATTTGGAAAAATGGAAGTTTCCGTGTTGTAAGCAATAACTTACAAATATCTCCGAAATTCAATGATTTCCTCAAAAAATACAACGCCAATAACAAGGTGCTGTACATCTGTTACATCCTCGAAGAAATTGA
Organism: Acetobacteraceae bacterium; assembly: GCA_044369385.1. Lineage (GTDB taxonomy): Bacteria > Pseudomonadota > Alphaproteobacteria > Acetobacterales > Acetobacteraceae > CAMDGX01. Next base: position 546 of record JBIPLY010000577.1, on the reverse strand, counting down.
GGATGAATATAGTGAATTATTGAATCAAAAACAGCAAATGTCACTACAAGAAGTTTATCTTGCTATAAAAAAAGAAGTCAGCAAGAAAAACTCGAAGTACAACGGAAATCCGTTTCTGTTGAAGTTCCTGGAGTTACTCGCTGAGAGTATTCCAGAAAAAGCTACCAATAAAAAAGTAGCTTAACCATAAAATAACCCCGTAAGAAATATCATCTTGCGGGGTTATTTGTTGTAAAAAAAACTTGACTTATTAGTAAATAAAAAGTAAAATTAACAAGTTGAGTTAAACAAATAAAATGAACACGGAAACAATTACCTTGTCGGAACTTTCTCAGTTCACAGGAACCAGTGGATACCACCGAAACTGGACTGGATTTTTGTATACCGATGGGATCGAACATTTAGCCGAAAAAGCTGAATGTTATTGGTTAATAGATGCGATCGCATCCTACCAACACAAACTCAAACGAGATCCCGATCTCGCCCGTTTCCAACTCTGGATTCTATCTGTAGCGAAAGAGGGTGAACGAGAATATCCATTTATTG
>JBIPLY010000187.1:0-7803 GCA_044369385.1 Acetobacteraceae bacterium | reverse complement strand
CGTTTCGATATCGACTCACACTCACCACTCCTGATCCCGCCACCCCGCCACCCGCGGCAGATGCCGCTCCTTGTCCCCCGCCCAATGCCGCCGCCCCGAAAGATCGATCCCCCAGGCCGCGCCAACCCCCTGCGCCACCAGCCCGTCCTCGGCCGTCGCCCGGTAGCCGATGTGATGGTGCCCATGCACCACCAGCCGCGCCCCCATGCTGCGCGCCAGATCATCCAGCACCGCCGCCCCGCTGCGATGGCTGGAGGGCGCCTCATGCGTCACCAGCACATCCGCCCGCATCCCCGCCAGCCGCACCACATCCTCCGGCCAGATCGCCAGCGACGCCAGATTGCGCGCCAGCGACGCCGCCGCATCCGCACTCCACCCCGGCCCCAGCGTCGCCATGTCGGCACCCAGCTGGTCCCGGCTGACCAGCCGCGCCGGCTTCGGCGGGTTCCAGACACGGGTGTGAAACGTCCCGCCCAACCCCGCGATGCGCAGCCCGCCGATTTCCGCCACAAGCCCATGCAGCGCGCCGGCCGCGGTCAGCGGATTGCGGCGCGGATCGGCCAGATTGGCCCACATCTGCGCCCCGCCATCCGCGTCATGGTTGCCGAAGATCCAGTGCAGCCCGGCCCCATGCGCCAGGATCGGCGCGGCCAGGTGGTCGAGCGGCGCGGTGCATTCCATATCGCCCAGCAGCACAACATTGCGCACCGGGCGATCCAACGCGGCCAGGCCGCGCTCCACATGGTCCCAGCGGCGATGAATGTCGCCGACAAAGACGATTCCGAGATCGGCAAGCAACAGGACCGGCACTCCGACGACACCGGGGCCAGGGTACGGGCCGGACCGCCCGCCGGCAAGCCGTTGCCCCGCGCAACCGCGCGCCGTACAAACCGCCCAAGGACAGGAGACGCCGCATGGACGCGATGCACATCACCGAGGACCGCGCCCGGCTGCTGGCCGAAGCCTGGCTGCGCCGCTTCAATGCCGCGCTGGCCACGGGCACCGGGCTGGCAGCACTGTTCCGCCCCGACGGCCACTGGCGCGACATCGTGGCCCTGACCTGGGACATCGCCACCCTCTCCGGCCGCGACGCGGCAGCCGCCGGGCTCCTGGCCGCTGCCCAGGCCGCCGGCGCCCACGGCTTCGCCATCGACCCGCACCGCACCGCCCCGCGCCAGGTGGAACGCGCGGGCGAAGCGACGATCGAGGCGATCCTGCGCTTCTCCACCCGCATCGGCCGCGGCGCCGGCGTGCTGCGGCTGAAGCTTTCCGATGCCGAGGCAGGCGAAGCCTGGACGCTGATGACCGCACTCGACCACATCGCCGGCCACGACGAGGCCACGATGCGCGAAGCGCGCGAGGAGCCGGCCTTCGAGCGCGATTTCGGCGGGCCGAACTGGCTGGATCACCGCACCGCGCGCCGCCGCTATGACGACCGCGAGCCGGCGGTGCTGGTGGTCGGTGGCGGCCATGCCGGGCTCACGGCCGCGGCCAGCCTGGGCGCGCTGAACGTCGACACGCTGGTGGTCGACCGCATGGCGCGCGTCGGCGACAACTGGCGCCTGCGCTATCACGGCCTGAAGCTGCACAACCAGGTGCACTCCAACCACCTCCCCTACATGCCGTTCCCGCCCACCTGGCCGCGCTACATCCCCAAGGATCGCGTCGCCAACTGGCTGGAACACTATGTCGATGCGATGGAGATCAACTTCTGGACCCGCACCGGGTTCGAAGGCGCGGAATACGAAGGCGGCGCCTGGCGCGCCCGCCTGCGCCAGGCGGATGGCAGCCTGCGCGAACTGCGCCCGCGCCACATCGTGATGGCCACCAGCGTCAGCAACGTGCCGAACATCCCCACCATCCCGACGCTGGAGCGCTTCGGCGGGCCGGTGGTGCACTCATCCAAATTCGGCAGCGGCGCCGAATGGGCCGGCCGCCCGGTGCTGGTGTTCGGCACCGGCACCAGCGCGCACGACATCGCGCAAGACCTGCACGGCAACGGCGCGCGCGTGACCATGGTGCAGCGCAGCCCGACCCTGGTCACCAATGTCGAACCGGCGGCGCAGCTCTATGACGGCATCTATTACGGCCCCGGCCCGTCGCGGGAGGATCGTGACCTGATCAACACCTCCTTCCCGCTGCCGGTGATGAAGCAGGCGCACAAGCTGCTGACCGACCGCACCCGCGAACTGGACGCAGCATTGCTGGCCGGGCTGGAACGGATCGGCTTCCGCCTGGATTTCGGCGAGGACGGCACCGGCTGGCCGCTGAAATACCGCTCCCGCGGCGGCGGCTATTACTTCAATGTCGGGGCGTCGGACCTGATGGTGCGCGGCGAGATCGGGCTGATCCAGTACCACGACATCGACAGCTTCACCGCCGCCGGGGTGCGGATGAAGGACGGGCGCGAGCTGCCGGCGGAGCTGGCCGTGCTGGCCACCGGCTACAAGGGCCCGGATGCCATGCTGACCGGGCTGTTCGGGCCAGACGTGGCGGCGGGCGTCGGCCAGGTCTGGGGCTTCGACCACGCGCGGCAGGAGCTGGCGAACATGTGGATGCGCACGCCACAGCGCGGGCTGTGGTTCACCGGCGGCAGTTTCTCGCAATGCCGGATGTATTCGCGTTACGTGGCGCTGCAGATCAAGGCGGCCGAGCTGGGGATCGCGGGCTGAGCGCTCACCCCTCGGCGTCGGCCTCCCAGCTCTTGGTCTCGCCGGCATAGTCCGCACCGGGGTTGCCCCACACCGTGGTGCGCCACATCACGCGCGACAGATGCGCGGCATCGAACCAGGTCGCGGCATGCAGGGTGCAGCGATTGTCCCACACCACCAGGTCGCCCGCGCTCCATTCATGGGCATAGACGAATTGCGGCTGGGTGATGTGGGACACCAACTCCACCAGCAGCCGCCCGCCCTCCCCGTCCGGCCCCGGCTCCAGCCCGGCGATCGGGCCTTCCAGCCAGTCCATCTGGCCGTATTCGCACATGTAGAGCGCCTTCTGCCCGGTCACCGGATGGGTGCGCACCAGCTTCTGGCGCACCGGACGCTCATGCGGTGCCAGCGCACGCTGCGGCGCGCCAGCCCGCACCGCATCGTATTTCCGGCCCGCGCCCGAAGCGATATGCAGCCCGTCCAGCCCATCGATGCGCGCCTTCATGGCCGCCGGCAGCGCCTCGTAAGCGGCGATGCAGTCCGCGAACAGCGTCTGGCCCTGGCCCTGCGGCACCGGCTGCACCGCCAGGAACAGCGACACATCCGGCGGCGGGCGCCGATAGCTTTGGTCCGTGTGCCAGCCGCGGCGATGCGGGAACTGCACCGGAAGCTTGCCTTCGGCAGTCAGCGGCGGGTCCGGAAGCGGCGGCGGGGCGCGGAACACCGGCGGGATGTTGGAGACCACGAAGATCTCCGGCACCGTCGGATGCACCATGTTCGCCGCCATGTGGGTGGTGCGGTAATTCTCCACCTCCGGCCCGAACAGGCGCGACAGCCGCACCAGCAGCGCGGGATCGTCGGCCATCGCCGCCATACCCGGCAGCACCATCAGCCCGTGGCAGCGCGCCAGCGCCTCGGTCAGTGCCGCGGGGTTGGCCTCGGCGGCCTGCACCACCGCCTGCGCACCGTGGGCGCCAAGCACATGCACCCGCCCGCCGAACGACGCACCCGTCAGCGGCTGTTCCAGCCGAAAGCCGATATCCATCGCCAGGCCCCCCTTTGCGCGGTTTCGAGCCTATCGACCGGAAGAACGCGGCGTCAACGCGCGGCATCCGGGTTGCGGCGCCGGCGGTTCCCCCGCACTGTAAAGCAGGTTTCGGAAATGCTGGCCGGTTGAACGCGGCCGGCGCAGGCGCATCTCTGATGCAGCGGCGCGGCGGTGCCGGCGTCGCAGGAGGAAACATGAGCCGGTACCCGGCCTGGTCGACCAACGACGCGCGCGCCGTGCTGGACAGCCAGGGCACCACGTCCGACGCCGGCGCGACGGACGCAAGGGCGTCCGCCGCGGTGCTGCCCATCCTGCACGCGCTGCAGCACCGCTTCGGCTACATCCATGCCGACGCGATCGCGCTGGTAGCGCACGCGACCAACCGCTCGCGCGCCGAGATCCATGGCGTGGTCACCTTCTACCACGATTTCCGCACCGCCCCGCCGCCTGCACGGGTGATCCAGCTCTGCCGCGCCGAGGCCTGCCAGGCGGTGGGCAGCGAGGCGCTGGCGGCGCTGGCCGGGAATGCGGTGGAGCCGGTCTATTGCCTGGGCAACTGCGCCCTCGGCCCCGCCGCCCTGGTCGATGGCGTGCTGATCGCCCATCTCGACGAAGCCCGGCTGCGCGCGCTGATCGCCGGGGCCGATCCTGACACGCTGCTGGGACCGCGGCCGTGAGCCTGCGCATCTTCATCCCGGCCGATGCCGCCGCCCTCTCGGTCGGGGCCGACGCCGTCGCGCGCGCGATCGCCGCCGAGGCAGCCGGACAGGGCCAGGTCGTAGAGATCGTGCGCACCGGCTCGCGCGGGCTGCTGTGGCTGGAGCCGCTGGTAGAGCTCGCCACGCCGGAAGGGCGCGTCGCCTTCGCCAATGTCCGGCCCGCCGAGGCCGCCGACCTGCTCGCCGGGCACCACCCGCGCCCGCTGGGGCTGGTGGCGGCGCTGCCCTGGCTGGCGCGGCAGACCCGGCAGAGCTTTGCCCGGGTGGGGGTGATCGACCCGCGGTCGCTGGACGATTTCCGCGCCCATGGCGGGCTGGCCGGCCTGGCGGTGGCGCGCAGCCTGGCGCCGGCCGAGGTCGTGGCACGCGTCGCCGCCTCCGGCCTGCGCGGACGCGGCGGGGCAGGTTTCCCCGCCGGGATAAAATGGCGGACCGTGGCCGCCGCGCCGGGCGGGGAAAAACACATCGTCTGCAACGCCGACGAGGGCGACAGCGGCACCTTCGCCGACCGGATGCTGATCGAGGGCGATCCCTTCACCCTGATCGAAGGCATGGCAATCGCGGCGCACGCGGTCGGCGCGACCCAGGGCTGGATCTACCTGCGCTCCGAGTATCCGCATGCCGCGCGCACCCTGTCCGCCGCCCTGTCCGCCGCGCGCGCCGCCGGTCTGCTGGGCGCGGGGTTCGACATCCGCCTGCGCATCGGCGCCGGCAGCTACATCTGCGGGGAAGAAACCGCGCTGCTGGAAAGCCTGGAAGGGCGGCGCGGCGTGGTGCGCGCCAAACCCCCGGTCCCCGCGCTGTCCGGCCTGTTCGGCCAGCCGACGGTGGTCAACAACGTGCTCACCTTCGCCGCCGTCCCGGCGATCCTGGCCGACGGGGCGGAGGCGCATGCCGCGCTCGGCGTCGGGCGCTCGCGCGGCACGCTGGCGGTGCAGCTCGGCGGCAACATCAAGCGTGGCGGGCTGTTCGAGCTGCCCTTCGGCATCCCCCTGCGCGAGGTCGTGCAGGACATCGGCGGCGGCACCCGCACCGGCCGGCCGGTGCGCGCGGTGCAGGTGGGCGGCCCGCTGGGCGCCTATCTGCCGGCCTCCGCACTGGACATCAAGCTGGACTACGAAGCCCTGGCCGCGGCCGGCGGCATGCTGGGCCATGGCGGCATCGTGGTGTTCGACGACACGGTGGACATGGCGCGCCAGGCCCGCTTCGCCTTTGCCTTCTGCGCCCAGGAAAGCTGCGGCAAGTGCACGCCCTGCCGCATCGGCGCGCAGCGCGGCATGGAGACGATGGACCGCATCATCGCCGGCGAGGACCGCGAGAAGAACCTCGCGGTGATCGACGACCTGACGGCGCTGATGACCGATGCCTCGCTCTGCGCCATGGGCGGGCTGACGCCGCTGCCGGTGCAGAGCGCCCTGCGCCACTTCCCCGAGGATTTCCGCCGCGAACCGGCGTAAGGAGGCCGCGATGCCGCTGATCCAGGAGACCGATTTCGGCACCCCCGCCCGCACATCCGCGACGCAGGTGACGCTGACGATCGACGGCCGCGCGCTCAGCGTCCCCGCCGGCACCAGCGTGATGGCCGCCGCCATGGCGCTGGGCACGAAAATCCCAAAACTCTGCGCCACGGACAGCCTGGAGCCGTTCGGCTCCTGCCGCCTGTGCCTGGTGGAGATCGAGGGGCGACGGGGCACGCCGGCCTCCTGCACCACCCCGGCCGAGGCGGGCATGGTGGTGCGCACCCACACCGACCGCCTGGCCAAGCTGCGGCGCGGCGTGATGGAGCTCTACATTTCCGACCATCCGCTGGACTGCCTGACCTGTTCCGCCAACGGCGATTGCGAGCTGCAGGACATGGCGGGGGCCGTGGGGCTGCGCGAGGTGCGCTACGGCGAGGGCGCCAGCCATGGGGCCGAAGCGAAAGACGAGTCGAACCCCTACTTCACCTACGACCCGTCCAAGTGCATCGTCTGCAACCGCTGTGTGCGCGCCTGCGAGGAGGTTCAGGGCAGCTTCGCGCTCACCATCACCGGGCGCGGCTTCGACAGCCGGGTGGCCGCCGGGCCCACCGACTTCCTCGGCAGCGAATGCGTCTCCTGCGGCGCCTGCGTGCAGGCCTGCCCGACCGCCACGCTGACCGAAAAGACCGTGATCGACCACGGCCAGCCGGAGCGCGCGGTGCTGACCACCTGCGCCTATTGCGGCGTCGGCTGCTCGTTCAAGGCGGAGCTGCAGGGCGACCGGGTGGTGCGCATGGTGCCGCACAAGCATGGCGGGGCGAATGAGGGCCACTCCTGCGTCAAGGGCCGCTTCGCCTGGGGCTATGCCACCCATGCCGAGCGCATCACCCGCCCGATGATCCGAAGCGCCATCACCGATCCCTGGCGCGAGGTCTCCTGGGCCGAGGCGATCGCCCATGCCGCCGGCGAATTCCGCCGCATCCAGGCCGCCCATGGCCGCGATTCCATCGGCGCCATCTCGTCGTCGCGCTGCACGAACGAGGAGGTCTTCCTGGTGCAGAAACTCGTGCGCGGCGCCTTCGGCAACAACAACATCGACACCTGCGCCCGCGTCTGCCACGCGCCGACCGGCTACGGGCTGAAGACCACCTTCGGCACCTCGGCCGGCACGCAGGATTTCCGCAGCGTCGCCGAGGCCGACGTGATCCTGCTGATCGGCGCCAACCCGACGGACGGCCACCCGGTCTTCGCCTCGCGCATGAAGCGCCGGCTGCGGCAGGGGGCAAAACTGATCGTGGCCGATCCGCGCCGCATCGACATGGTGCGCAGCCCGCATGTCGCCGCCGCCCATCACCTCGCCCTGCTGCCCGGCACCAATGTCGCCTTCGTCAACGCCATGGCGCATGTCATCGTCACCGAGGGCCTGGTGGACGAAGCCTTCGTGCGCGAACGCTGCGACCTGGTCGATTTCGAGGCCTGGGCGCGCTTCATCGCCGGCGAGGAGAACAGCCCCGAGGCCACCGCCGCCTTCACCGGCATCCCGGCCGCCGAGCTGCGCGCCGCCGCCCGGCTCTATGCCACGGCGAAGAACGGCGCGATCTATTACGGCCTCGGCGTGACCGAGCACAGCCAGGGCTCCACCATGGTGATGGGCATGGCCAACCTGGCGATGGCCACCGGCAACATCGGCCGCCCCGGCGTCGGCGTGAACCCGCTGCGCGGCCAGAACAACGTCCAGGGCGCCTGCGACATGGGCAGTTTCCCGCACGAGCTGTCGGGATACCGCCATGTCTCCGACGACGCCACGCGCGACATGTTCGCCGCCACCTGGGGCCGCGCGCTCGACCATGAGCCCGGCCTGCGCCTGCCAAACATGCTCGATGAGGCGCTGGGCGGCGGCTTTCGCGGCATGTACATCCAGGGTG
>JBIPLY010000186.1:0-7847 GCA_044369385.1 Acetobacteraceae bacterium | reverse complement strand
AGCGCGTTGCCGCGGGCGTTCATGCCGATGCGCCGGCGCACCGGGCCGTTCACCACCAGCACCGGGCCGACGAACATCGTGGTGGCCAGCACGCCGTGCATGGCGAAGGGTTCGTCCAGCACCGCCTCGACCGCCGCCAGCACCACCGGCAGGTATTCGGGCTTGCAGCCGGCCATCACCGCGTTGATGGCGATTTTTTCCACCGTCGCCGGGGCGAGGTCGGAGGGGACCAGGCCGATCACCTCCTGCGGGTCGCGGCTGGTGGCGGACAGCATGCGCAGCACGCGCTCCTCGGTCGGCGGGACCAGCGGCAGGCCGTCGGACCAGCCGCGGTCGAACATCGCCTCGATCTCGTCCTCGCCGTCGCCCAGCGCGATGCGGCGCGCGGCGATGCCGGTCTCGCCGTGGCGCACCTTCAGCCGCTCCAGGATGCCGGGCTCGACGTTCTTCGCCCCGCAGCCCGGGCGCATCGCGGGCAGGCCGGCGCCGAGGCCGGACTGGCCCGAAACCCGCTCCCACTCGGCGCGGTCCCAGCCATAGGTGCGGTCCTGTTCCTGGCCGCCGGCGAAGCGGATCAGGGTGGGGACGATTTCCACCTTCAGGCGGTGGGAGATGTCGAGGTCGGCGTCATAAGCGCGGCTGGCCACCGCTTCGGGGAAATCGGGGTCGTCCTGGGTATAGACAGTGACGCCGGGCAGCGCGGCCAGCACCTCGGCGGTCAGCACGCAGGTTGGGCAGTCCCGCTTGACCACGGCCACCAGGCCGTCATGCGCCGCATCCATGCCGATACTCTCCCCACGATTGCCCGATCCTACCCCGATCGCGCGGCGGAGGCGAGGGTCAGCGGGGGGCGAGGGTCAGCGGGGGCGGCGGGCGATCCGGGCCAGCGCGACGGCGGCAAAACCGAGCAGCGCGGCCGAGGCGGGTTCCGGCACGTCGGCGCCGTTGTCGCGCATCGTGGACATCCACTGTCCGGGGTCGGCGTTCTTCAGGTTGGGGCTTCCCATCGACAACGCCCAGGTCACCAGGTCGTGGTCCATGAAGCCGTCGCCGGTGCCGGCACCGAAGCCGACAAAGGCCTCGTCGCCCAGCACCACGTCGCGCAGGTTCACCTTGTATCCGTTGATCACCACATCCAGCGGGCCGCCGGCCGCGCCGACCGCCACGGACAAGGACTGCGCATGGCCGTCATAGCCGACGATCGCGGTCCAGATCGACCCGTTGGCCATGCAATCGGCCCCCGGCACGCCGGCGCAGGCCGACTGGCCGAACGGGCTGGCCGCGGCGGTGTCGGACAGCACGCCGTCGCGGCTGAGCGCCACATGGTTGCTGCCGCCGAGCTCGGTGCCGTTGTCGAAGACGTCGAACTCGACCGCGAGGCTGTTGCCCAGGCCCTCGAACCCCATGCTGCCGCCGTAGCGGGAGGGGTCGCCCAGGCCGGTGGGGTTGGCGGCGATCACGAAGGCCAGGCCGTCGGCGTGCATCGCGTTGCCGTTGGAGAGCCGGAAGCTGAAGGCCGCCACGAAGCCGTCGCCCGGGTTCAGCAGCATCGGCTTCTGGAACCAGGCGCCGCCGGCCTGCTCCGGGGCGGCGGGCACCAGGCGCAGGTCATTGCCGTTCTCGGCGGCGGCGCCGGCGCAGATCAGGGTGGTGCCGCAGGCGCCGGCGAAGCTGCCGAAGGAGAGGAACGGCGCGGCCTGTGCCGGCTGCCATGCGGCGGCCAGCAGGAGCGATCCAAAGGCACAGCCCAACAGCCGGCTCACCGCACAATCCCCTGTCACAATCGGTCGCGCATCGCGGCGCATTGATACAATCCGATGCTTATAGGCCGTTCCTGGTCAGCTCGCCACCCCTTCGTCGAACAGGGCGGCGATCTCGGCGTCCGACAGGCCGCATTCGGCCAGCACGGCGCGCGAATCCTGCCCGGCGGCCGGCGCCGGGGCCAGGGCGGCTTCGGCTTCGGCCGGGGCGCCCGGGGTGCGGGCGAGGCGGAAATCGCCGAGCCCGGCCGGCACCGCGGCGCCGATCGCCTGGACATGCGGGTTGGCGAGCCAGTCGCCCAGCGTGTTCACCGCATCGCTGATCACATCCGCGGCGCGCAGGCGTTCCAGCCATTCGGCGCGGGGGCGGGTGCGGATATGCGGGCGCAGCGCGGCCAGCAGGTCTTCCTTGTGCTCCAGGCGGGTGGCGAAGCTGGCGTAGCGCGGGTCATCGAGCAGGTCTTGGCGTTCCAGCGCGGCACAGGTGCGGCGCCAGTCATCCTCGCGCACCAGGGCGATGGCGAGCCAGCCGTCGGCGGCCTCGAAGGAGCCGGCGGGGACGTTGAGCTGGCCGGGGGTGCGGTTTTCGATCTGGAAATCCGGCAGCATGTGGCCGAGCAGCGCGGCCGAGCCCGCCATCAGGCTGACATCGATGTGCCGGCCCACGCCGGTTTGCTGGCGGGCGAACAGGGCGGTGGCGACGGCGGCGTAGGCGTAGAGGCCGGTGGGGACGTCGGCGGTGAGCGCGCCGGAGCGGTGCGGGATGGCGTCGGCGCCGCGGTTGGTGTCCATGAAGCCGGAGAAGGCCTGGGCGGCGGTGTCGGTGACCGGGCGTTGGGAATTGGGGCCGGACTGGCCGAAGCCGCTGACCGAGAGGTAGATCAGCTTCGGGTTCTCCAGCGCGAGGCTTTCATAGCCGACGCCGAGGCGGGCGGCGACGCCGGGGCGGAAGCCTTCGACCAGCACGTCGGCGCGCAGGGCCAGGCCGCGCAGGACGGCCCGGGCCTTCGGGTTCTTCAGGTCCAGGCGCAGCGCGCGCTTGCCGCGGTTGAAGGTCAGCGACATCGGGGTCTGGGTGCCGTCGGCCAGTTTGCGGCCGAGGCCGCGCGACCAGTCGCCCTCCGGCGGTTCGACCTTGATCACCTCGGCGCCGTAGAGGGCGAGCAGCATGGCGCAGTAGGGCGAGGCGACGCCCTGGCCGAGGTCCAGCACGCGCAGGCCGCGATAGGGGTGGGCGTGGCTCATGACGTCTCTCCGGTTTTCGGGTTAGCCTAGTGGCGCGGATGGAGGGTGGCCAGATGGACGGCGAGTTGGACGAGCTGCGCCGGATGCTGGAGGCGGCACGTCGCGTGGTGGTGTTCACCGGGGCGGGGATCTCGACGGAGTCGGGGATTCCGGATTTCCGCTCGCCGGGCGGGGTGTGGTCGCGGATGAAGCCTATCTATTTCCAGGATTTCGTCGCCTCCGAGGCGGCGCGGGTGGAGGCGTGGCGGCGCAAGTTCGAGTCCGATCCGGTGATGCGCGCCGCGCGGCCGAACCGGGGGCATCGGGCGGTGGCGCGGCTGGTGGCCGAGGGCAAGGTGTCGCATGTGGTCACCCAGAACATCGACGGGCTGCACCAGGCCAGCGGGGTGCCGGAGCGCCAGGTGATCGAGCTGCATGGCAATTCCACCTATGCGCATTGCCTGGACTGCCAGTATCGTCACGAGCTGGACGATATCCGGCCGGACTTCGAAGCGACGGGCAAGGCGCCGCGCTGCGTGGTGTGCGGCGGGATCGTGAAAACGGCGACGGTGTCGTTCGGGCAGTCGATGCCCGCCGCCGCCATGGTGCGGGCGGAGGAGGCGATGCTGGCCTGCGATCTGTGCCTGGTGGCCGGATCGTCGCTGGTGGTCTATCCCGCCGCGGGGTTTCCGGAGCTTGCCAAGCGGCGCGGGGCGGGGTTGGTGATCATCAACCGGGAGGCGACGGAGATGGACCGCATCGCCGACCTGGTGCTGCATCGCGAGATCGGCGACACGCTGGGTGCGGTCGTCGGCAACAATTGAGGGGGGCTTGCCCGTGCGTTCGACCCGGCTTTCGGTGAACCTGAACAAAGTGGCGCTGCTGCGCAATTCGCGGCACACGAATGTGCCCGACCTGCTGGAATTCGCCCGCATCTGCCATGCGGCCGGGGCGGACGGGATCACGGTGCATCCGCGGCCGGATGAGCGGCATATCCGCGGCAGCGATATTCCGGCGCTGGCCGGCGTGATGGCGCCGTGGCGGCCGGGGTTCGAATACAACATCGAGGGCTATCCCGATGACCGGCTGATGGCGCTGGTGATGGCGACGCGGCCGGAGCAGGTGACGCTGGTGCCGGATGCGCCGGGGGCCTTCACCTCGGACGAGGGGTGGCGGCTGGAGGATGCGGGGCAGGTGGCGGAGGTGGCAGCGTATCTGGTGCGGCTGAAGGCGCTGGGGGCGCGCACGGTGCTGTTCGTCGATCCCGATCCGGCGGTGGTGGCGCGGGTGCGGGCGGTCGGCGCCGATGGGGTGGAGATCTATACCGGGGAGTATGCGGCGCAGGCGCGGGCCGGGAATGGCGCGGCGCTGCTGTCGGCGATCGGGGCGACGGCGGCGGCGGCGGGGCGGCTGGGCATGGTGGTGAACATGGGGCACGACCTGAACCTGACGAATATTCCGGCGATTGCCGCGGCGGTGCCGAATATCGCCGAGGCGTCGATCGGGCATGAGTTGACGGCGGATGCGCTGAAGATGGGGTTTTCGGCGGCGGTCGCGGCGTATCGGCGGGCGTTGCGGATGGAGGGCGGCTGACGGGCTTGATGGAGCAGGACGCGGCCGGAAGGTCTGCGTTCTCGACCAGGGAGCTCGCGCGGAGGCCCGGCTATTGGACCGTGGCGATCTCGGCGGGTTCCGCGGGCAGGATCTCGTCGGGGTCGCGGAGCATGTGGCGCAGTTCGCCGGTGCGGCGGGTGAGGCCGAGATGGTCGAGATGCTCCAGCACCTCGATGGCCAGGTTGCGGCCGATGGCGGTGTGGCGGGCGTAATCGGCGGCGGAGAAGCCGTCTTCCGCCGCGATGGCCGCCGCGACGCGGGCCAGGGCGGCGACGGTGTGCGGGAGAAAGAAGCGGTTCGGGGCCACGCGCAGCACCAGGCCGAAGCGCTCGCAGCGCAGCAGCAGGGCCTCGGCGGCCTCCGGCGTCATTGTGAGGGTCTCGGCGATCTCGCGCACCCGGGGCGGGCGCAGGCCGCTGTCGGCGAGCAGCCCGGCCAGGCGCGGCCAGAGCGCGGCATCGGCCGGGGCCAGGCGCGGGGTGTGGGCGGGCAGGCGCAGGGCCATGCCGGAGGGCAGGATGGCGGCCTCGGCGACCAGGGCGGCGAGGAGGGCCTCGGCGATCGCGGGCTCCGTGCCGGCGGCGGCGAGCAGGATGGCGCGGCCGGGGCCGGGCAGGTCCGGGTGGGCGGCGTGGTGGCGGGCCAGGGCGGCGAGCATGTTCGCGCGGGTCGCGGCCCGGTGCGTGGCAGAGACGGCGATGCGCCGGGCGGGAGGGCCGAGGATGAGGCTGTCGCGCGCGGCGGGGGCGGCTTCCAGGGTGGCGGCGGCGACGTTGCGGGCGCGGGCCAGGCTGGTCAGGTCGGCGGCGCCCTGGTGCGCGAGCAGGCCGGCCAGGGCGTCGGCCGGGTCCGGGGCGGCGAGCACGGACAGTTCGGCCAGGCGCTGCGGGCGCGGCCGGCGGCGCTGCGGGGGGAAAGGATCGACGACATGGCCGCCGGCGACGACGCGCCCGGTGGCATCGCGCAGCACCAACCGGTCGCCGTGCAGGGCGGGGATGGCGGCGGCGAGCTGGAGCCGGGCGAAACCACCCTGCCCCACCCCCTGGCCTGCCCCTTGGCCTGCCCCTTGGCCCACCCCGCTTTCGTCGGTCGCGGCATCGTCCCACAGGCGCAGGCGGGCGGGCTGCGCGGCGGTGGCGAGGTGGAGATGGACCTGTGTGGCGTGGCGCAGCAAGCGGCCCTCGGCGGGGCGCAGATGGACATCGAGCGCGGTGGTGGGGGCATGCAGGGCGGGGTCGATCAGCCAGTCGCCGCGATGCAGGCGGGCGCGCTCGACGCGGGTGCCGGCGATGGCCAGCGCACAGCGGTCGCCGGCGCGGGCGTGTTCGGCCGGGCGGTTCTGCACCCGCAGCGAGCGGACCCGCGCGGCGAGGCGGGCCGGGGAGAGCAGGAGCTGATCGCCGGGGGCGACCTCGCCGGCGATGACGGTGCCGGTGACCACGGTGCCGATGCCGGGCAGGATGAAGCCGCGGTCGATGGCCATGCGAAAGCCGGCGGCGGCAGGCGGGGGCGGCGGGACTGTGGCGTCGATCCAGGCCCAGAGTTCGCGCAGGCCCGCGCCGGTGGGGGCGCAGACCGGGTGGATCGGGGCGGTGTAACCGGCGCGAGCGGTCAGCGCGGCGAGCGCGGCGGCGACTTCGGCGGTGCGGGCGGGGGGCACGCGGTCGGTCTTGGTCAGGGCGATGGCCAGGCGGGGGATGCCGACCAGGCGCAGCACTTCGAGGTGTTCGATGGTCTGCGGCATCGCGCCGTCATCGGCGGCGACGACCAGCAGCACGCTGTGCATGGCCAGCACGCCGGCCAGCATGTTCGGCAGGAAGCGCTCATGGCCCGGGACGTCGACGAAGCCGATGACGCGGCCGTCTTCGCGCGCGGCATAGGCGAAGCCGAGGTCGATGGTCATGCCGCGGGCGCGCTCCTCCGGCAGGCGATCGGTGTCGATGCCGGTCAGGGCGCGGATCAGGGTGGTCTTGCCATGGTCGACATGGCCGGCCAGTCCGACGATCATCGCTGCGGTGCGTCCCCTCGTTCGTTGATCGGATCATAGGCATGGAATTGGGCAGACTGGGAATCTGGTATCCGGCGGACCGGCTGGACGGGCCGGGGCTGGTGGCGTTGCTGCGGCTGGTGGAGGACTCGGGGTATGACGCGTTCTGGTATCCGGAGTCGCGCGGATTCGAGTCGCTGGCGCTGGGCGGGTTCCTGCTGGGGGCGACGCGGCGGCTGGTGATCGGGAGTTCGATCGCCAGCATCTATGCGCGCGATGGAGTCGCGGCGCGGCAGGGGATGCGGACGCTGAATGCGCTGTATGGCGGGCGGTTCGTGCTGGGGCTGGGGGTGAGCCACCGGCCGGCGGTGGAAGGGGGGCGCGGGCACCGCTATGAGAAGCCGCTGCCGGCGATGCGGGCCTATCTGGATGCGATGCAGGGGGGGGAGGCGGATGCCGGGGGGTGGCCGGTGATGCTGGCGGCATTGGGGCCGCTGATGCTGAAGCTGGCGGCGGAGCGGACGATGGGCGCCCTGCCCTACAACGTCACGCCCGCGCACACGCGGCTGGCGGCTTCGGTGCGGCGGGAGGGCCAGGCGCTGGCGGTGGAGCAGAAGGTGTGCATCGAGCCGGACCGGGGGCGGGCGCGGGCGCTGGGGCGGGCGGAACTTTTTCGGTACATGGGGTTGTCGAATTATCGCGACAATTGGCTGCGGCTGGGGTTCTCCGAGGCGGAGCTGGCGGATGGGGGGAGCGACCGGTTCATCGACGCGATGGTGATTTCGGGGACGGCGGAGGACGTGCGGGCGGGGGTGCGGGCGCATTTCGACGCCGGGGCGACGCATGTGTGCGTGCAGCCGGTGCATGAAGCGGGGGATGTGGCGCATCGGGATGCGATGATCCGGGCGCTGGCGGATTGCTGAGGGGCGGTCCAGGGGGTGGCCGAGGGGCGGCCAAGCGGCGGGTTGCCGCGGGCGGCGGGGCTACTAGACTGGCGCTGGCGCGCCGGTGGGCCATATGTGCGGCGTGGCAATGGGGACGAAATCGATGCTGAAGCTGGGTTACAAGGCCTCCGCGGAGCAGTTCGCGCCGGCGAAGCTGCTGGAGTTCGCGGTGATGGCCGAGCAGGTCGGCTTCGATTCGGTGTTCATCAGCGACCATTTCCAGCCGTGGAAGCATACCGACGGGCATGCGCCGAACTCGCTGGTGTGGCTGGGGGCGCTGGGGGCGCGGACGCAGCGGATCGTGATGGGGACCTCGGT
>JBIPLY010000185.1:0-7891 GCA_044369385.1 Acetobacteraceae bacterium | reverse complement strand
TCAGCGGCCGACGATGACGACGGTCGCGCCGCCGAACTGGCCGACCTGCTGCTGCAGCCCGTTGCGCTGATGGCAGACCATGCAGGGCTGCGTGATCGTCATCGGCCAGTAGCCGACCGTGCGCGGGCCCATCACGCGGGTTTCCGCCTGCATTGTGCCGCGCTGCATCAGCCCCGTCACGAGCGCGACGATCTCCGGGTCGATGATCAGCCGCTCCACCGCGGAATCCGAATTGATGAGCTCGGCGCGGCGGTTGCTCGCGACCGCGCGGTAGCGCCCCTCCGCCGCGGCGTTGAAGCGATCGAAGAGCTGGGCGCGGAAGAAGGCGGGCACGAAGGCGTCCTGGCCGCCGCGCAGGATGTCGTCGCGATGGGCCTCCAGCACCTCGGCCTTGGCGCGCGCCATGAAGCTGCGGATTTCCGCCACCGGGCCCTCGCCGCCGGCCTGCAGGCTGCGGTTGGCGAGGCGCTGATAGGCCGCCGCATAGGCCGCGGAGAGCGCGGCGGCGTCGAGGTCGGCCGGCGTGGCCGTGCCGCCATTGATCTTGTCCTGCAGCCCGGCGATCACCGCCGTGGCGGCAGCCGAGGTCCAGTTGATCTCGCGCGCCGCATCCTCCGGATCGGCGGCACGGGCCGGGGCAGCGGCGAGCAGGGCGGCGAGGGCGAGGGCGGTGGGCAGGCGCAGCATGGGGCGGCTCCAAGGGGCTCGCCGGCCCTCACCTGGGCCGGCGAGCTGAAGCTACCCCCGATACCCTTGCGAAACGGTAAACCGCCGCCTGGAGATAATCCGTCGCGCGGATCAGCCCGGCCGGTATGATGTGGGCTTCCTCAACACGGTGCTGCGCGGCGCCGGCCTGCCCGGGCTGCCCTGGCTGTTCGACCCCGCGCTGGCGCTGCCCGCCATCGCGCTGGCCGATCTGTGGCAGGCCACGCCCTTCTGCTTCCTGATCCTGCTGGCGGGCCTGTCCGCCATTCCGCCCGAAGTGGAAGAAGCGGCACGCATCGACGGCGCCGGCCCCTTCCGGCGGTTCCGCGACATCATCCTGCCGCTGCTGATGCCCTATATCGCGGTGGCGGCGCTGATGCGGACGCTCGACAGCTTCAAGCTGTTCGACAAGGTCATGGCGATGACCGGCGGCGGCCCCGGCAATGCCACCGAAACATTGTCAATGCATGTCCACCGGCTGGCCTTCCGCTTCTTCGACATCGGGCTGGCGAGTGCGGCCTCCCTCGTGATGGTGCTGGTGGCCGGCCTGCTGGCCGCGCTTTACGCGCGCCTGCTGCTGCGCCCGCCCGCATGATCCGCGTGGCGGCCGCCTGGGTGATGGCGGCGCTGTTCGCGCTGCCGCTGGCCTGGATGCTCGGTACCTCCTTCAAGCCGCCGGCCGAACTCGCCGCGGCTTCGGCCGCGATCTGGCCGCAGGCGCCGACGCCGATGCACTATCAGGCGGTGGCCGAGGCGCGCATCGGCCGCGCGGCGCTGAACAGCCTGGCGGTGATGGCGGGCACCACGCTGCTGGCGCTGGCGGCGGGCTTCCCGGCGGCCTGGGCGCTGGCGCGCCTGCGGTTTCCGCGCCGGCTCGACCTCATGTTCCTGATGTTCGTGCTGCTGGTGAAGCTGGCGCCGCCCATCGTGCTGGCGGTGCCGCTGTTCCAGGTGCTGCGCGCGTTGGGTCTGCTGGACACGCTGGCCGGGCTGGTCCTGGCGCAGCAGATCCTGGCACTTCCCTTCGCCATCTGGATGCTGCTGGGCTTCGTGCGCGACGTGCCCATCGCCATCGAGGAGGCGGCGCGCATGGATGGGGCGAAGGCGCGGCCGCGAAGGAGGCCAAGCTCAAGCGCCAGATGATCTTCCAGGACCCCTATGCCAGCCTCAATCCGCGCATGCGGGTGGCCGACATCGTGGGTGAGGCGCCGCTGGTCCACGGCATGACCACGCGCGCGGGATTCGACGCCTATGTGGATGAGCAGATGCGGCGCGCCGGCCTCGACCCCGGCTTCAAGCGTCGCTACGTCCGCGGAACTGCGCCGGTGAAGGCCGAGGTCAAGGCGCGCGGCGAGGGTACGGCGTTGCCGGTGTCGGCAAGACCAAGCTCGCGGCCGCTGCATCGAAACCGGTGTTTCTGCAGACGGAAGATGGGCTCGGTGGCATCGACGCCGCGACCTTCGGTGGCAGCTCGCTGATGAGCCTGCTTGGCCTCGGCAACCTTGGTGAGACGCTGGGGCTGACCGGGCCCGGTGGCCTGCTCTCCAGCATCGGCTCCAGCCTCGGCCTGACCGGCACCGGCGGATTACTGGGCGCGACCGCCATCACCGGCTGGGGCACTTCAACCAGTGCCGCGCTGGCCGCCATGGGTGGCGCCTATGGCCCTGCCTCGCTCGCGCAACTGCAAGCTTTCGGTGGCGGTGGGCTGTTTGGCGGCACCGGTGCGACCTTCGGTTCGCTGCTCGGCGGGGCCGGGGCCGGCTTCGGGGCGGGCATGCTGCTCAACGGCCTGCTCGGCGGCAACCAGACCGGCGGCATGGTGGGCTCCGGCCTCGGCGCCGCCGCAGGTGCTGCGTTGGGCAGCACCCGCGGGGCAGATAACCTCTACGTCGACGTCGATACGCGCTGGTTCAACCCCAGCGAGGGGACGATGATCTTCGAGTATGTGAACCGGATCGTGCCCGCGCAGACCGGTGGCAATGCCCTGGTCTATGGCGGCTTCGGGCTGACCTTCAACGACACCTTCTATCTGTCCCGGTTCACCACCGGGCAGCTGGTGCTCAACACCCGTGCGGGCGGCGCTGGGTATGCGGCACTCACGCGACCATTCACCTTCGCCAATGCGGTGACCTTTCGCATGGCTATGGCCTGGGCCAACCTGGACGCCGCCTTCTGCCTCGATGGCAACACCGTCAGCAGCCACGCTCTTTGCCCTCTGCCGGCGACCCCGGCCCGTATCGCCATTGGCGCGGCCCCTTGGTCGGAGCCGTCGGCGTCCTCACTCGCGAACGCCACCTGCCGGGCGTTCCAGTACTTCCCGCGCCGGCTGTCCAACGCCCTGCTGCAGACGCTGACGGCGCCATAGGAGACCCCGCCATGTGGATCACCACCTACCACCGGTTCACCAACCGGGCGGAGTTTCTTGCTGCATGCCTAGTTGCGGGCTGGACCTGCCCGCCGGGACGGGATCCCGAGCTTCCGCAGGGTGTGGCGATTGATATCGTGGGGCCTATCGTCGCCCCGGCGCAGTTGGGCGAAGGTGGTAGAGCAACATCCGCCCGCGCCGCGTCACCCCGGACCGCGGTCGCCGAGCACTGCCGACAGGGCCTGGAAGCCGTCTTCGTCGGTGCGCTCGAAGCGCAGCGGCGTGACGGTGATGCGTCCCATGCCGACATGCACGCTTTCCGCATCGGGCGGATTGTCGCGCGGACCACGGCGGAAATGCAGCCAATGGTAGGCGCCGCCGCGCAGGTCGTTGCGCGCGTCGACCTCGATCCCCTGAACCATTCCCACGCCCTGGCGCGTGACCGTCAGCGCGCCGGCCAGCTCGGGCGATGTGTCCGGGAAGTTCACGTTAAGACACGCGGGCTTTCCTGCGATCGCCGGCCATAGCTGCTCGATCACCGCGGCGGCGTGGTGCTGCGCGGTATCCCACCGCACCACGTTGCGGTCCGTGAAGGCTTGGCTGAGCGCGATCGCCGGATATCCGAGCAGCATCGCCGTCATGGCCGCGCCCACCGTGCCGGAGAACACCGTCTCGACGCCCAGATTGGCGCCCCGGTTGACGCCGGACAGCACGAGATCCGGCAGGGCGCCGCGCATCAGGTGGCGGAGCGCCATGACGGCGCAGTCTCCCGGCGTGCCCATCACGGCGAAGCGGCGCTCGCCCAGCCGTGCCACGCGCAAGGGGGCATGCAAGCTGATGGAGTGGGAGGTGCCGCTCTGGTCCTGTGCCGGCGCGACCACCCAGACATCGCGCGCCAGCCGTGCCGCGACCTGTTCGAGCACGGCGAGGCCCGGGGCGTCGATACCGTCGTCGTTGGTGAGCAGAACACGCTCGAAACGATGCATGGGATCCTGCTCCAAGGGTGGCAAGGGATTGTCCCGCCGCGGTCGCAACCCGTGCGCGGCGTGCCTGGCAACTGAAACTAGGCGGCGAAGCGGGACTGGACAACCAGGGTTGGGCCGGCGCCTGCCGCCATTTCGCCCGCGCCGCGTGCGCCGCGCGATGGTTTCATCAAGCTGCAACCGCGCAGCCACGGCGGAGTCATGCTCAACAGCTAGCGTCCGCCCTCGAGTTAGAACCGGGACAATGACATGGAGCTGTTTCTCCGCGCCCTCGCCTTCGCGGCCGGCCTCGCCGGCGCGGCTGTCGTCCAGACGCCTGCTGCGGCCCAAGCGCCTGCTGCCGCGGCCGCGCAGGACTGGCGGCAGCAATACCGCAACATCACCTTCGGCGTCGCCTCGGGCGAGAACCAGCAGGACGGCAACCTCCGCTGGGCGGCCATGGCGCCCTACCTGCAGCGCTGCTTGGGCATCGAGCGCGTGACCATCCGCGTCAGCAACGACTACTCCGCGATGATCGAGGCCATGGTGCAGGGCGACGTCCACCTCGCCTGGTACGGCCCCGCCCAGTACGCCATCCTGTGGGATCTCACCGGCGGCGACGTGGTGCCGGTGGCGGTCGACGTCTCGCCGCAGGGCGACATGGGCTATCGCTGGAACATCATCGTGCGCGCCGACAGCCCGATCCGCACGCTCGAGGATCTGCGCGGCAAGTCGCTCGGCTGGGCCACCCCGACCTCGACCTCCGGCTATGTGCTGCCGATGCAGTATTTCCGCGAGCGCGGCTGGGTCGACGAGCGCGGCCAGAGCAAGTTCTTCGGCAGCATGGTTCAGACCGGCTCGCACGACAACGGCATGGTCTCGGTGGCGCAGGGCCGCCTGGATGCCACCACGGGCTGGTACTACTCGCCGCAGGCCGGCGCGCACATCCGTGCCGCGGGTGCCGGCACCATCAAGCTCGAAGACATCCGCTTCATCCACGAAAGCGCGGTGATCCCCAACGCACCCTTCACCACGCGCCTCAGCTACCCCGCGCCGATGCGCGCGAAGATGAGCGAGTGCCTGATCAACATGCGCTGGACCGATCCGCAGGCCTGGGAGACGGTGAGCCGCAACGTGTTCGGAGGTTTCGGCCTGATCTCCCACGAAGCCTACGAGCCGTTCATCGCACTGCGCCAGGCCGAGCGCCGCCGGCGCTGACCCAATGCTTGAACTGCGCGGATTGACGCGCCGGTTCGGCACCACCACCGCCGTGGACCGCGTGTCCATTGCGGTGGCGGATGGCGAGATGGTGGCGGTGCTGGGGCGTTCGGGCGCCGGCAAATCCACCCTGCTCAACATGATCAATCGTCTGATCGACCCGAGCGAGGGCGAGATCCTGTATCACGGGCGCGACATCGCCCGGCTCGGCGGCTCCGACCTCCTGGCCTGGCGCCGCCAGAGTGCCATGATCTTCCAGCGCTTCAACCTGGTCGGCCGGCTGTCGGTGCTGACCAACGTGCTGACCGGACGGCTGAACCACAAGCCGCGCCTGCCCAAGCTGTTCGGCGTCTTCACCGACCAGGAACGCGATATCGCGATCGATGCGCTCGCCGCGCTCGGCATGGACGAGCACGCGCTGAAGCGCGCCGACCAGCTTTCGGGCGGCCAGCAGCAGCGCGTGGCCATCGCCCGCGCCCTGGTCCAGGAACCGCGCCTGATCCTGGCGGACGAGCCGGTGGCGAGCCTCGACCCCGTCAACTCCCAGGCGGTGATGGAGGCCCTGCGCCGCATCAACCGCGAACGCGGGATCACCGTGCTGTGCAACCTGCATTCGGTGCCCCTGGCCCGCGCGTGGTGCGACCGCGCGATCGCGCTGTCGGCGGGGCGGGTGGTCTATGACGGGTCGGTCGGCGGGCTCGACGAACCGACCCTGCTCGGCATCTACGGCAACGCCGCCGCCCTGACCGAGGCGCACTAGCCATGGCCGACGGCACGCTCGCCGCGCGACCGTTTGCCGAACCGCCCCCCCGCGCGCGCTTCGGCGAGGCCTGGGCCGCGCATCGGCGCGCGCGTCGCCTGCAATGGCTGACGGGCGCCGCGCTGCTGGTGGTGCTCATCGCCATTTCGGCCTGGCTGGGCGAGGTGGACCTGGCCCTGCTCTGGGACAGGCTGCCGCGCTTCGGGTCCTATTTCGGGCGCATGGTGCCGGAACTCGCCTGGGCGACGCTGGGGGAGGACCTGCTCTATTGGTGCTGGAACGGCTGGCAGTGGCTCGCCTCGCTGTGGCAGACGGTGCTGATCGCGCTCTACGCGACGCTGTTCGGTGCCGCCCTGGCCTATGTCTTCTCGTTTCTCGCGGCGCGCAACCTGACCCCGGCGCCCTGGGTCGGGGTTGTGGCGCGCCGCACCCTGGAACTGGCGCGCACGGTTCCCGAACTGGTCTTTGCCGTGCTGTTCGTCTTCGCCTTCGGCATCGGCCCGCTCGCCGGCGTGCTGGCGATCGGCCTGCATTCCTTCGGAGCGCTGGGCAAGCTGTTCGGCGACGTGGCCGAGAATGCCGACCCGGAGCCGCTGCGCGGGGTTCGCGCGACCGGGGCGGGATGGGCGCAGACCATGGTCTATGGCGCGACGCCGCAGCTCGCGCCGGACTATCTCTCCTACGGGCTGATGCGCCTTGAGATCAACGTCCGCGCCGCCTCGATCCTCGGCTTCGTCGGCGCCGGCGGCATCGGGCAGGACCTCTATCGCGCCATCAAGAATTTCGACCATACCGACATCTCCGCCATCGCGCTCATGCTGATCGCGGCGGTGATGCTGATCGATGCGCTGTGCGGCTGGCTGCGCGGGCGGGTCATCGGCCGCGACGGGCTGCGCGCGCTATGAGCGGACAGGCCCCGACGCCCTGGCGCCAGCGCCGGCCGGAGCTGTTTCCGCCGCGCGGCCTGGCGCTGTGGCGGCGAACGGTGGCGGCGTTGCTCGCGATCGGCCTGTTCCTCTGGGGCCTGCACGCGCTCGAGGTAACGCCCGGCCGGCTGATCAACGGCATCGGCCAGCTCGGCCGGGTCTTCATGCTGATGATGCCCCCTGCCGTGACCGAGCATGTCTGGGACTACGTGCGGGCGATCGGCGAAACCCTGGCCATGGCCTTCCTCGGCACCCTGGTCGCCTCGCTGCTCGCCGTGCCGCTGGCGCTGATGGGGGCGCGGAACATCATGCCCCTCGGCCCGGTCCGCCTGCTCGTGCGCCGGTCCAGCGACGTGGTGCGCGGCATCGACAGCCTGGTCTGGGCGATCTTCTTCGTGAGCGTGGTCGGGCTCGGCCCCTTCGCCGGCATCCTCGCGATCGCGATGAACGATACGGGCGTGCTGACCAAGCTCTTCGCCGAAGCCATCGAGAACACCGACCGCGAGCAGGTCAGGGGCGTGCGCGCCACCGGCGCCGGACGTATGCAGACAATCGGCTTCGGCGTGCTGCCGCAGGTCATGCCCGTGCTGCTGGGCAACAGCCTCTACTTCCTCGAATCCAATGTCCGCTCCGCGACGATCCTCGGCGTGGTGGGGGCGGGCGGGATCGGCTTCTTCCTGATGGACCGTATGATGATCAGTGCCTGGCGGGAGGTGGCGCTCATCGTCATCATGGTCCTGGTCACGGTCGCCGGCATCGATGCGCTGTCCAGGGTGCTCCGCGGGCGCCTGATCGGGCCCACGGCGCGCTGAGCCGCCGCGCCCGCCGAATGCGGGATCTATCTGACTGGCGAGGTGTTGCGGCAGGCGGCGCTCGACATGGTGTTGGCCAGCTGTCAACGGCGGTGGAAAAACCAGCCAAATGGCGGCGCAAAAGTCTGCCAGTTTTGGTGGGG
>JBIPLY010000184.1:0-7894 GCA_044369385.1 Acetobacteraceae bacterium | reverse complement strand
TATTTGGCCCTTCCGATTGTTCTCAAGAAGGTTGCTCGGCAACGGTAAGCGGAAATACTGACCTAAGACCTCGCCCAACAACCGCCCCCCCGCCCGCAAACGATCGGCACCCAAGATGTACTGATCAAACGTCGCTATTGAGTCATTGACGGACTGAGCATAAATCATCATCAATCCTTCCGAAATATTATTCCGCAAAGTCCTCTTTTTCGGATCGTGAGGCAGAGATTTCTCAAAAATAACAAAATTTTCTGGTACAGCAGCGGCTAAGCCGCTAACTAGGATGTGCTTCGCGATCGGACTCTGAGAAGGAGGCGCAGGGCCGCACCCAGCCAGCACGAGCAAAGGCGAAGCGGCAAAGAACGATCGGCGCGTCCACAGGCCGCTGGCAGCGTCTTGAGGAGCGACGGTGCGGGAATCGCTTGCCATGACGCTTCACCCCTTCAAGTGACGATATTGAAGCCTTTGCATACCACTGCAACAGATCATAACAAATGACGTCGTCGTGAGCGGTACATCGGCACCCCTCCCGCGAGCGAAGCTAACCGTGATGAACTTTAGCGTCTTTTCAACGCCTAATTCGAAGCATAGAAATTAAATTGGCTAAATCAAAGCACCATTGAGTCAAAATTTCGGCGCGAATTTTTGATCATTGTTAAAGTGTCTTTTTCCGCTATTGTCATCCTGAGTCACTGGAGTCACATCCGAATTCTAATCGGCAGCCTTGGTTCGCAGCAGTTGCCGATATGGACCGTCAAGAACCGTGCCCAATAGGACTGCATCCACTTCGCTTTCCAGCCATCCGGCCGAAGAAGATTGGGCACTGCTCAAACTCAAGATTCCGTCAGCGAGGCGCGGCGGCAACAAGCGCATCGTGGACGTGCGCGAGCTGATGGATGCCAGGCCCTGCGCATCGGCATCGCCGCCCAGTCGCTCGATGCCCTGCTCGCTCCCCGCCCCGCGCTCAATGCCGCCGCCCTGCGCGAAAACCCCCTGGTCCAGGGGCTCGAGATCCAGGCCGCCGAAACCCGCGACCTCCTCCTCCCCGCCGACCTGCGCCGCATGCTCACCGACGCCGAGCGCAGCCGGCGCAAGGCCCAGTCCGCCCTGGAACGCGCCCGCGGTGAACAGGCGGTGCTGCGCAGCCTGGCCAATTCCGCCCGGATGCTGCGCGGCAACACGGCTCTGATGAACCTGCGCCTGCACCAGGCCCGCAGCCCCGCCCGGGGCAAGTCCGGCCCCACCCTGGTCCTCGGCGCCGCCGCCGGCCCGGTGCCCCTCGCCCCGGACGATGCCGCCGAGCCCCCTTGCCCCCCGAGGACTGACCGGCCCCGAGTACGTACGGAAAGACTCAGCTTGCCAAACTGACGACAGTTAGTTAATATGCGCCCATGCCCCAGTCCCGGACCACCCCTCCCGATCGCACGGCCGATCGGCGCGGCCACCCAGCCTCCGATCGCCATGCCGATCGGGGCCGGCACGCGCTCGCCGACCGCTTCGCCGCCCTGCGCGCCGCGGCACGGGCGGAACGCGCCGGCGCGGCCGCGGTCGACACCGCACTGCTCACCCTGCTGATCCTGCTGCTCGGCCGGCTGGAGCGCCTCGCCCGCACCTGGCACCCGGCCCCGGCGCCCGAGGCCGGCCCCGAGGCCGAATGCCACACCCCGTGCGGCATCAACCCCGCGCTGCTCTACCTCATCGGCCCCGGCCCCAACCGCGGCATGCACCCCCATGCCCGCCGCACGCCCCAGCCGCGCCCGCGCGCCATCGCCTATTGGAACACCGCGCTCCCACGCCGCATCGCCCCACACGCCGCCCCCTTGCGGCCATGCGCCGGCAAAATCCCCCCTTCCCGCGCCCAAGCCTGACCGATCCCCCCGCCCGTTTTCGCAAACGCGCCCGCCGCGATCGCCCCCCGCGCGTCGTTATTGTTTCGATATCATGACAATTATCCCGCCATTCCCCCTCCGCCGCCCCCGCGCTAAACTCTCCGCCTTCCGCGACAAGGACTCCCCGATGAACGACGCCACCCCCCCAGCCCAGACCCAGGGCAAGGGCCTCGCCACCTCCCCCGGCGCGCTCGCCGGCCTCAAGGTGATCGACCTGACCCGCGTGCTCGGCGGCCCCTACTGCACCATGATCCTCTCCGACCACGGTGCCGACGTCATCAAGATCGAACCGCCCCAGGGCGACGAAGTCCGCGACTGGGGCCCCCCGTTTCTGGGCGACGACGCGTCCTACTTCATCGGCGTCAACCGCAACAAGCGCTCGATCGCGCTCGACATCTCCAAGCCCGCCGGCAAAGCCATCCTGCTGCGCATGCTGGAGACCGCCGACATTCTGGTCGAGAACTTCAAGCCCGGCGGCATGGAGAAATGGGGCCTGGGCTACGAAAAGGACCTCGCCCCCAAATTCCCCCGCCTCATCCACTGCCGCGTCTCCGGCTTCGGCGGCCACGGCCCCCTCGGCGGCCTGCCCGGCTACGACGCGATCCTCCAGGCGATGACCGGCCTGATGTCCATCAACGGCGACCCCACCACCGGCCCGATGCGCATGGGCACCCCGATCGTCGACCTCGCCACCGGCCTCTATTCCGTGATCGCCATCTCCATGGCGCTCTACGAACGCACCGTCTCCGGCCAGGGCCAGTATCTCGACATGACGCTGCATGATTGCGGCATGGCCCTGCTCCACCCCCAGGCCGCCAACTACTTCCTCAACGGCAAGCGCCCGATGCCGATGGGCAACCCCCACCCCAACCTGGCGCCCTACGAGAAGTACCAGACGAAGACCTGCGAAATCTTCATCGCCTCCGGCAATGACGGCCAGTTCCGCAAGATGTGCGAAGCCCTCGGCCGCCCCGAAATGGCCGCCGACCCCCGCTTCATCAAGAACGCCGACCGCCTGGCCAACCGCCCCGCCATGATCGCGCTGTTCCAGGCCGCCCTGGCCGACAAGGACGGCCACAGCTTCTGCCTCGAACTGCTCAACATGGGCCTGCCCGCCGGCCCCGTGCTGCCGGTCGACGAATCCATGGTCGCCCCCCACACCGCGGCGCGACAGATGGTCACTGAACTGGACGGCTATCGCGGCCTCGGCACCCCCATCAAGATGTCCCGCACCCCCGGCGGCACCCGCGCCAAGCCGCCCACATTCGGCCAGCACGGCGAGGAAGTCCTGACCCAGTTCGGCTACAGCGCCGACGAAATCGCCGCCCTGAAAGCCGACGGGATCCTGCACACCACCCGCAAGCGCTGACGCGCCCCGCCTCCGGGCCATCGCATGTGGCACCGGAAGGCAGGATTCACATCGAGGCGGAGAGACGCAGAGAAGCAAGCACCCTTCCTTCTGTCTCTCCGTCTCTTCGTCTCCATGTGAAACTGCTTTCTTCGACCGCCACCGGGCAAAGCGCCCCGACCAAATGCGATCACCCCGCCCCCCGCCTGGACGCCATGGGGACCATCCCGTAACCTACCGCCAAGCTCACGCAGAAACGGCAGGAAACGCCCCGATGTCCGACAAGCCCTTGGTCCGCCTCGAACGCCACAGCGATGTCGGCGTCATCATCGTCAACAACCCGCCGGTCAACGCCCTCTCCCCCGGCGTCCCCGAGGGGATCGTCGCCTGCCTGAACGAGGGCCTTGCCGACCCCGCCGTCACCGCCATGGTCCTGATCGGCGACGGCCGCAGCTTCATCGCCGGCGCCGACATCCGCAACTTCGGCAAGGCCCGCGCCCCCATGCCCCCCGGCAGCCGCAGCCACGACCTGCTCGACCGCTCCACCAAGCCGATCGTCGCCGCCATCCACGGATATGCCCTGGGCGGCGGGCTTGAGAACGCCATGGGCTGCAACTACCGCATCGCCAAGCGCAGCGCCAAGGTCGGCCTGCCGGAAGTCCTGATCGGCATCCTGCCCGGCGGCGGCGGCACCCAGCGCCTGCCGCGGCTGATCGGGCCCAAGGCGGCGCTCGACCTGATCGTCTCCGGCCGCCATGTGCCCGCCGCCGAGGCGCTGACGCTGGGCATCATTGACGCCATCGTCGAGGACGACCAGGACCTCAAGCAGGCCGGCATCGCCTATGCCCGCAAGGTCGCCGCCGTCCGCCCGCTGCCGCAGATCAGCAGCCGCACCGACAAGCTGGAAGCCGCCAAGTCCGACCCCGGCATGTTCGACGCCAAGCGCAAGGAAATCGCCCGCCGCGCCCGCAACCAGAAGGCGCCTTACAACTGCATCCTCGCCGTTGAGGCCGCCACCCAGCTCCCCTTCGCCGAAGGCCTGCAGCGCGAGCGCGACCTGTTCAACGAGCTGGAGAACTCCGACGAAGCCCGCGCCCTGCGCTACGTCTTCTTCGGCGAGCGCGAGGCCAACCGCGTCCCCGGGCTCGACCCTGCCATCAAGGTTCGCGAGATCAACACCGCGGCCGTCATCGGCGCCGGCACCATGGGCGGCGGCATCGCCATGGCCTTCGCCGACTACGGCGTCCCGGTCCGCATTCTCGAAGCCACCCAGGAGGCACTCGACCGCGGCATGGGCCGCATCCGGTCCAACTACGAAACCTCCGTCAAGCGCGGCAGCCTGGCACAGGACGAGATGGAGCGCCGCTTCGCCCGCATCACCCCCGTCCTCTCCTACGACGCGATCGGCGACGCCGACGCCGTGGTTGAGGCGGTCTTCGAACAGATGGGCCCGAAGAAAGAGGTCTTCGCCAAGCTCGACGCCGTCATGAAACCCGGCGCCCTGCTGCTCTCCAACACCTCCGCCCTGAACATCGACGAGATCGCCAGCGCCACCTCCCGACCGCAGGACGTCGCCGGCGCCCATTTCTTCTCGCCGGCCAACGTCATGAAGCTGCTGGAAGTGGTGAAGGGCTCCAAGACCTCCCCGGACACCATGGCCAGCACCATGGCCATGGGCCGCAAGATCGGCAAACTCAGCGTCGGCTGCGGCAATTGCGACGGCTTCCTCGCCAACCGCTCGCGTGCCCCGTTCAATGCCGAGATGGTGATCATGCTGGAGGAAGGCGCGCTGCCGGAGCAGATCGACAAGGTGATGGTCGATTTCGGCTACCCGATGGGCCCCTTCGCCGTCGGCGACCTCGCGGGCCTGGACATCGGCGCCGAGAGCCGCAAGCGCCGCGCCGCCGCCGACCCGAACTACCGCAAGCTCCCCATCGCCGATCGCCTGGTCGAGCTGGGCCGCTTCGGCCAGAAGACCGGCGCCGGCTGGTACCGCTACGAAAAAGGCGACCGCACCCCGCACCCCGACCCCGTCGTCGCACAGATCATCGCCGACGTCGGCAAGGAGCTCGGCATCGAGCAGCACGCCTTCACGGAAGAAGAGATCCTCCGCCGGCTGCTGTTCTCCTCGGTCAACGAGGCCTGCAAGATCCTCGAAGAAGGCATCGCCTACCGCTCCAGCGATGTCGACGTGATGTGGCTGCACGGCTTCGGCTTCCCGCGCTACCGCGGCGGGCTGATGTTCTGGGCCGACCAGATCGGGCCGAAGGCGGTCTATGACCAGATCAGCATCTGGCACCAGCGCTACGGCAGCCGCTGGGCGCCCTCGGCCTATCTGCGGCGCCTGGCGGAGAGCGGCACTTCGTTCCGGGATGCCAAGCCAGGGAAGTAAGCGCGTTCTTTTTTGAAAAAAAGAACCAAAAAAGTTTTATCCACTTGGCCGGGCGCCAGTCGTCAGCGCCCGGCCAAAATGGATGAAGTCTTTTTGCTTCTTTTTCTTCAGAAAAAGAAGACTCTTCCTTCTTCCGGAGCCCCACCATGATCGACAAGACCGTCCGCACCGTCGCCGAGGCCCTCACCGGCATCCGCGACGGCGCAGTGGTGCTGATCGGCGGCTTTGGTGGCGCCGGCGAGCCGCGCCACCTTCTCGATGGCCTGCTGGAACAGGGCGCCCGCGACCTCACCATCGTCGCCATCACCGCCGGCATGAACGATGACGGCATCGGCCGCCTCGTCGCTGCCGGCCGGGTGCGAAAGGCCATTGTCTCCTGGGCCCGCGGATTCGACGGCCCGATCCCGATCCAAGCTCTGCTGCGTTCCGGCAAAGCCGAGCTGGAACTCGTCCCCCAGGGCACCCTGGCCGAGCGCATCCACGCCGCCGGCTCCGGCGTGCCGGCCTTCTTCACCGCCACCTCGGTGGGCACCCCGCTGGCCCGCGGCAAGGAGCACCGCGAGATCGACGGCCGGACCTATGTGCTGGAAAAAGCGATCTTCGCTGATGTTGCCTTGATCGAAGCCTGGCAGGCGGATCGCTGGGGCAACCTCACCTATCGCCGCGCCGGGCGGAACCTCAACGCGGTTATGGCGCCGGCGGCCAAGCTGACCATCGCGCAAACGCAGCATCTGGTTGGGCTTGGCGAGATCGATCCGGACCACATCGTGACGCCCAGCATCTATGTGCAGCGCGTGGTGCACGTTCCCTACGGGGATCCGCCGATTTAGGAAGGAAGAGTCTTCTTTTTGTGAACAAAAAGAAGCAAAAAAACTTTATCCATTGAGAACGGCGCCGCCGCGCTTAATGGATGAAAAGTTTTTTGCTTCTTTTTTTCAAAAAAGAAGTGCTTGCTTACCTTACGCGGCCTTCCTCAACACCACGCCCAACCCTTCAAGCCCCGCCCGGATCGCCGCCTGCCGGCCGGCATCCGGCATCGGCATCGGCGCGCGCGACAGCATCGCCGGCGCCCCCTGGCACGACAGCGCATACTTCACATTCGCCGGCAGGTTCTCCGCCGACAGCGCGTTCCATAGCACCAGCAGCCGCTCATGCAGGTTCTTCGCGGTGGCGTGGTCCCCGCGCTGCACCGCATCCCACAGCGCGACATTGGCATGCGGCGACGCCGCCGGCAGCGCCGAGATCGTCCCGCGCGCGCCCAGCGCATAGGACGGGTACAACAGCGCATCGATCGCCGTGAAGATCAGGTCCTGCGGCCGCGCCTGCAGGATCAGGTCGGCCAACAGCTTGAGGTCGCCCGAGCTCTGCTTCACGCCAACCACCCCCGGCACCTCGCGCATGATCCGCAGCAGTAGCGCGGGCGAGAGATAGTTCCAGGGAATGACGTTGTAGATCAGGACCGGCAGCCCGGTCCCCTCGGCCACCGCGCGGAAATGCGCAACGGTCGCCTCCTCGTCCGGCTTGAACAGGTAATGCACCGGCGTGACCTGGAGCCCGACCGCGCCCAGCTCCTTGACCATGCGGCCGCGGATGATCGCCTCCTGCGTCGAGTTGACGATCAGCCCGGCCAAGAGCGGCAGCCGGCCGCGATTGGCCTTCGCCACCGTCTCGAACATCCGCGCGAAATCCTCGCGCTCGAAGGTGTGCCCCTCGCCGGTGCTGCCGCCAGGGATCAGCCCGTGCACCCCGGCGGCGATCTGGAACTCGACGCACTCGGCCAGCGCCGAATGCACCACATTGCCCTGTGCGTCGAACGGGGTCGCGATCGGCGGGATCACGCCGCGCAGGTCAGTCAGCATTGTCATTCCTCCTACGGTTCTATTGTCGTGGTGCTTTCCAGCACCTTTTCGATCTCCGCGCGGTCGAGATGGACCACGTGGTATTCGCCCTTCACGAACGGCTCGAACTGGTCGCGATAATGCGGGCTGCCGGGGATGCCGGAATTGCCGATATTCTGCACCGCCAGGAAACTGCGCGGCGCGGCGAAATCGGCGACGATGCGATACTCCGCCCCCGAGCTCGCGGCATGCGGCGGCAGCTCGCCGCCGGTGTTGCGCACCGTGTGCGATCCGCCATCCAGCTCGGCCGGCCCGATATCGAAATCGGCGGCCAGGTCGGCGCTGGTGATCGGATGCTTCCAATGCGCCACATGCACCGTGCCCCAGCGCCAGCCCTTCGGGTCCGCGCCAAGCCGCCCGCGCAACG
>JBIPLY010000183.1:0-7927 GCA_044369385.1 Acetobacteraceae bacterium | reverse complement strand
CCACCAACCCGTTCCGCGACGCCCGCGTCCGCCAGGCGATGTCCCTGGCCATCAACCGCGCCGCCCTGGTCGACCGCGTCATGGAAGGCCTGGCCGTCACCATGACCCAGCCGGTGCCCGAAGGCATGTTCGGCGCCAGCCCCCGCATCCCGCCCGCGCCGTACAATGTGGAGCGCGCCCGCGCCCTGCTCGCCGAGGCCGGCTTCCCGCAGGGCTTCCAGGCCGAACTGACCTGCCCGAACGACCGCTTCCCGAACGACGCCAAGATCTGCGAGGCCGTCGCCCAGCAGTATTCCCGCATCGGGCTGAAGATCACCCTGTCCTCATACCCGTCCGCGGTGTTCTTCTCGCGCCGCGCGAAGCGCGAGTTCGGCCTGTCCATGGCCGGCTGGGGCAGCCTGACGGGCGAGGCCAGCTACTTCTACGGCGCGGTGATCCACACGGCCGACAAGGACCGCGGCCTCGGCTCGATCAACGTCACCGGCATCAGCCAGCCGGACCTGGACACGCTGATCCAGCGCGCCCGCGGAACCCTCGACGAACCCGCCCGCCGCGCCATCCTGGAACAGGTCAGCGAACAGGTCG
This sequence comes from Acetobacteraceae bacterium, assembly GCA_044369385.1. Classification (GTDB taxonomy): domain Bacteria; phylum Pseudomonadota; class Alphaproteobacteria; order Acetobacterales; family Acetobacteraceae; genus CAMDGX01. The sequence continues at coordinate 7,342 of JBIPLY010000183.1, read as the reverse complement.
TCGCCCGCAACCTGGTCATCCCCGTCCTGGCCTTCGCCACCGTCAGCGCCGGCCGCGCCGACCGCGTCACCTACACCACCCGCCAGGACGAGGAGATCCAGGCGTTGGAAATCCTGCCGGCGAAGTAGCCGCGCGCGGCTGGCAGGCCCCCCTGCCCGCTGTCGCCCCCCGGCCTATCCCGGCACCGCCGCCAGCAGCGCCTTGGTGCCGTCGTGCCGCGGCCAGCCGAACACGGTCTCCACCGGCCCTTCCTCCACGATCGCCCCCGCCTGCATCACCGCCACCCGGTCGCACAGGTGGCGCACCGCGGACAGGTCGTGGCTGATGAACAGCAGCGCGAAGTCGTGGTCCTGGCGCAACCGGTGCAGCAGCCCCAGCAACTGCGCCTGCACCGTCACATCCAGCCCGGCGAAGATCTCGTCGGCCACCAACAGCCGCGGCCCGTTGCATAGCGCGCGGGCAAGGTTCACCCGCTGCCGCTGCCCGTCCGAAAGCTGCCCCGGCAGCCGCACCCCCAGGTCCAGCGCCATGCCCATCTCCGCCAGCAGCGCCCGCGCCCGCTGCTCGCGAACCGCAATCCGTCCCCCGCGCGCGCCGCGCTGATCGCCTCCCCCGCCTGCCTCCAGCGCCTGGGTGACGATGTCCGACACGCGCCGACGCGGGTTCAGCGCGGAGTCCGCGTCCTCGAACACCATCTGCACCCGCGCCGCCCGGTGCCGCCGCGCCGCCGCCTCGCCGGCCGTGACATCCTGCCCGTCCAGCACGATCCGCCCCTCGTCGGGCGCCTCCAGCCCCATCACCAGCCGCCCCAGCGTGCTCTTGCCGCTGCCGCTCTCCCCCACCAGCGCCACGAACTCGCCGGGCGCGATGCGCAGGGTCACGCCGCGCACCGCCTCCACCGCCCCGCGCCGCGGCCAGGCGCCGGTGGCAAAGCGCTTGCCCACCCCCTCCAGCGCCAGCACCGGCGCCTCGCCCACCGGCCGCCACGGCACCGGCGGCAGGTCACCCGCCGCCGCGATCCCCGGCACCAGCCCGGGCCGCAGACAGGCGCTGCGATGCCCCCCCGCCCCCTCCAGCGGCGGCTCGCTGCGCAGGCAGTACTCCGCCTTCACCGGACAGCGCGGCGCGAACCGGCAGCCGCCCATCCGCGCCATCGCCCGCAGCCCCGGCATCTGCTCCGCCAGCGCATACAGCGCCCGCTTCTCCCCGCGCAGCACCGGATGCGCCAGCATCAGGCATTTGGTATAGGGATGGCGCGGTGCGCCCAGCACCTGCGCCGCCGGCCCGATCTCCACGATCTCGCCGGCATACATCACCGCCACCTCGTCGCAGACCTGGGCCGCCAGACGCAGGTCGTGGCTGATGAACAGCACCGCGGTGCCGTGCGCCTGCTGCAGGTCGCGCATCAGCGCCAGGATCCCCGCCTGCGTCGTCCCGTCCAGCGCCGCGGTCGGCTCGTCGGCCACCACCAGCTTCGGCCGCCCGGCAAAGGCCATCGCGATCAGCACGCGCTGGCACTCCCCGCCCGAGAGCTGGTGCGGGTAGCGCCGCAGCATCCCGTCGGGGTCCGCCAGCCGCACCGCGGCCAGCGCCGCCCGCGCATAGTCGCGCAGCAGCCGCCCGCCCCGCACCCCCAGCCGCCGGTGATGCGCGTCAAGCTGCGCGCGGATCGTGCGCAGCGGATCGAGTGCTGCCATCGGCGCCGGCGGGATGAAGGCGATGTCGCGCCCCAACAGCCCGCGCCGCGCCTCGGGCGCCATGCCCACCAGGTCGACGCCGTCGAACTCCAGCGCCCCGGCCGCCACGCGAAACCCCGCCGGCATCAGCTGCGCGATCGCGCGCCCCACCATCGACTTGCCGGCCCCGGATTCCCCCACCAGCCCCAGCACCCGCCCCGGCGCGATGGCGAAGTTCAGCCCGCGCAGCACCGGCGCCGTGTCCTCGCCCACCGGTGCCTCCACCACCAGCCCGCGCGCCGCCAACACCTCCCCGGTTCCCGTCATCGTCATCCCCCCTCCCCCCGCCGCAGGCCCAGCGCCCCGCGCAGGCCAAGCGTCCCGCGCAGGCCCAGCGTCCCGCGCAGGCCAAGCGTCCGGCGCAGCCCGTCGCCCAACAGGTTGAACCCCGCCACCGCCAGGACGATCGCCCCGCACGGCAGCAGCAGGTTGGCCGGCGCCAAGTACACCGCCGCGCGCCCCTCAGCCACCATCTGCCCCCAGCCGGCCAGCTCCGCGCCCCCCCCCAGTCCGACAAACGACAGCCCCGCCTCAACCCCCACCGCGATCGCCATCTCCAGCGCCAGCAGCGGCACCAGCAGCGGCAGCGTCGCCGGCACCACCTCGCCGATCAGCACGCGCCAGCGCGACAGCCCCAGCAGCCGCGCCGCCGTCACATGGTCGCGCCGCGCCGCGGCCATCACCGCGCCCCGCAGCACCCCGCAGAACCGCGCCCAGTCCACCAGCACGATCGCCAGGATCACATGGCCCAGCCCCGGCCCCAGCCCCACCATCAGGACCAGCGCCAGCACCACCGGCGGGAACGCCGTCCACACCGCCATCGCCCGCCCGATCGCCCGATCCACCCAGCCGCCCAGATACCCCGCCGCATAGCCCATCACCCCGCCCAGCAGCCCCGCCCCCAGCGACGCCGCCACCGCCACGATCAGCGCCCCCTGCGCCCCATGCAGCAACCGCGACAGCACGCAGCGCCCCAGCCCGTCCGTGCCCAGCGGATAGGCCGAGCCCAGCCGCACCGGCTGCAGCACCGCCGTCAGGTCCTGCGCCGCCGGGTCGTGCGGCGACAGCACCGGCGCGAACACCGCCAGCACCCCCAGCCCCAGCACGATCCAGAGCCCCAGCAGCACCCGCGCCGAACGGGCCCAGCGCGGCAGCCATCGCCCGCTCATCGCGGCCACAACCGCGGATCCAGCAGCAGTCCGAGCCCCTCCACCACCGCCTTGATCACCAGCACCACCGCGCAATAGGCCAGCGCCACCGCCTCGATCACCGGCAGGTCGGCATTGCGCACCGCCTCCACCAGCAGCCGGCCCATCCCGGGATAGGAACAGATCACCTCCACCAGCAGCGCGCCGCCGAACAGCGCGCCAACCTGCCCCCCCATGCGCGCCAGCGTCGGCAGCACCGCGCCGCGCAGCGCGTGCTCCAGCAGCACATCGCTCGGCGGCACCCCGCGCAGCCGCGCCTGGCGGACATGCTCGGCGCGATAGGCCGCGACCAGCGCGGCGCACAGCACCCGCATGACCGGCGGCGCCGCGGCGACGCCCAGCGCCAGCACCGGCAGCACCATGTGCTGCGCCGCACTCGCAAACCCCCGCAGGTCGCGCGCCAGCAGCGTGTCCAGCAGCAGAAACCCCGTGATCCCCCCGGTGCCCCCCCCGGGGCGCGAAAACTCCGGCCCCAGCCGCCCGAAGACCGGCATCGCCTCCAGCAGCACGCCGAACACCAGGATGAACAGCAGCGCCCACAGGAACTCCGGCACCGACATCACCAGCGTCGCCGCCGCCTCCGCCGCCCCCTCCTCCGCGTCCTCGCCCGCGCCGCGCACCGCAAACAACAGCAGCCCGCCGACCAGGCCCAGCCCGCCCGCCACCGCCATCCCCAGCAGCGCAAGCTCGATCGTCGCCGGCAGCGCCTCGGCCAGCAGGGCCGCCACCGGCCGGCGCAGCTGCGTCGACTGGCCGAGATCGCCGCCCAGCACCTGGCCCAGCCAGACCACGTATTGCACCGGCCAGGCCCGGTCCGGCCCCATCGGGTCGCCCCCCGCCAGATCGCCCCCCGCCAGATCGCCCCCCGCCAGATCGCTGGGCACCAGCCGCAGCGCCACGAACAGCAGTGCCGAGACCACCAACAGGATCGGCCCCACCCGCAACAGCCGCCGCCCCAGCGCCGCCATCAGCATCATGCCGCCAACCAGTCCATCGTCTGCGGCAGCACCCAGCCATTGCCGTACGGCCGATAGCCCAGCCCCCGGCGCCGCACCACCGTCTGCACGCCCTGCAACAGCGGCATGCACGCCCCGCTCGCCACCGCCTCGCGGCTCAGCGCCCGCCAGCCGGCAAGCCGCGCCGCCTCCCCCGGCTCGTCGAACAGCTCGGCCGCCCGCTGCCCCAGCGCCATGTCCTTCCACGGCGAGAACGGCAGCCCGGGGTTCAGCAGCGTGCCGATCCCGGTCTCCGGATCGCCGATGGCGTTGTCGAACGCAGACAGCGTCGCCTCCGGCAGCCGGTTGGCGCGGCTCAGCTCGACATACCTGGCGTAGTCGATCACCTCCAGCTCGGCCGCGATCCCCACCTTGCGCCACATCGCCACGATTGCGCGCGCCATGGCGTCGTCGTCGGCAAACTGCCCGCTGGTCGTGCCCAGGCGGATTCGCGCCGGCGCGGCGGTGGAGTAGCCGGCCTGCTCCAGCAGCCGGAGGGCGATGCCGGGATCATGCGGAAAGGTGAAATCCTCCACGCCCCCCGCCGACCCCGGCACGGCGGGCACCGACAGCACCGCCGCCATCCCGCCCTGGAACGCCTGGCTCAACGCCCGCTTGTCGATCGCATGATGCGCCGCCAGGCGGACATCGCGCTCGGCAAACCCCGCATCGTGGCGCAGCTGCAACAGCACCACCCGGCTGATCGCACTCACCTCGGCCGCCAGCGCCGGCATCGCGCCCATGCGCTGGGCCGCGCGCACCGGCACCGCCACCGCGAGGTCCACCCGCCCCGCCTGCACCGCCTCCACCCGTGCGGCGCTGTCCTTGATGATCTCCACCGTGATCCGCCGCAGCGCCGGGCGCGGTCCCCAATAGGCCGCGTTGCGCTCCAGCACGATGCGCGCGTTCGCCTGGTATTCCACCAGCCGATACGGCCCGCTGCCCACCGGCCGCGCCGCGAAGCCCGCCGGCCCCACGCGCGCCATGGTGCCCTTCGGCACGACGAAACTGCCCATGAAGGCGAGCCAGGCCGGCGCGGTCGGCGCCGGGCGGTCGAACCGCATGATCGCGCGCGCGGCACTCGGCGTCTCGATGTCGACCACCTTGCGCCAGGACCGGGCGGTGTCCAGCCGATGCCCGGCCTGGATCCGCTCGAAGAAGCTCCAGCGGAAATCGGCCGAGCTCATCCGCGACCCGTCATGGAACCGCACATCCTCGCGCAACTCCAGCTCCAGGCTGCGCGCATCCTCGGCCAGCTTCCACGCCCGGACCAGGCCGGGCACCAGCGACAGCCGCGAATCCTGGTCCAGCGGCTGGTCGAACACCATCTTGAAGAGCGGCTGTGCATCCGGCGTGAAGCGCCAATGCGGGTCCCATGCCGGCACATCGCAGGGCCAGGCGATCGTCACCCCGTCCCGCGGCTGCGCACGCGCGGCCCCCGCCACCCCGGCGGCCGCCAGCACCCCCAACAGCCCGCGCCGCGACCGATCGGCCATAGCCTTCCCCAATTTGCGCCGGCGGATGCTACCCGCCCGCGCCGCGCCGGCAAACCACCCCCGCGCGCCGCGGTTGACGCCCCCGCGCGCCCCGGTTCAACTCCGCAGGCAAAACGGAGACAGGCATGGCGGAACGCTCCTTCGCGCGTGAGGTCCAGGACCTGCGGCTGGCCGCCGGCGACACCTTTCGCGGCGAAGGCATCCTGGCGGTCACCAAGGCGCTGCTGCAATCCGGCGTCGGCTACGTCGCCGGCTATCAGGGCGCGCCGATCTCCCATCTGATGGACGTGCTGGCCGACGCCCAGGACATCCTGGCCGAACTCGGCGTGCATTTCGAAAGCAGCGCCAGCGAGGCCGCCGCCGCCGCCACCCTGGCCGCCTCGGTCAACTACCCGATCCGCGGTGCGGTCACCTGGAAATCCACCGCCGGCACCAATGTCGCCGCCGACGCCCTGTCCAACCTGGCCTCCGGCGGCGTCACCGGCGGCGCGCTGATCGTGATCGGCGAGGATTACGGCGAAGGCTCCTCGATCATGCAGGAGCGCACCCACGCCTTCGCCATGAAATCGCAGATCTGGCTGCTCGACCCGCGCCCCAACCTGCCCAGCATCGTCGCCGCCGTCGCGCACGGCTTCGCTTTGTCCGAGGCCTCGAACACCCCGGTGATGCTGCAACTGCGCATCCGCGCCTGCCACGTCCACGGCAGCTTCACGGCAAGCGACAACCGCCGCCCCGAATTCCCCCTGTCGCGCGCCCTGGAACACCCGGTGCGCGACCCCTCCCGCATCGTCCTGCCGCCGTCGAGCTACCTGCACGAACAGGAAAAGATCGCCCGCCGCTGGCCCGCCGCGGTGCAGTACATCCGCGACCACGGCCTGAACGAGACCTTCCCCGGCGACATCGCGGATCTCGGCATCATCACCCAGGGCGGCATGTACAACGGCGTCGTCCGCGCCCTGCACGGCCTGGGCCTGGCCGACATCGCCGGCAACAGCCGCATCCCGCTCCACGTGCTGAACGTGGCCTACCCGCTGGTCGATGAAGACCTCGCCGCCTTCTGCGGGGGAAAACGCGCCGTGCTGATGGTCGAGGAAGGCCAGCCCGACTTCCTCGAACAGGCCCTGAACACCATCCTGCGCCGCGCCGACATCCCGACCCGGATTGCCGGCAAAGGCGCGCTCCCGATGGCCGGCGAGTACACCGCCGCCGTGCTCTCCGCCGGCCTGCGCGCCTTCCTGGCCAAACACGCGCCGGACCTCCCCCTCGCCACCCCACCCAGCCCCGCCGCCACCCTGGCCGATCCAATCGTGGCCGCCCTGGCGCAGGCCGTGCCGCCGCGCCCGCCCAGCTTCTGCACCGGCTGCCCGGAACGCCCGATCTTCGCCGCGATGAAGCTGGTGCAGCAGGAGCTCGGCCCGCACCACATCACCGGCGACATCGGCTGCCACCTCTTCGCCCTGAACGAGCCGTTCAACATCGGCTCATCCACCATGGGCTACGGCCTCGGCCCCGCCTCCGCCTCCGCCTTCCAGGTCCCGGCCGGCAAGCGCGCCCTGTCGGTCATGGGCGATGGCGGCTTCTGGCACAACGGCCTGGTCAACGGCATCGGCAACGCCGTCTACAACCGCCACGACAGCGTCACCGTCATCGTCGATAACCACTATTCCGCCGCCACCGGGGGCCAGGACCTGCTCTCCTCGCGCGCCGAGCCCGCCGGCCGCAGCACCAACCACCCCATCGAGGCCGCCGTGCGCGGCATCGGCGCCACCTGGGTGAAGCGCATCGACCGCACCTACGACGTCGCCCGCCTGCGCGACACGCTGCGCGACGCCCTGACCACCCCCGCCCCCGGCCCGAAGATCGTCATCGCGTCCTCGGAATGCATGCTCAACCGCCAGCGCCGCGAA
>JBIPLY010000605.1:0-22887 GCA_044369385.1 Acetobacteraceae bacterium | reverse complement strand
TAGGTACCAACTCCACGATCTCACCGCGGGGGTTGGTGATGATCTGGCAGTACGCGTTACCGCGCAGGGCTAAATGGCCTTGCAGCATCTCCCGCCACTCGAACGGGTTTTGGTATCGGTTGGGCCGGCGGCAAAGCAAGGTGTGCAGCCAGTGATCGGTGACCCGGTCTTTTCCACCATCGGCCCGCTTTCGGTATAGCACGATGGGAAGAGACGCCATCGTCTCGGACAGGATACGCACGCAGGCATAAACCGCTGAAAGACGAAGGGACGCATCAGGGGTGACACTAACCCCACTGGAGGTCCTGGCCGATACTGGCTCGAACCAGAAGTCACCCCAGCCAGATCGGTCATCGCTTGATGCCCTGAATCGATCGAAAAAACTCAGTAATCCCATTGGCTCAGAGCAGCATCAATTCGTAGTCGGATCCCAGCACCACGTTCTCCCCGGGCTTGATAGCCCGAGAGAGCGCCATGATCAGTGCCACGATGCCGTCGATCTTGTTCTCTGCTCGCTCCTTGCGTGGGTAAATGTTGTCTTTGACGTCCAGGTGCGCCACCACGTTGCTGGCCATCCAGGTGAGCACCGGGTCGCTGTCATGGGCGAGCTTCTTCTGCAGCACCAGGGCTTCGAGCGTCTTCATTGGCTCGCTGAAATTCAGCACCGTCGGACGCACTTCGATCATTGGCAGCCCCTCGGACAGCATCCGGGTTGACAGTTGAGTCGCCTGAAAGGGATCGAAGGCCACCGCCTGCACCTCAAATCGTGAGGCCATCTCCAGGAGGTCTGCCTCGATCCAGCCGAAATCAATCACATTGCCTGGCGTCACGGTCAGTCGACCGGTGCGCATCCAGCCTTCGTACTGACTGTTTCCTGCGGAGCTGACCGTGTCCTCAGGCAAGTAGTACTTGCCAAAGACGGCGTAAGCGTCTGCGATCTCCGGGTGCGGAAAGACCAGTACCAATGCGGCGATGTCTGTCTTGCTGGCCAGATCCAGTCCGATCCAGCAGGGCTGGCCGATGAAGGCCTCGATGTCGAGTGTTGAGTCGGCGCAAGCATCCCAAGCCCGCATGTCCATCCAGGCGGTGTCTGCATTGACCCACTCGTTCAAGTGCTTGGTCTTGAAGTTATTGACCGCACTGGGCAGCTGCATTGCCTTGGCCTGTAATGGCAGCAGCACTTCCGGCTTTACCGAAATGTCCCAATTAGGGTTCGCCTTTATCAGCGCACTCTCGGCGGTCCAGTCATCGCCGTCGTCCAAGCCATAAATGATCCCGAACTGGGAGTCATCCTCGAACACGCCGTCCAGCAATTTTGTTACGAAGGTTCGGACCTCGTAGCAAATGCCAGCGCGGTTGCTGCCTGCCGTGGTGATTACCCAGAGCAGCGAGTTGTCACGCTTGCCAGTCCCGGTCTCGACCACGTCGTACACGGTGCGGGTCTTATGCGCATGCAACTCGTCTACGCAACCGAAGTGGATGTTTAAGCCGTCGAGGGTCGAACCCTCGGCCGAGAGCGCCTCAAACTTTGAGCCCGATGCGAGCACATGCATGTTGTGCGCACCCACCTCAACTGAGAAGCGACGCCGAAATCCTGGACTGCGCCTGGCCATAGTCTGCGCGTCGCCAAAGACGATCCTCGCCTGATCGCGGGTCGTTGCCAGGGAATACACCTCGGCACCTCCCTCACGGTCGGCAGCCAACATGTACAGAGCCACCGCCGACGACAAGGTCGACTTGGCGTTACCCCGCGGCACCTCAATGTACGAGCGCCGAAAGCGCCGCGTGCCGTTGGGTTTGACCCATCCGAAGACCGTCGTCAGGATGAAGGCCTGCCAAGGCTCTAGTTCAATCGGCTCGCCAGCCAGCGGCCCCTTTACATGGGGCAGTCGCTCGATGAACGCGCAGAGGTTGTCTGCCGGGTAGAAACTGCGGCCGTCCTTGTCTGCGAGCTTCGGATTGAAGTTGTACGGGCTGGCCTTTCCTTTGAACTTGGCGAGGTCATCCAGTTGTCTTTGGCAAGCTCGCTGCACCCATCGGCAGGCAAGGATTTCCCCAGCCACTACCTGCTCGGCGTACCGTTTAGCGATCGCCGCGTAGTTCGATGCATCCATCAACCGGCAATGTCCGCCCAGGGATCGAAATCGTCCTCAGCCGACTCAATTGGCAAGGCTACCCTCGAGCGTGAAGCTGGTGTGAAGCCCATCTCTGTAGCCGCCTTGGTCATGATCTGGGCCTGCTTGTTGGCAATGGCCAGGTATGGCGACTGCATCGGCACCCCAGTGTTGGGGGCTTTGACCAACAACCCTGTCTTGGCAATCCCAGCCTGAGCCTTACGGTAGAGGTCAGCGGCGCAGGCCCAAATCTCCAGCACCGACATGTCCAACCGCTTGAGCAGATGGGGCGGCGCGCATTCCAGCGCGTAGCGCCAGGCTGCCTTGGCCCCCTCGGGCATGTAATCCGGCGGATCGACCAGGTCCCCTTGCGGCTTGGGTTCCCGCAGGTTCGTGCGGCACTTCTGGAGCGTTCCTTTGATTTGCTTGACCTTGGTCGGCAGCGGCTTACGACCGGCCATGTATGTCCTCATCCGGGGGGATCCCCCCCTGTTTCAATTTGCACGCGGAAAAATTTGGGCAGGCGCGCGCATCGCCGCCGCCCAACCTTAGAGATTCGACCCCCCTAGGGGGGGCTAGCGCCTGACAGCAGTCTCTCTGGCCGTCTTGCGGTTGTGGCAAGAGACGCAGAGAGGCTGCAGGTTGGCCCTATCAAAGCGGGCACCACCGTCCTTCAGCGGCACCACGTGATCCACCACCCCAGCCGCAACCAGGCGATCCTTGGCCTTACAGACCACGCAAAGGGGGCTCTCGCGCAGCACTGCCGCCCTCAGCACCCGCCAGTCCTTGGACTGGTAGAAGCCCACCTCGGCATCGAAGCCACGCCTGGCGCGTCCGTAGTCCTGGTGCACGCTGCCTCGGTGTTTGGGGCAAAAGCCCGGGGTCGCCAGCACCGCCCCGCAGCCTGGGTACCGGCACGGCGTGGGGGCACGGCGAGGCATCGTTAGTTCCTAGCAAAAAGATGCGGAACACCCGCAGATTCGACTTGGCTTCCTCGTGGAACAGAGCGTTCATACGAACACCATCAACCAAGCCAAGGAGCAACGCATGAAAGCCAAAGACCCAAGCGAGCAGCTCGAGCAGATCGCTAAGGAGCATCTGTTCATCGAGACCTTACAGACCCAGAACAGCGACCGTCTGGACTTCCACGATGTGAGCGTCTGGGGTGTCAAGGCTGCGCTGGAAGCGGCCTTTGAAGCTGGCCGCAAAGCCGCCATCGCCAATCAAGCACCCATTTCCACCCAATCGTGATCGGAGAGCACCATGACCACGCAACTCACGCCAGCCCAGCACGCCATCCTGGCCTACGCCCATCAGCAAACCGAGGGCAAGATCACTTGGTTCCCCGTGAACATCAAAGGCGGCGCTCGCAAGAAGGTGATCGACGGCCTGCTCAAGCGCGCTCTGATCACCTACGACGGCACCGACTGGTTTGTTGCTCCCGAGGGCTACGAAGCCCTGGGTGTGCCCCGCAAGGCACCGATCACGAGCCAGGCCCTCGACGAGGTCATTGAAGCCGCGACAGATGCCAAGCCCCGCACCCGCGACAACAGCAAGCAGGCCCAGGTGATCGCGATGCTCAAGCGTCCCGAAGGCGCCACGATCGCGAGCATCTGCGAGGCCACCGGCTGGCAGCAACACACCGTGCGCGGTACCTTTGCCGGCGCCTTCAAGAAAAAGCTCGGCCTGGACATCACATCGACCAAGGAGGCGGGCGGGGAGCGGGTCTACCGGATTGCCAGCTAGGCGACCAGCGCCTCGGCGTCCACGAAGCGCGTGCCATCTGCACGCGTTGCTTCTTTCCCGGTCCAGTCCTGCCACCGCCGAACGATCACGTCGACGTACTTGGGATCGAGTTCTATGAGCCGCGCGCGACGCCCGGTCTTCTCGCAGGCAATGAGCGTCGAGCCTGAGCCGCCAAACGGATCGAGAACCAGATCGCGGGTCTTGCTGCTGTTGCGCACCGCACGCTCCACCAGTTCGACCGGTTTCATGGTCGGATGCAGGTCGTTCTTCTGCGGCTTCTTGACGTTCCAGACGTCACCCTGATCGCGCGCACCGCACCAGTAGTGATCGGTGCCGTCACGCCACCCGTACAGGATCGGCTCGTACTGGCGCTGGTAATCGGCGCGGCCGAGCGTGAAGGTGTTCTTGGCCCAGATGATGAAGGTTGACCAGCGACCGCCTGCACCGCGGAACGCCGACTGCAGGGTGTCCAGTTCAGATGAACTCATGGCGATATAGACCGCGCCCTTGGTGTGCGTCAGGATGTTCGCGCATGCATCCAGCAGGAAGCTGCCGAAGCCTTCGCCCAGGTTGTCGTTCATGATGGGGCGATTCTTGCCGCGCATCTTGTCCTTGGCCGTATTGGCGTAGTTCACGTTGTAGGGCGGATCGGTGAAGGTCATGTCGACCAGTTCGTCGCCCAGCAACGCCGCGTAGTCATCGGCCTTGGTGGCATCGCCACACAGCAACTTGTGCTCGCCCAGGATCCAGATGTCGCCAGACTTCGAGATCGGGTTCTCGGTGACTTCGGGCACGGCATCTTCATCGGTGAGGCCATCCTTCGTGGCTTCCTCACCAGCGATCAGTGCTTCCCACTCCTCTTGCGAGAAGCCGGTCAGGCCGAGGTCGAAGCCAGCGTCCTTGAGTTCAGCCAGCTCGATGCCAAGCAGTTCATCCTCCCAGGACGCGTTCTCGCCGATCTTGTTGTCGGCCAGGATCAGGGCACGCCGCTGCGTGTCGGTCAGATGGTCCATGGGTACAACGGGCACCTCTGCGAGACCGAGCTTTCGAGCGGCCAGTAGGCGTCCATGGCCCGCAATGACATTGTTGGATCCGTCAATCAGGATCGGCGCACCCCAGCCAAACTCCCGGATGCTGGCGGCGATCTGCGCCACCTGCGCATCCGAATGCTGCTTGGCGTTGCGGGCATAGGGGATCAGCACATCGACTGCGCGGTATTCGAGTTTCAGAGGGTTCATTTGAGAGCCAGAAATGCAAAAACCCGCGCCGGCAGAGTCGGTCGCGGGTTACGGGGTAGGCGTCATACGGTGCGGGTGCACTGCTCAAGACGCTGTCCAGAAGATAGCTGAAATACTACGCCATCGAAGCTGTTTTGTTGCAGGCCGTTTTCTGGTTGATCTGGACATTCAAAGCAAGACAAAGACAACCAGCCAACGCATTACCCTAAATTGCTCAGGTTTTTGGATGGCATTGCGCACCCTGCAGAGCCATTGAGCTGGACCGCGACCAGTTCCAGTGCCCGCTGCCAGCGCCGCCACGCCGTGGTGCGGTCGCAAGCGAAGCGGCGTGTGATCTCGCGCCAGCAATAGTTGTCGGCGCGCATCCACACCAGGTGACGCTGCTCGACCTCCAACCACTGCACCCAGCGCATGACTTCGAGCATTCGATCAATGGCTTGCGGACTCGGCGGAAACGGGCGGTAGCCTTGATCTTCTAGCCCGAGCATTTCCCAGGGCTGCCGCACGATCTGCGGCCAGGTGTTGAAGTAGCCCTGAACTCGGACGGGTGGCAGGCGACGTGCAGTAACCACTGCTTCGTGAAATCGCGACGCGACGTCCTCGATCGTCCAAGAGATGTCATGTCGTGCCACGTGAACGCCCCCCAGATCCGTACAGCCGCTCCCCGATACGGCGAATGAATTCACGCTCGATGAAGTCCAGACGCGTGTCCGACTCGCTAACGACCAAGATGTGTTCCTCCCGCCAACCGCGCTGTTTGACGACCTCGACGTCAACGCTTTCCGGCTGCTTGCGACCAAGCGGGCAGCGGTAAGGGGGTATTGGTGTTCTCATCTCATGCCTCCGGCTCATCGATGGACTGGGACGCCCAATGCAGGATCGCCAGCGCGTCAGCCTCGTTATCATCGGTCGGCACATGACCAAGCCTACGCATGGCTGTAATCATTTCGTCCTTGCTGGCGTTTCCCTTTCCGGTGGCGTGCTTTTTGAGCGTGCCGACCGGTACGCCCTGATACGGAATCTGGTGGTGCTCGCACCAGCTGGTGAGCGTGGCGAGGAACCCGCCGTAGGCGTGCGCCGCATCGGTCGAGACATGCCGACGCACCTCCTCGAAATGAAGCGAGTCAATTCCATCTGCATGCGCCTTCAGTTCGGTAAGCCAGCGCTTGAAGCGCAGGAAACGCATCCCGCCGCCTTCGAAGCGCTGCGGCCGAAAGCTCTGGGTACCGCTCGTGATGGCGCCATCGGGCGTACGCAGTGCCCAGCCCGTAGTGGTGCCCAGGTCGAGGGCAAGAATCGTTGAAGTCATGGTCACGGTCCCTTTCTTTGCTGGGACTGACGGATCGGACAGGTTCTGTCGAAACTTCCCATGAGGCGCGCGCGTATGCGCGTATAGGTGGTTACGAGGAACTGCGTCAGATCCGTCAGTCCGATGTATTGACATAGGCTTTCAGTTGTCCGAGTACGGGGTGTAGCTGGGTACCGTCGGGTGCTTGAGACCCAATCCGCGAAACCCTCTCAACCCAGTTGTGTTGCGCCATTTCTCGACCCCACGGCTAAGCAGGAGATCCGAGAAGCGCTTCTGCGAGCCGATGAATTCGCCTGCCGAATCGGCCCATTGCTTCCAGTCGGTAAAGAGCTCGGCAGTGAGGGACTTCGCATTGGGTTCGCTCACGCAGCGCTCCTCCAACCAACGCCCAAGGGCATCCTCGGCCTCGAAGTACTCCTCGGTGGCATCGAGAACCTGCTTGGGTGGATCCAGCCTGCCAATGCGCTGCCACTCGAGGCACCCCTGAACCGCCCATGCGAGGATGCCGTCGCGCTCAGCCAGAAGTTTTTGTTGCAGGTGCTTGTCGCGCTTTTCAGGCGGTACCGTGATCGTGAAAGGGATCAGGTGCAGGCGGCGCTTCATGGCCTCGTCGATATTGCGGATCGCCGGCTTGTGGTTGCCTGCCACAAAGAGCTTGAACTGCGGGAAAAACTCGAAGAAGTCCTGACGCATGAAGCGCGCGGCGATCTTGTCGCCCCCGGTCAAGTTCTTGACCTTGGACTCTGCCCAGCGACGGCCCTGTTCGGTTTCGATGGCTGCCACAAAGCGCGCGCCACGCAACCCGGCCATATCGGTGGGGTGCCGGTCTGTACGGGTCTCCATGAAGGTATCCATCGGCGCATTGGTCGCGTAATCCCCGAGGATCGTGGCCAATGTGTTCACGAACACCGACTTGCCGTTTGCACCGGTGCCGTAGAGGAAAAACAAGGCGTGCTCTCGGGTCGATCCAGTCAGCGCGTAGCCGACCATGCGCTGCAGGTAGGCCTGCAGTTCTTTGTCGCCACCCGTCACCTCATCGAGAAATTGCAGCCAGATCGGGCACTCACCGCCGGGGGTCGCCGTGGTGATCTTGGTCATCCTGTCGGCCCGGTCATGCGCACGCTTTCGTCCTGAGCGGAGGTCAGTCAAGCCACCCGGCGTATTGAGCAGCCACGGATCGGCGTCCCACTCGTCGGTCGTCGCCGCATGCCTGCGGTCAGCTCGGGCCAGTCGCTCGACGCCGCTTACCGTACTGGCGCTTGCCAGTTTTGCTGCAACCTTTGGATTGGCGGCCTTCACTGCGGCGTGACGACAGACGCTACGTATCAGATCTGTCGCAGCAAGCGTGTCCTCGGTGCGCCAGCGACAGCCGTCCCAGACCAGCCAGCGACCCCAGGTGGCGACGTAGCGCCAGTCCCGGTGGAAGCGGCGCGTGAAGGCCAGGGCGAGCGCATCTTCCGTACCCCAGACCGACTCGTCGGTACTCGCCACAGGTTCATCATCGGCGGTGACGTCGTGCATCTGTAGACGTGGGCCGTGGGCGAGGAAGGTACCCACGTCGAACCCTTCTACGATGGCATCCGCCGCATCCCATCCCTCCGTAGCCTCCTCCGGCGGATAGAGGATGTGGCAGGTCCGCGCACCGGCGGACAAGATAGCTTGAGCCGCCTGCGCTGCGTACTCCCAGCCCGGTTTGTCGCGGTCAGGCCAAATGAGGACGGCCTTACCCGCAAGAGGCGTCCAGTCGGTCTTTTCGACCGGAGCATTGGCGCCATGCATCGCGGTAGTGGCGACAATGCCTGCGTCGATGAGCGCCTGCGCACACTTTTCACCCTCGACCAATACCACCTGGCTGGCGCCCACCAGTCCAGGCTGGTTGTAAAGCGGTCGCGGGTCAGGCGGGGCCATCTTGCGACGCTTCGCATCCCATGGTCGGAACTCTTTTTTCCGCCCCGGCGGGTCGTAGCGATACACGACAGCAATCAGACTGCCAGCCGCATCCAGGTAATCCCACTTGGCAGTCGCAGGCCCAAGATCGTCGACCGGCGCTTCCTTCCGAGTCTTGCGTGTGGGCGTTGGCGGTGCACGTCCAACCAGGTCAGCAGCCGCATCCAGTACACGTGGGAAGTCTGCGTGGACGTCAACGCCGCTGTGAGCTGCGATCAGGTCAAAGATGTCGCCGCCGTCCCCGGTAGCGCGATCGGTCCAGAGGCCCGTTTTATCGCCTTCAAGAACAACCTCCAGACTGTCACCGGGACTACCCAGCACATCGCCGATCAGGAACTTGCCGCGCCGCTTCTTGCCAGCGGGGAACATCGAGAACAGGACCGACTCCAGCCGTGAAATCAGGTCGGACCGAATCTGGTCTCGCTGAGTCTGCCGATCGACGTCCGATGAGGTGGAGCTCTCGTTGAAGTCAATCATGCTGACTCCCCAGCATCAGATTCGCTCCGATGCAGAACGGCAGAGCTTTGCGTCGCCCACACCGAGAGTTCTGACAGCCGATACCGGACCAGCCCTCCCATCAGGTAATGGGGGATCCGGTACTTTGTCCGCATGGCGTGATCGGCAAACCAGTAGTACGGAAGGCGTAAAGCGGCAGCCGCCTGCTTGGCATCAATCATCGGCTCCACTTGTTCAATGGGCGCTTTCTTGCTGTTCATGGCTCAGTCCTCCAGCACCGGTCCTGCCACGAGCACATCCGGCATTCGAAATGGGTGGGGTCGTGATAGGCCCGGGCCAGCAGCTCACCGGCATCGGTGGCCGCGATCACCTTGATCGCCCGGTCCGACATGCGCTGAGCGAGAGCCGCATCGAAGGGCACGAGCTCCGTGTAGATCTCCATCGTGTCGGCGTTGATCGCCGTGAAGATCGCCGGGCTCTCATGCAACTGCAGATAGGCCTGATAGAGCACCACCTGCGCGTGGTAGACCGGCTTGGAGACTGCGAGCTTGTTCTTCTCAAGGTCGCGCCACGACTTGGAGCCGAGGCACTTGCATTCCCACAGAGCGGGATAGGCAAAGCCATCCGGCCCGCCGACGATCACGCCGTCGATATGGCCCTGAAGCCGCCCGTCGATTGCCGAGAAGCCGAACTGCTCTCCGTTGGCTTTGCGCGTGCGCAGGTCGAACCCGCCAGCCCGCAGCCACGCGACCATGCAGTCCTCCATCACGTGGCCGCGCTCGAAGATCCGCAGGATCCGGCCGTCGGTCTCACGACCTGGGTCGACCGGCGCCCTGGCGAACTCGTATTGCAGAGCGCGCTCGCAGGACACCCCAAGCCGGGAGGCGCCGAGGTATTCCCGGGGTGACTGCGACGATCGCATCCGTTGCAGGCCGGCATCGACCAGTGCGGTGACCTGGCCTGGAATGCTTGTCGAGGAGTTGAAGTCGATCATCGCTTCGCCTCCTTGCTTTCTTCCCACGGCAGGTCGTCCTCCAGATCGGCGAACGGGTTAGCCATGGGATCAGCCGTTGGCGCCATACCGCGCACCGGCGGAAACTTGGTCGTCTCGTGGTGCTCGACCATCGCCTCGGTGTAGCAGGTGACGATGGCGTCGACCACCTGCATCGCCTCGGCTTCGGAGTAGTGCCCCAGGGGCTTATCGAACCCGATTTCACTGGCCGCCTCGCCAAAGGACTTGAGGCACTTCCTCATTGCGCCCAGTTCGATATCAGACGGATCGATCATGGCCACCTCCGTCTTGTCCTTGATGCCGTCCATGACCCGCGTCCAGTTGCCGTAGAGCGCGTGGAACGCGTCCTGGCACCGGCGCGAGCAGAACACCCAGTCGATGGGGTAGCGCCGCGGGTGGCCAATGCCATGACGGTTGTCCGTATGGCCGTACCCGCGTGCCTGTCGTGTGCAGACCCAGCATTTCACGCATCCCCCTCACTGAGCCCACGCCGGTTTGCCGGGCGCTGTGGGGCGCTGTGCGGGCGTCGCAGCAGGAGGCGCGGCCGTGGGGGCCTGCGGGGCGAACGACGCAGCCGTGGGCCGCGTAGGCGCGCCAGTGGCGCTGGCTCCGCCGGTGCCCCGTGCATAGTCGGGATGGTCCGGCTCGACGGCGAGCTTCACCACGTTTTTCAGCTCGCCGCGGCCGTCCTTCTCGACATCGATGCGTGCGACAAACTCGAGGCCGTCCAACTCATGGAAGCCCGCAATGCGGCGGGCGGCGGCGGCCTGCGGCGAATTGTCCTGCGGCCGGATGTTGCGAGCGCTGTTGAGCGCGGCGCGCACGAAAGTGCGGCCCATATTTCCCCAGTTCGGACCCTTGGGGCTTTGCAAGCCAATGTTTGACCACATCTTGCGACGGGCGAATTCGCCCTCGAGGACCACGAACTCACAGGACAGGTAGACCGAGCCGGTCTCAAAGCTCTGGGTGGCGTAGCCACCGTTCCAGCCCTGCGCCGGGTCGTCGAAGCCACCCGGCTTGATGGTCATGCGGACACGGGCCACCGTGCCCTTGGGGATCAGGTCGAAGGATTGCTGCTGTTCGGCATCGTTGAAATCGTTCCAGGCGGACATGGGGTTACTCCTTGTTTGGTTGGGTGTGGGTGGCGGCAGCGCACTTGTGGATGAGCGCACGCAGATCGGGGGGCTCCAGCAGGTCGAGCTGGCCGGAGCGGTCCTTGGCCGGGAAGCCATAGGGATTCATGGTTTGAGTGACGAAGGCACGGTAGGACGAGCCGTCCTCGGCCTTGATCTCGGCGAGCGTCACGACCTCATCGACGATGCCTGGCAACTCCGCTGCGGTCTTAGCACCTTCGATCTGCGGCACGAACACCTTGCGGTTGAAGTCGTCCATGCGCTCGTCGAGGATCGAGACGAACACGACGTGCTTGCCGCGGGCGTGCTGCAGGTGCATGAGCGCGCCCAGCATCTCGGTGCCGAGCAGGCCGTACGCGCCGCGCGTATCGGGCTTGCCGGTCCGCTCGGACATCGCCTGCGGTTGGGCCTTGGACCAGATCAGCGCCAGTCGAGCAAGAACCGTGATGCTGTCGACGAAGTAGGTGTCGTACTTGGCCAGCTGAGCCGGATCGCCATAGCGCTCGCAGACATGCTGGTAGTGCGCCTCCGAATACGGTGACTCGGGCGGCAGCGCCAGATTGGGGCCGGCCAGAAACACGACGAGATCGCGGAACTCAGGCCAGGTGGCCGGGCGGACGCAGTCGCCGCGCCAGTCCTTGACCGCAAGATCACCCGCTTCAAGATCGACAAAGAGCGTGGTCGCCTCAGGCAGCGTCTTGAGCTGGGTGGTCTTGCCGATGCCGCTTTTCCCGAGCAGCACCAGCTTCACGCCCTTCTTCTCGCGCAGACGCTGGTCGGCCGTAATGATCGGAAGTGCCATCACGCCACCTCCTTGAGCTGCTCGACGACCGCCGGATTCCAGAGAATCTGGTAGCCGCTGTGGCCGTTGCGCGAGAACGGCATGGCCTCGGCCCACGCCTTGCCGGCGTCGGTGAGTTCCCATTCGTCGCGCTCGTTACGGAACTGAAATCCGAGGTTTGCGAGGCGCTGGTTGGTGGCCTTGGCAGACGACCCGACCAACTTTCCCAGCTGCGTCGCGTTGTGCGAGCAGGTGGGCTCGTTGGCTGCCGGCAGCGCGCGGCGCAGCGTCTCGATTACCAGCCCGGTGTTCTCCTGGATGCAGGTGAGCGTGGCCGCCATGGCAATGCCGGCTTTCACGCCCGGCACCTTGGCAACGGCATCACCGATCAACAGGAGGGAGGAGACCCGATCCTGCGTCGGAGCCGGCAGGGCTGCCACCGGGGTCGCTGAGTAGACGCCGGTCTTGCGGATCGCGGGCAGGACCTCGCTGGTGACCCAGCGTTTGAATCGCTTTGCGGCGTCCTTGGTACTGCCGAGGATCAGCGCGTACAAGCCGGACTCGTTGACATGGTTGGATCGCTGGGTCCGGCCGAGGCTGTCGATGGCGTCCAGTTTTTGGACGTCATCGCTATCCACATGGGTGTCGATAGCCTGCCTGGCGTTGCCAAGTTCGAGCGCAGCGCAAACGTCGCCGGCGTTGAACCACGGCTGGCCGACCTCATCGACCTGCACACGCAGGGCGTGGGATTCGAATTGGAAGGGAATGAGGGTGCTCATGATCATTCCTTCCACGCGATATCAGTCATCCGCTCCGCACCGAGCGCGCCGGACTTGCGGGCGTTCTGGTACAGATCCTTGATCGCCGAGCGACGGAGGCTGACGATGGATTGCTCCTCGGATGCCAGTTGGAGGGCAAACGCCAACTCATCGACAGTTGCGCTCTCAGTGGGGACGGAGACGTCCTCGCCTGCGCGGTTGCGATAGCGGATTTCGTTTGGAAGGTGATCCGCGTAAAAAGAGCCGACGCGTTTGCGCAGTACAAGCTTGTTCAGAAATTTCATGATTCAGTCCTCGGATTCGGCGGTCAGGTCATAGGAGGCCTTGCCGGGTTTGACGGTGCGGGCGGCTGCAAACTGCTCGCGCAGCGCCGTGGGCCAGTTGGTGAAGCGGGACTCCGGGACGCTGAACTCGACGTCCAGGTAGTCCTCAATGCGATCGCCGCTGGCAGCAATGCGCTTGGCCATCTCAGCCAGTTGCTTCTGATCCCAGGTGACGCGTTTGGGCGTGTCGACCGAGACGCGGATCGGGCCGTCCTGGAAATGGACGGTGCCGAAGTCCTTGCCAGCTTCGGAGCGCGCTGTCCGCTCCTGCTCGGCGTACCGGCGCTTCATCGCGTTGTGGGTTTTGGCCTGCGCTTTCCTGACCCAATCGACCAGCTGCGCGAGATTGAAATGAATTTCGCGCAGCTGTTCAGCGGGCAAGGCTGCCAGGTCGGCTTCCGTCATTGCGGTGAGCCGGTCGGGGAAAATGGTGATGTCGGTCATGACCATTTCCCTCACTGGTACGCACGAGCAAAGCTCGAGTAGCGCGAGACGCGGCGCTCAAAGGCTTCGATTTCGTGCAGGAGGTAGGTGACCCGGCGACCGAGCTTGCAGTAGATCGGACCGAGCTGCTCTTGACGCCAGCGGCGCAGAGTCTTGACTGACAGTCCCCAGCGGCAGGCGAGCTCGAATTCGTCGAGCGCGATGCGAGTCTGGTTAGGACCGCCGGGGCTTGGTGAGCGCGGGTCGCGCCCTTGTGTAACGAGGGGGGGTGGATTTCCCATTTGCAGTGCTCCTTTGAAAAAAGTGGGCACTGCTTATTCTTGGGACGCAGTTACGGATCATTTCCGGATTGCTCTCCGGATAAAACACCGGAAATTCAGGATCGGTGCTGCTCCCGGACTCTCAACCGGTAGCGGCCATGTCCACGGCTCTCAAGCCATTCGCGCCAGACCTTCTTGCCGAAGACACTGTCGGGGTCTCGCCCACAACCTGTTCGAGCAACAACATCCGACCACTTGATGCTGGAGTCGTGACGCCCCCTCCAAAATGCTGCGATAACTGCCTTCTGCTTCTCGCCGGAGAACACCTTTGGCGCCGTCATGTGATACAGCTTGAGTTCGCCAGTGCGCTCATCAAACCGATCATTGAGCTCGTCCCCGTCCGCTGGGGTGCCACGCAGCATGCGATTCAAGACCTCAATGTCGCAGGTGATGCCGTCGCCACTTGCGATCAGCAGATCGTCGATGGCGCATCGTTGGTGACCATTAGGCCAGTCCACATCGACTTCACCCGCAGTGAGCACGATGCCGTGACTGGGCCGCAGAGCGTCGACCAACGGGTTTCTCCAATCGTCTGCGCATTGCGTGAGGCGGCGCGCCACATATATGGGAGCGAAATGGTGTGTACGGCCGACTCGAATATTTCCGAGGTGCCAGAGATGACCGTCGATGACGATGCGCCTCCTGGCGCGATGCGCGTTCTCGAATTCAAATGCGTCAACGATCGCGTCCAGCCAAGTATCGACGTTGAAGGCATAGATGGCGATCTCGTCCAGCGATCTCGTGAGGACTCGACTCGGTTGTGCAGGGCTGCGGTACCGGAAGATTCCGCGCTCCTGGTCAACGACGACATCCACCTCCTCTTCACAATTAAGCACCGGCGCGAGGATCGATGTCTGATAACCATCGGGCACGATCCACCGCCTTGCGGCGAAGGGCGACGCGCAGCCACGCAACTCGGCCGAGATCACACGCGCATCGATGCTTCGGGCGTGCTCCAGGCATTTCAGGAACTCGGCGTATACATTCACGGCGAACTCAATATTGGCGCGCGCAGTCGAGGCGCATCAATTGGGCGAACACCAGCTCGCTGTCGTCCTTTGTGAGGCGGCTGTCCGAGAAGCCATTTGGGGCGGTGATCTGGACCGACACGTTATGGGCTTTTCGGTGCAGCGTCTTGGCGATCCGGATCGTCAGCTTCACCTGCTGGACGGCGTACTCGGTGAGGTCGGGAAGGGAATGAGTCTCACGGGCGACAAGGTAGATGTCGCGCTCCTCAAATCGATGCCGTCGGATAAGCAGAGCGTTTTCCACGCGACGCTCGACGGTCTTTCCACTCAGATTCACCTGCCGCAGCTCCGGCTTGGCCACGACGAGGTGGCGAATCTCGATGCCGTCGATGCCCTCAATGCGGTCCTTTTTGAAGCGCTTGAGCATGGCCGGCGTGCTGAATCCCATCAAGTCAAACTCGCGCATTGGCATTGATCGAATGTCACCATCGCCGCCGAGCACGACGTCGCGGAACAACGCGGCCAGTTCTGGACGGACCTCGACGTCGTCGCAGTACACCGAAAGCTCTCCCGTGACAGCGTTCCACGAGTAGCGCACATCGGTGACGGCTGGGGATTCAACGTCCAGTACCTCGCCATTCGTAATTCGCTGATAGTGGACTTCTGTGCCGTTGAACTTGGCCGTCAGTGTGAACAGGGCAACGGGGTTGCCGGCCTGCATGGGATCGCGATGTTCGAAGTGCTCGATCAGAATGTCGTCAGGGTCGATCTTGGGGAACAACTCGGTGAGCCGTCGCCGCAGCGCCTGTTCTGCATCTACTGCAAGCGTGGGTTGCGCACCCTTGGGTCCGATGTAGTGGCTGGAGTGCCGGTCACTCTGTGACTGCCGCAGCATCTCTTGCTGCCGCTCGGCATGATCGAAGCGGTCGTCGGATGCTTCTCCTTCGGTCGGAAACTCCTGTCTCAGGAAGAGATAGAGCGCGCGGCTGAACTTGTCGGTTGGCGATTCAAGAACCTCGGCATCGTGCGGGTTGCTCGTCTCGAGAAGTGTCCCGGCAGCCAGCGTTCCGTACTCGTCGCACAGCAGATTCACACGCTCGGCCGCACGCTCGATGCGGACGTGGTCAGCGTGAGCGATCCCAGCGACAACGGCGAACACCGCATTTCGCGATGGAATCGGCATGGGGCCGGTCGCATCCTCTGTCAGTTCGCGCAGCGGAGCCAGCGCCTTTCCAATCACTCCTTCAACGAGGGCGCGAAGTAATGCCGGGCGATGCACCCGGCGCGTGAGCTGGACGAAGTGTTCAAGGCGCGGCAGGATTTCTGGCCCCTTGTCTTTGCTCCTGGTGCGAGGCTGCTTGTTGGCTTGCTCGGCGGCAGCCTTCTTGCGAGTTGGCTTCGCATCTTGTTGTTTGACTGCCGTCATTCGAACTACTCCTTCGCCAAAAGTGCGCGATTGCGCGTGTTGTTAATTCATCCGTCCAAAAAATGCCGACACGAAGTCGGCTGCGTGTGTCACGGGATCTGTCAGCTGAAGGGGCCGCCCGTCTTGAGCAGGCCATAGCGTTCCATCCGCACGCCGGCAAACCGGGGGGTAACGTTGAAGCGTTTGGCGACCGCTCGCTTGAGCGTCTCAAGGTAGAAGAAGCCAAAGTCACCCTCGGTCTGCAGCGTCAGACCAACGCCCGGGTAGTCGGGATCAAGTGACGGACCGCGAACAATCGTCACATCGTTTTCCGGCGCCAACTCTTCAACCGCGGCATACAAGCGCTGGCGTGGCACCAGGAGCGACCCCATGAATTCATTGGCTCGCAACTCGGCGAAGTACTCCTCAGTCCGAGTAGCAGGCGCCACGCCGTCTGTAGCGCTCGTTGACTTCGCGAGGTGGTCACCGTCGCGCGTGGTGGTCCGGTAGACCTTGCGCGCACCGTCATCGATGGCATCGAACAGGCCTGGACCACGGCTGGCATCAACGATCCAGCCGGGGCTGTCAAAGACTGCGTGGGCGATTTCATGCGCAAGGGTGCTCAGCACGAGTTCATCGCCAGCGCCTTCGCCAACCGGTGAAACCGAAACCATCGCGGTATCCGGCACCCCAGGGTCGTACTCACAGATCCCCAAGACGGGGTTACCCCCCTCGTCGTGAACCGTGTTCTGGGTATCGACCACCAGATCGAAAGCGACGCCGTTGATTTTCAGGCGCGTCACGTCTCGAAGCAGCGCCAGCGAAAGTGCATCGATGGTCGAAGCGACGAGTTGCTGCCGAGCCATCAGCGCAATGGCCTCAACCTCCGAGTGTTTGATGAAACGGGGCCGCTTACGGTCGCAATGCCGGTAGTCCAATGTCAGTGCCGGCATTCACTTGTTCTCCGTGCCTTGTCTGCGGTACATGCGGACCAGGTCGCCCACGTTTTCGCGCATGTCGGGTGGCAGCCGGCTGGCCTCAACGAAAGCATCGTCCATATCGAGGCCGAGGTGCTCGGCAGCCTTTCGGATCAACTCGTCCTTGGGGGGCTTCTCCAACTCCCGCTCAATGCGAGACCAGTAAGCGGGGGAGATATCCAGCAGCTTGGCGAAGTCGTTGAGCTGGATGTCCTTCTCTTCGCGCTTCTTGCGGATGTACGCGCCGAATGCCATGGTCGTGACCTGATTGCGTGATTAGTTAATTTCATCAAATCATAGCAGGCGATCGGGCATCGATCAACTGTTCACTAAACGCGCAATAGGTGCTCTTGAGCTTCAGTGAAGTGGGGGCGTGGTCGTCCACCTTCCGAACCTTGATACCTTGATCAGCTTGCCGCAGCACTGCTGAATATTTTTTCCGGAGTTGCACGGACACAATTCCCGAGAGTCAAAGGCAGCAGGGTCACGCTTAATGATTTCACGGATGGCTCTTTTTGCATGCCTCGCCATCGCTTCGCCTTCTGCTTTCAAAACGAGATCAATACGCAGTAAGTCTTCCACGCACTCTCCGGCAATCTCAATTCCCTCGTTTAATACGGATCCAAATGTGTCCAAAAACGCCGCGCCGACATGTCTCCGTTGGTGGTGAACCGCATAGCCGTGAATATCAAGCACGCTGATCTTCACCTCTGTTCGATCGTAATGCGTCCAAACGCTGGCGAGATTCGGGTGTGCGAATTCGCTGAAAAATTCGTATGCCGCTCTGGCGCCCTTGATCCGTTTATCCAAAATGTCTACGCCCTTTAGTAGATCCTTGGCTGTGTGATCTGCTTCGAATTCCCCGGGCTTATAAGAAAACTTCTTTGTTCCGCGCAATCCATTTCGGGTCAATGCTGAGTAATCGACCCGCACTCCGGCGATTCGGCCATCGATAACTGATTCAAATTCACTGAGCCAGTCCATTCGCGCGACATTCTCATCTTTTGGTTCAGCAAGCTCACGGAGATCTTTTTCCAACAAAGCTGCGTTGCCCGATACCTCCAGTATCGAACGTAAGGCCGCTATTGCCATGACCAGCGAATTGGCGCTTGCGCTTTGATATGCCTGACCTGCGAGCTCTTCAACAGTCGACGCACGAGACCATCGAAAAAAATCAATCGACGACTGTAGCGATGACCAATTAAAAACTGTTCCTCTTTTGAGCATCAGTAATTCGGAATCGGTAACGTCCTGTGTCGATTGGCCGCGCTTATATATGCCGGCTTGAAGCTCCGCCAGGACACGATGATTAAGGGTTAGCCTTTGGAAGCATTCGCCGTGATTTGAATTTGCCGCTCGCTTAGCCAATTTCTCCAGGCTTTGAACTATTTGCGCGAAGGAGATATTTTTTTCGACATTCGCTGCCATGCCTAGGCCCCTCTGAAATGCGTCCTTCAATACACATCCAAGGTGGATGCTCAAAAGTACCTGTTTGAACGTTGCTAGCGCCCTTGGCGCTGATTGCCCGGAATTGCCATCCTGTTTGGAAGATTAAGCACATTATCCGTGACGGTTGCAATTCCCCGGAGCCGTCATGAAGAACCTCAAACTCGCCTCTCCCTCGGAGATGGCCCCCAGCGCCCGCGCAGGCGAAATCACCGCCATCCTTGCGGCGGCAATCGTCCGAGCCACAGTCACAAATGAGCCACGCCAGAGCGAAGTTTGGCTTGGCTTCCTGCCCAACCAGAGCGTTCATACAACCCCCTATCAACAGGAGAAGTTGTGATGAACGAGAAGCAAGCATCGGTGGCCGCACGGATCACCGAACTGTCCTGCCTGCCGATGGCAGATCTCTGGACCGTGTGGGATCGGTACTTCCCCCGCCGGCCGGACCACCCGAACCGCACCCATGTCGAGTCCCGCATTGCCTACAAGCTGCAAGAGGAGGTCTTTGGCGGGCTGGCGCCCGAGATCAAGCAGCGGCTTGAAGCCATCGGGGCAAAGCATTCCAAGATCAAGCTTCGCGCCGCTCCACGCGAGTTCGAGTTCTCGCCAGGCACCGTCCTGCTGCGCGAATGGGGCGAGCGAGAACACCGGGTGACGGTCACCGCCGAAGGGCTGTTCGAGTACGAGGGACAGTCCTTCAAGAGCCTGACCTCAGTGGCTCGCCAGATCACCGGATCGCATCGGTCTGGACCGATGTTCTTTGGCTTGGGCAAGGGAGGTGCGCGATGAATGAGATCGCCGTAACACGCACCCGCAAGCGCTGCGCGGTGTATTGTCGGGTGTCTTCCGATGAACGGCTCGACCAGGAGTTCAACTCCATCGATGCTCAGAAGGAGGCGGGCCAGGCTTACATCGCCAGCCAGCGGGCCGAGGGCTGGATACCGGTTGCCGACGATTACGACGACCCTGGGTACTCCGGCGGGAACACCGATCGGCCTGGACTGAAGCGATTGATGGCTGACATCGAGCGCGGCCAGATCGACATCGTCGTGGTCTACAAGATTGACCGCCTGACCCGCAGCCTCGCCGACTTCGCCAAGATGGTCGAGATCTTCGACCAGCATGGAGTGAGCTTCAGTGCCGTCACGCAGCAGATCAACTCCGCCACCTCGATGGGGCGGCTGATGTTGAACGTGCTCCTGTCCTTCGCGCAGTTCGAGCGTGAGGTCACCGGCGAGCGCATCCGCGACAAGATCGCAGCGGCCAAGCGCAAAGGGATGTGGATGGGCGGCGTTCCACCCCTGGGCTACGACGTCGACAACCGGCTCCTGGTCATCAACGAAAGCGAAGCAGCAGTCGTGCGCCGAATCTTCGAGGAGATGCTGACCATTGGCTCACCCACACAGATCGCCGCCAACCTGACAGCCGAGGGAATCACGACGAAGGCGTGGACGACCCAGGAGGGACAGACCCGCAGCGGCGCGCGCATCGACAAGAAGTACCTGCACAAGCTGCTGCGCAACCGAATCTACCGTGGAGAGTTGTCCCACAAGGGAAATTGGTATCCGGGCGCGCATCTGCCGATCATCGATTCGGCCCTTTGGGAGAAGGTCCACAGCGTATTGGCCCGCGATGGACATGCGCGCTCGGTGGAGACCAAGATCCGGTCGCGCACCGATGCCTTGCTTCGCGGCCTGCTGTATGCCCCCTCGGGCGAGCGCATGTACCCGACCTACTCGCGCAAGAACGGGCGCAAGTACTTCTACTATGTCTCAAAGTCCGAGAGCCGATTCGGCGCGCCGGGAAAGGGCTATGACCGCTTGCCAGCGCCGGAGATCGAGGCAGCGGTCGTGGCGCAGATCCGGACGGTCCTCACCAGCCCGGAATCCATTGCATCGGTGGTACGCCACATCCAGCGCACCGGCGCGCAAGTCGACGAGGCCACCACGGTGATGGCGATGGGCCGGCTGAACGATGTGTGGGATCAGTTGTTCCCAGTCGAGCGCCACCGAATTGCCAACCTCATGATCGAGCGCATCGACCTCGTCCATGTCAGCGAGGTGCAGGGCATCAAGGTGAAGTGGCGGGAACTGGGATGGGACGCCCTGATCGGTGAATTCTCCCCGAGGGAGATCGGCGCCGAACTCTTGGAGATGGAGGCCTGATGGACGACTCCCTAGAAACCTTTGTGCCGCTAACTTTCCGCCGCAGGGGCTCTCGGCGGGTAGCCGCCGACGATCGGGACGTTCACGACGTCACCTTGCTGGAGGGAATCGCGCGCGGCTTCTACTGGCAGCACCTTGTCGACAGCGGCGCCATGAAGAGCGGCTCGGACATCGCTCGGGCAGAAGGTCTGCATCCCTCGGTGCCCAACGAGCTTATGCGTCTGACCCTGCTCGCGCCTGACATCCTGGACACGCTGATGTCGGGACGGCAACCGCGTCGGATGAACCTGATCTGGTTCCAACGCAACCCTCTGCCCGTGGATTGGGAAGCTCAGCGGCAGATCGTGCGGCGATTCGAGGAGGCGGCATGAGCAAGAAACACCGGGGTCGATTCAAGGGCGATCCGGTCACTTACCAACTTCCGAATCCGGCTGGCGGCGTGCGACTGGAGACCTTCGTACCCTGGACGCTGGTGAAGCGGGGGATCAAGAAGCAGGTCATCACGCCGTTTGATGCCCCGCAGCAATTCCTGTCAGAGGCAACGAGGGAGCGCGAAGCTCGGGCCGCAGCGCAGGACACTTCGCTGATGCGGGCGCTCGGGTTGGCGCACCACTGGCAGCGCCTGCTGGACGAGCAGCGAGCCGCGTCGGTGGCCGAAATCGCGCAAGCCGAAGGGATGGATGTTACGCAGGTGCGTCGTTTGCTGCGCCTGGCCCTGTTGGCACCGGAGGTGTTGGAACGGCTCACGGAATCGCCGGAGGCGGTGCTGGAGCACGTGATGCGGCGGCCGTGGCCAAACGGCTGGAGCGATCAGATGCGGGTGCTCGCACCACGTGCCTGACCGCGTTGAGCCCAATGCGAGCACCGCCCTCGGGCGGTTTTTTTGTGCTTCCTCATCGGTCGGTCGCCTTCTCTACAGGGGTTGCCAACCACAACCGACCGCGTCTAAACCCTTGATGCAAAAGGAGGTGACCTCGAGAACGCTCTCGAGACCACCAGAGAAAACAGAGAACAGAGACGCCTGGACGGAAGCGAGAACACCGAGTTTGGGGCGGTCACGCTCGCGAGGCAGCGGTGCGTTTCAGGGGGGAACGGGCAAAAAAATCCCAACCGGATAAGGGTTGGGATTTTGAGTATTGGTGGAGCCGGCGGGAATCGAACCCGCGTCCGCAAGACTTCCATGAACAGTTCTACATGCTTAGTCGGTTAATTTGGATCTCGTTGTCGCCTTAGCCAGCCGACAGGCCGGGCGCCAACCAGTCACCTTTGTTTTAACGGTGCGTCCAAGTGACCCGGCGCACGCGCGATCTGACTTAAGTTACACCACTGCCAAACCCAGTTACCCGAATTTGACCCAACCCATCAGCAAGTTGGTGTGGCGCTCACCGGGATTAGGCGGCGAGAGCGAAACGCTCTTCGTTTGCGTTTATTAATTTCCCGCTGGATTTACGAGGTAACGAGGCCTCGGCATGCCCTGACCCACTTCCTGACCCACGTCGAAACCAGGTCGGCCCCAGGATCTTCATTGTAGCCTGCCCGCCCCAAACCGGGGGTTAAACTGATCACTCTTTCAAAAAGCAACGCTATTGTTCATCCAAGCAGACTCGAGCACCGAAACAAACGCCACTAATGATGCATACACCGAACCAACAAGACGGCAGGCGGCAAGTGGACAAGGCCAAAAAAATCCGATATCGCTTCGCATTTGATATCGGTGGGACCTTCACCGACCTTGTTCTACTCGGTAGCGACGGAAGCCTAAGGACTGCAAAAGTACTAAGCGATCAAAGCAATGTGGTTGCACCGATCGCCAGTGGCGTCCTTCAGCTTTGTCATGATTATGATATTGATCTAAATGCCATCGACGAACTCGTCATTGGTGCAACCACAGCAGTCACCAACTTGGTGATCGAGCGCAAGGGCGCGAAGACCGCGCTGATTACAACCAAAGGTTTTCGTGATGTTGTCGCTATTGGGCGCGAGTTAAGATACGATATTTATAACTTACATGCACCTGGACCAGACCCGATCATCGATCGTGCCTTAAGGCTTGAAATCGATGAAAGAACCGATGCTGAGGGAAAGATAGTCCGATCGCCCTCAAGCGATGCGATCAAATCAACACTAGCCGATGCCAAAAGTCTTGGTGCTGAATCCATAGCGGTATGTTTACTGCACAGTTTCAGCAACCCGCAGCACGAACTAATGGTCCGCGAACTTGCCAAGCTTGAGTGTCCGGGCCTACCAGTAAGTTTGTCGCATGAGGTTTTAGGCGAACTTCGCGAATACGAGCGAAGCATTGCAACAATACTCAACGCCTATGT
>JBIPLY010000182.1:0-7986 GCA_044369385.1 Acetobacteraceae bacterium | reverse complement strand
GATGCGGCGCTGCTGGCCTCGTTGCGCGGGCAGTTGGCGGGGCGGTGGGAGGTGCTGGCGCCGGAGGAGGGCGATCCGTTTGCGCGGGCGCGGTATCCGATCGTGATGGTGGTGGAGGACGGGGTGGTGCTGGAGCGCGATGCGCTGTGGCATGTGTTGCGCGCGTTTTCCGAGGGCGTGGGGGCGGTGGTGTGGGACCGGCTGCGGCTTCGGGATGGGGTGGTGGAGGTGGAGTGCGGGCCGGCGTTCGATCCCGATGGGTTCTGCGCGCGGCCGGTGGTGGGCGGGGCCTATGCGGTGCGGCGCGACGTGGCCGGGGCGTTCGGGGCGGCGGCGGCGGTGGTGCTGCGGGTGGCGGCACTTCATGGGGTGGCGCAGGTGCCGCGGGTGCTGCATCGGGTGGCCGGGCCGGAGCGGGCGGTGGGGACGGCGGAGCTGGATGCGGTGCGCGGGTTTCTGGCGGGGCGGGCCGCGGCGGCGTTGGACCGGGACGGGATCGTGACGCGGTGGCCGCAGCCGGCGGGGCGGACGCTGGTGGTGGTGCCGACGAAGAACCAGGCGGGGCTGCTGCGGCGCTGCCTGGAGTCCCTGTTCCGGACGCGGGGCGAGGTGCCGATGGAGGTGGTGGTGATCGACCACCAGTCCGACGAGGCGGCGACGCGGGACTATCTGCGGCAGATCGCGGGGCTGGTGCGGGTGATGCCGTATGAAGGCGCATTCGACTTCGCGCGGATGAACAACCTGGCGGTGGCGCGGTTCGGGGGGGAGGCGGAGACGCTGCTGTTCCTGAACAATGATACCGAGGCGATCGAGGCCGGGTGGCTTTCGCGGATGCGCGGGCTGGCGGCGCGGGCGGAGGTGGGGGCCGTGGGGGCGCTGCTGCTGTATGGCGACCGGCGGGTGCAGCATGCGGGCGTGGTGCTGGGCTATGACGGGTCGGCGACGCATGCGCATGCGCTGGCGCTGGCGGAGGCGGATGGCGGGCGGGCGGCGGGGCATCTGGGGCAGTTGGTGGCGCTGCGCGAGGTCAGCGCGGTGACGGCGGCGTGCATGGTGATGCGGCGCGGGGTGTTCGCGGCGGTCGGCGGCTTCGACGAGGGGTTGCCGATCGGGTTCAACGATACCGATCTGTGCCTGCGGCTGCGGGGGGCGGGGTATCGGATTCTGCAGGATGGGCGCTCGGTGCTGTTCCATCACGAGTCGCGCACGCGGCATCTGACGGGACAGTGGCTGCATCCGCCGGATACGGCGCGGTTCCAGGCGCGCTGGGCGGCGGCGATCGCGGCGGGGGATCCGTTCTACAATCCGAATTTGCGGCTGGAGGTGCGGGATCATGAGGCGCGCGGCGACTGTCTGCCGGGCGGCGCCGTACGAGTCAGTTGGCCCGCCGGCCCCACAGCGCCTGGTGCAGCGCCAGCAGCAGCAGCGAGAGCGCGGTCAGCAGCACGGCGGCGGCGGTGATCGTCGGGCTGAGGAATTCGCGCAGGCCGGCGAGCATCTGCCGCGGCAGGGTGAACTGCTCCGGCCCGGCGATGAAGACGGCGACGATCAGCTCGTCGAAGCTGGTGGCAAACGCGAAAAGGGCGCCGGCACCGACCGCGGGGGAGATCTGCGGCAGCACGACGCGGGCCAGCACGATGTGAAACGGGGCGCCGAGGCTGGAGGCGGCGCGGAGCTGCGTGCGGTCGAAGCCTTGCAGGGCGGCGAGCACGGTGAGCACGACATAGGGCAGCGCCAGCACGGTGTGGGAGATGATCAGCCCGGCCAGGGTGGAGGTCAGGCCGAGCTGGGCGAAGGCGAAATACATGCCGACGCCGGCGATGACCGAGGGGACGACCAACGGCAGGGACAGCGCGCCGAGCGGCAGGCGGGGCGCGCGGCCCCAGAGATACAGGCCGAAAGCGGCGAGCGCGCCGAGCAGGGTGGCGAAGGAGGCGGCGTGCAGCCCGACCACGAAGCTGTTGCGCGTGGCCGAGACCCAGCGGCCGGAGGTGAAGAAATCCTCGTACCAGCGCAGCGAATAGCCGGGGATGGGCAGGGTCAGCACCTCGCCGGCGGTGAAGGACAGCGGCACCACCACCAGCATCGGGGCGATCAGGAACAGCAGCACGGCCGCGGTGTAGGCGCGCAGGACGGCGTTCATGCGGTTCGCTCTCCGGGTCGGGGGGCGCCCAGGGCCGAGGCGCGCAGGCTGGGAACCAGGAGGATGGCCAGGCCGACGATGGCCGCCGTCATGGCCAGCAGCAGCAGGGCGAGCGCGCCGGCCATGCCCCAGTTCAGCGTGGCGGAGGTGTATTCGGCGATGAAGCTGCTGACCATCTGGTCGGAGTTGCCGCCGACCAGGGCGGGGGTGATGTAAAACCCGACCGCCAGCATGAACACGATCAGGCCGCCGGCACCGACGCCGGGCAGGCTCAGCGGGAGGTAGACGAACAGGAAATGCTGCCAGCGCGCGGCGCCGAGGCTGGCGGCGGCGCGGGACAGGCGCGGATCGATGCGCTTCATAACGCCGACCATCGGCAGGATGGCAAAGGGCAGCAGCACATGGACCATGGCCAGCAGCACGGCGAAGCGGGTGAAGATCAGTTGCACCGGGGCGTCGGTGATGCCGAGTGCGACCAGGGCGGCGTTCACCGGGCCGTGGCGCTGCAACAGGATGAACCAGGCGGTGGTGCGCACCAGGATCGAGACCCAGAACGGGATCAGCACCACGACGGTGGCCGCCCGGGCCCAGAACGGCGGCAGGCGGGCGATGGTGTAGGCGGCCGGGTAGGCGACCAGCAGGGTGAGGGCGGTGACGTGCAGGGCGATTTCCAGGCTGCGGCGGAACAGGCGCAGGAAGATCGCCTCCTCCGCCGGCTGGGCGACGATGCTGCCATCCGGGGCGAGGTCGAGATCGACGGCGCGCAGCAGATAGAGGGGCGTGACGCCGAGGGAGGCGCGGCGCAGCAGGGTCCAGGTGGCGGGGTCCGACCAGCGCGGGTCCAGCGCCGGGAGGGCCATCGAATAGGGTGCCGCGAGATTGGCGCGGGCGGCGCGCAGGAGCAGGCCGCGCATGCCGGAGCGCTCGAAATTCATCCGCCGTGTGAGCGCGCCGAGGGTCTGGTTGCCCTCGGCGGCGCGCAGCTCGGCGGCCAGGGCGGCCTGGACGGGTTCGGGGGGCAGGCCGATGCCGTCCCACTGGCGCAGCAGGGTGGCGGTCTGCGGCAGGGCGTCGCGCAGTTCGGGGTCGCGGATGGCGGTGGCGAAGGCGAGCAGCAGCGGGACGACCAGGGCGAGCATGACCAGCGCCACCGCCGGCAGGGCGAGCACGAAGGCGAGGAGGCGGGTTCGGCTCAAGGCGGGGCTTGCGTGGGCGCGTCTTGCGGCGGCGCGGTGGGGGTCAGCGGGCGGCCCAGGCGGTGAAGCGCTTTTCCAGGTCCTCGCCGTGCTCGACCCAGAATTCGGTGTCGATCGACAGGCCGTCCTCGGCGTGGTTGCTGACCATGGCGGGGTTGCGGGCGCGCACGCCGGGGTCGTTGGCCACCGCGCGGGTGGCGGGCGAGACGGCCCAGTCCTGCGACAGGGCGAGCAGCGGGGCGGGATCGGTCATGTACTGGATGAGCTTCATCGCCGACGCGGTGTTCGGCGAGCCGCGCACGACCGCCCAGTAATCGAAGGAGTAGATCAGGGTGGACCAGAGCAGCGGGTAGGCCGCGCCCTCGGCGGCGGCGCGGGCGGTGCGGCCGGTGAAGCCGACGGCATAGGCGACCTCGCCCGAGGCGACGAATTGCAGCGGCTGGGCGCCGGAGCGCCACCAGACGATGTCGGCCTTGATGCGGTCCAGGGCGGCGAAGGCGCGGTCCTGGCCGGGGCGGGTGGCCAGCAGCTTGTAGACATCCTGCGGGGCGACGCCGTCGGCCATCAGGGCGATTTCCAGCGTGGTCTTCGGCGTGAAGCGGAAGCTGCGCTTGCCGGGGAATTTCGCGGTGTCCCAGAGCTGGGCGTAGGTGGTGGGGCCGTTTGCGATGCGCTTCTGGTCGTAGAACAGGGTCAGGCCCCAGCCGACGGCGCCGGCCCCGCAGGCGATGGTGCCGCCGGGGACGAACTTGGCGCGGTCGATCACGGACCAGTCGAGCTTCTCGAAAGTGCCGTCTTCGCAGCCGCGCACCAGCTCCGGCGCCTCGACCATCACCACGTCCCAGGTGACGTCGCGCGCCTTCACCATGGCGGCGATCTTGGCCATCTCGCCGTTGTAGACGTCGTCCTTCACGGTGACGCCGGCGGATTTGGCGTAGCCCTGGAACAGGTGCTTGCGGGCGTTGTCCTGGAAGCCGCCGCCGAAGCCGACGACCATGAGGTCGCGCGCCTGGGCGGGGGCGGCGACCAGGACCGTGGCGCCCAGGGCCGCGGCAGCCATGGCAAACGACAGCAGGGCGGCGCGAAGCAGACGAGGCGCGGACATGCGGCATACTCCCCGGTTGGCGAACTGCGTGTCCTATAGCGCAGTTTCCGCAGCGACGCGACGGGCTCGTGCCAGGCCGAGGACGCCGAGGGCGGCACCCAGCAGCGCCGCGGCGCCAGGCTCCGGCAGCGCGGAGAGCTCGATCATGCGGTCCACACCGCTGCTGGGGTGCTGGACGTTGATGAAGGCGATGTTGGGGTTGGTGATGTCGAGATACAGGCCGGAGGGCTCGGCGCCGATGGTGGCCATGGTCATCCAGCGCGCGACGGATTCGGCGACGCCGTCGCGGTTGGCGTCGCGGGCGAACCAGATGTCGGCCTGGCCGCCGGGCTGGTCCTCGACGATGTAGAGGTTGCCGGCGGCGTCGATGGCCAGGTTGTCCGGGCTGGTCAGCGCGGCGCCGACGGGCAGGCCGGTGGCCTCGTCGATGGTGGTGCGGTCGACGAAGCGCTGCACCTGTTTGGTGGCGAGGTTGATCGAATAGACCTCGTTGGTGGTGGTGGTGGCGACGTAAAGCAGCTGGTCGCCGTTCGGCAGGGTCTGGATTGCGAGGTCTTCGGGGCGTTGGTAGTCGGTGCCCTTGAACGCCGCGACATCGGTGGTGGCGCGGGCGTCGACGGCGGTGACGCCGTTCGGGTCGGTGATGGTGACCGCGCCGGGCAGGCCGGTGCCGGCGGCGGTGGTGAAGGGGAGCCATGTCGCCGCGCCGGTGGCATTGGCGGTGGCGCCGGAGCCGACGCGCAGCACCGCGTTGGTGCCGGCATCGAGGAAGGTGGCGCCGGTGGTCGGGGTGGCGGAGGCGAAGCGGTAGATGCTGCCGCCGTTCGTCTCGTCGATGTAGTAGAGGTTGTTGTGCGTGTCGAAGGCCGGGCCCTCATGGGAGACGCGGGCGACGGCGTTGCGGTGCAGCAGGGTGGCGCCGCCGGGGGTCGCGGTTAGCGGATTGGTCAGCTCGAACAGGCGGCCGTGCGGCTGCGGCTGCGGGCCCAGGATTCCTCGGCGGTGAGATAGGTGCCGAAGCGGGTCCAGCGCGAGGCGTCGAAGTTGCGCGCGGCGCCGGGGGTGGGGGCGTTCCACAAGGTGACGGTGGTGCCGGTGGCGCGGTCGGTGCGCTGAAGCCGGTGGTCTGGGCGCGGGCGGGCGCGGGCATGGCCGCGGCGGTGGCCAGCGCGGCGAGCAGCAGATGCCGCAACGCCGCCTGGGGCCGTCGGCTTTGGGCGCGACGGCCGGGGCAGGAGGCGGCGGGCATTGCGGCGCTTACGCGCTGGTGTCGGTGAGGGAGATCGGGCGGGGCAGGCCCTCGCGGTAATTGTAGTTGGTGTTCGCGTCCGCGCCGTGCGGGACGGTGCAGCCGGCGTATTCGCCGTGCTCGTCGTGGAAATGGGCGCGGTGGGTTTCGACGTCGCCCCAGACGGCGCCGATCTGGTGGTAATGGTATTGCAGGGCGCGGCGGCGCAGCTCCGAGGTGTTGGGCGCGGTGTAGTGGTGCAGCAGCGAGTGGAACACCAGGGCGTCGCCGGGCTGCATCGAGATCGGGATGCGCTCGGCGGCGCGGAGCTTGCCCGGGATGATGCGGCAGCGGTTGAAGTCGTTCTCGTGCTGGTGCGGCACGCCGCCTTCCAGGTGGGTGCCGGGGACCAGCTCCATGCAGCCGTTCATCGGCAGGGCGGCATCGAGCGCGATCCAGACGCCGACGATCAGGCCGGGGTCGGTGAGGCGGAAATAGGACGCGTCCTGGTGCCAGGGCTTTTCGCTGCCGATGCGCGGCGGCTTGACCAGGGCCATCTCCTGGAACAGCAGGCGGCCCTGGCCGAGGAGCTGGTCGAGCACCAGGTGCAGGCGGCGGCTGTGGGCGGCGGCGCGCAGGGCGGGGGCGTCTTCGGTGAAGTCCATGTATTTGCGGATGAAGTCCTCGCAGCGCTCCGGCGTCTGGGCGGCGTTCTCGAAGCCGGTCTCGAACATCAGGGTGGTTTCGCGGCGCGGGATGGCGCCGGTGGCCAGGCCGGTGAGGGCCTGTTTGCACGCCGCGATGGTGGCCGGGCCGAGCAGGCCGCGCAGCAGCACCCAGCCGTCGCGGCGGTACTGGGCGATCTCGTCGGCGGTCAGGAGCTGGGTGGGGCCGGCGGTGGTGGCGTCCATGGCGGTTTCCCGTGCGTTTTGCCGTTACCTTGGCGCAAGGAGGCCGGGGTGTGCAATCCTGGGCGCCGGCGATTCGGGAGACGACGGTGAGGAATGTGATCGTGTGCGACCATCCGCTGGTGCAGCACAAGCTGTCGATCCTGCGCGACCGGACGACGACGACGATCGCGTTCCGGCGGGTGGCCGGCGAAGTGGCGCAGCTGATGGCCTATGAGCTGACGCGCGACCTGCCGTTGGAGATGGTGCCGGTGGATACGCCGCTGGAGCCGATGATGGCGCCGCAGATCGCGGGCAAGAAGCTGTGCCTGGTGTCGATCCTGCGGGCGGGCAACGGGATGCTGGAGGGGATGCTGGACATGGTGCCGGCAGCCCGGGTGGGGCATGTCGGGCTGTATCGCGACCATGCCACGCTGCGGCCGGTGGAGTACTATCTGAAGCTGCCGGAGGATGTGGGCGCGCGGCTGGTGGTGGTGGTGGACCCGATGCTGGCCACCGGGCATTCGGCGGCGGTGGCGGTGGCGCGGGTCAAGCAGGCCGGGGCGGTGGCGATCCGGTTTGCCTGTCTGATCGCGGCCCCCGAGGGCATTGCCGCGTTTCACGCGCAGCATCCCGATGTGCCGGTCTATGTCGGGTGCATCGACCGGGGGCTGGATGAGAACGGGTATATCCGGCCCGGGCTGGGGGATGCGGGGGACCGGATCTACGGGACGGGGTGAGGGGCGTCAGCCCTTCACCCCGCCGGCGGTGAGGCCCTCGACGACGAATTTGCGCAGCAGCATGACCAGCAGCACCGAGGGGGTGAGCGCGATCAGGCAGATCGCCATCATCAGGTTGAACACCACGAAGACGTCGCCGACCAGGCTGGCGATCACCACCGGCAGGGTCATGAACTCCGCCCGGTTGTTCAGGATCAGCGGGATCAGCAGGTCGTTCCAGGCGATGATGAAGACGATGGCGCCGTAGCTGGCCAAGGCGGGCGTGGAGAGCGGCAGGGTGATGCGCAGGAAGGCGCTGAAGCGGGTGCAGCCGTCGATGCGGGCGCTTTCGTCCAGCTCCTTCGGGATCGAGGCGAAATACGGCACCAGGATCAGGATGCCGTATGGCAGCAGGAAGCCGGTGAGGGCGATGATCACGCCCCACATCGAGTTCAGCAGGCCCAACTGGCGGAACACCACGTAAAGCGGGATCATCAGCACGATGATCGGCACGAAGCGGGCGAAGACGTTCACCGTCAGGAGCCAGGAGACCCAGCGCAGGTTCAGCTTGACCACGGTATAGGCCGAGAGCGAGGCGAAGATCAGGGTCAGGAAGGTCACCGAGACCGAGATCACCACCGAGTTGCCGAGCGCGTGGTAGATCTTCTTCACGTTGTCCGGCAGGTAGGTCGCCTGTTCGAAGACCTG
>JBIPLY010000181.1:0-8030 GCA_044369385.1 Acetobacteraceae bacterium | reverse complement strand
GCAACTACCTGCGCGAGGAGTCGGAGGCGATCTACGAGCACAGCATGGGGCTGTGGCAAGACCTGTCGCACGTGCTGAACTGCAACGTCATGTATTCGCCGCGCGGCGTGATGATGCTGTCCCACAGCCACCACGACACGGTGGTGCTGCAGCGCCACATCCACGCCAACCGCCTGGCCGGCATCGACAACGAGTGGCTGACCCCGGAGCAGGCCCGCGATTTCTGCCCGATCCTGGACATCGCGCCCACGGCCCGCCATCCCGTTCTGGGGGCCGCCCTGCAACGTCGCGGCGGCATCGCGCGCCATGACGCCGTCGCCTGGGGCTATGCCCGGGCCGCCAGCGCCTTGGGCGTGGATATCATCCAGAATTGCCCGGTCACCGGCATCCGCCGCGACACCAGCGGCGCGGTGGCCGGCGTTGAGACCCCCCGCGGCTTCATCGCCGCGCCGAAGGTCGCCGTGGTCGCCGCCGGGCACACCTCGGTCCTGATGGCCATGGCCGGGCTGACCATGCCGCTGGAGAGCTTCCCGCTCCAGGCGCTGGTCAGCGAGCCGGTGAAGCCGGTGATGCCCTGCGTGGTGATGTCCAACACCGTGCACGCCTATATCTCGCAATCCGACAAGGGCGAGCTGGTGATCGGCGGCGGCACCGACATCTACCCCTCGTACACCCAGCGCGGCGGGTTGCACATCGCCGCCGACACGCTGGAGGCGGTGTGCGAGCTGTTCCCCACGCTGCGCCGCCTGCGCATGATGCGCTCCTGGGGCGGCATCGTCGATGTCACGCCGGACCGCTCGCCCATCATCGGCCTGACCCCGGTGCCCGGCCTGTTCGTGAACTGCGGCTGGGGCACTGGCGGGTTCAAGGCCACACCCGGCTCCGGCCACGTCTTCGCCCACACCATCGCCGCCGGCTCGCCGCATCCGATCGCCGCCCCGTTCGCGCTCGACCGGTTCCGCAGCGGGGGGCTGATCGATGAAGCCGCCGCCGCGGCTGTGGCGCATTAAGGAAGCAAGCATGTTCTTTTTTGAAAAAAAGAACCAAAAAACTTCTATCCGCTTGCTCATGGATGAAAGTTTTTTTGCTTCTTTTTTTACAAAAAAAGAAGACGCTTGATGCTGCTGATTTTCTGCCCTTACTGCGCCGACTACCGCCCGGAGCCGGAGTTCCGCCACGCCGGCCAGGCCCATCTGCTGCGCCCGGACCCCGCCACGGCCACTGACGAAGCCTGGACCGCCTATCTCCACCACCGCGCCAACCCGCTCGGCCCGGCCGACGAGCGCTGGCGCCACCTGCACGGCTGCGGCCGCTTCTTCAACGCAAGGCGCGACACCAAGACCGACCGCATCCTGGCCACCTGGCCCGCCGGGGTGCCGGCACCATGATCGGCTCGTCGCGCCACGAGGGCATGATGCAGCGCCTGCTGGTCGGGCGCATGTTCCAGGGCCGGCTGCTGCCGGACTCCATGCGCACCGAGGCTGGCGGGCGCATCGATCGCAGCGCCGAGCTGCGCTTTCGCTTCGACGGCACCGACTATCTCGGCTGCCGCGGCGACACCCTGGCCTCCGCCCTGCTGGCCAACGGCGTCCACCTGGTCGGCCGCTCGTTCAAATACCACCGCCCGCGCGGCATCCTGGCCAGCGGGGCGGAGGAGCCGAACGCCCTGGTCACCATCCGTCGCGACGCTGGCCGGAGCGCTGGGGGCCGCATCACGCCGAACCTGCGCGCCACCCAGGTCGAGCTGTATGACGGGCTGGAGGCCATCAGCCAGAACCGCTACCCGTCGCTCGGCACCGATTACGGCGCCCTCGCCGGCCTGGCCGCCCCGCTGCTGCCGGCGGGGTTCCAGCACAAGACCTTCATGGGCCCGCGCGGCCTCGGCCTCTGGCACCGCCTGTTCGAACCGGCGATCCGCCGCATGGCCGGCCTCGGACGGGCGCCGACGGAAGCGGACCCGGACCGCTACGCGCGCTATTACGAGCATTGCGACGTGCTGGTGGTCGGCGCCGGCCCCGCCGGCCTGGCTGCCGCATTGGCCGCCGCCCGCGCCGGCCAGCGCGTGATCCTGTGCGACGAGACCCTTGAGCCCGGCGGCGCACTGCTGACCGAGATTGCCGCCCTGGTCGACGGCATTCCGGCGCGGGACTGGCTCGCCGGCGCGCTGGCGGAACTGGGGCGTCTGGGCGCGCGGGTGATGCCCCGCACCACCGCTTTCGGCCTCTATCCCCACCACCTCGCCGCCCTGGCCGAGCGCGTGACCGACCACCTGGCCGTGCCGGACCCGGAGCTGCCGCGCGAACGCCTCTGGCAGGTTCGGGCAAAGCGCATCGTGCTCGCCACCGGCGCCATCGAACGCCCGCTGCTGTTTCCCGGCAACGACCGCCCCGGCGTGATGCTGGCCGGCGCGGCGCGCGACTACCTGCTGCGGCACGGGGTCAAGGTGGGCAGCGCCGTTGTCATCGCCACCGCCTGCGACACCGCCTATCGCGCCGCGATCGACCTCGCCGCCGCCGGGGTGGTGGTGAAGCTGGTCGTCGACCTGCGCGCCGCTGCCGACGGCCCGCTCCCGGCCGCCGCCCGCGCCGCCGGGATTGCCGTGCTGACCGGCGGGCGCATCCTCGGCACGCACACAAGCCGCCACCGGATCGACAGCGTCCGCCTCGGCCGCACCGATGACGGCCGCACCCGCTGGTTCGATTGCGACGCGCTGCTGATGTGCAACGGCTGGACGCCCGCCATCCACCTCTTCGCCCAGTCCGGTGGCAGCCCCGTCTGGAGCCCGGAGATCGGCGCCTTCCTGCCGACGCCCGTCGACCCGATCGCCAGCATCGGCGGCTGCAACGGCACCCGGACCCTGGCTGAAGCCCTCGCCCAGGGCAGCGCGCTGTTCGCCGCCGCGCCGCCGTCAGTACAAGCCGACCACGCCCCAGGGGCCGCCCCCGGCATCCTCGATCCCGCCACGCGCGGAAAAGCCTTCGTTGATTTCCAGAACGACGTCACTGCCAGCGACATCGCCCAGGCCCGCGCCGAGGGGTTCCAAGGCGTCCAGCACCTGAAGCGCTACACAGCCGCCGGCCTCGGCACCGATCAGGGCAAGACCGGCAATCCCGCGCTGTTCGCGCTCGCCGCGGGCGGCCCCGCCACCACCACCTTCCGCCCGCCCTACACGCCGACCAGCTTCGGCACCCTGGCCGGCCCCGCGCGCGGCCCACTGTCGGACCCGATCCGCACCACGCCCCTGCACGATCGCCTGGTCGCCGAGGCCGCGGTGTTCGAGCCGGTCGGCCAGTGGCTCCGCCCCAACCACGTTCCCCGCCCCGGCGAGACCCCCGCCGCCGCCACGGCCCGCGAGGTGACTGCCACGCGCGCCGGCGCCGGATTGTTCGATGCCTCAACCCTCGGCAAGATCGAAGTCGCCGGCCCCGATGCCGCGGCCTTCCTCGAACGCCTCTACCTCCAGCGCCTGGACACCCTCGCCCCCGGCCGCTGCCGCTATGCGGTGATGGCCGCCGAGACCGGCTTCGTGCTGGATGACGGCATCGTCGCCCGCTTGGCGCCAGACCGCTTCCACGTCACCACCACCACCACCGGTGCCGCGCGCGTGCTGGCTCACATGGAGGATTACCGCCAGACCGAATGGCCGGACCTGCGCGTCTGGCTCACCTCCACCACCGAGCACTGGGCCACACTCGCGCTCCAGGGCCCGCAGGCCCGCGCCCTGCTGGCCCCGCTCGCGCCCGAAGCCGCGGCGATGCGCCACATGGACATCCGCGACACCACGGTCGCCGGCCATCCCGCCCGCGTCATGCGCGTCAGCTTCACCGGCGAGGCCGGCTGGGAGATCAACCTGCCCGCCCGCCATGCCGCCGCCCTGTGGGACATGCTGCGCGCCGCCGGCGCCACCCCCTACGGCACCGAGGCGATGCACGTCATGCGCGCCGAAAAGGGTTTTTTCCTCGTCGGCCAGGAAACCGACGGCACCGTGACCCCGCTCGACCTCGGCTTTTCCATCGCCGCCAGCAAGCGCGACTTCGTCGGCCGCCGCGCCCTGTCGCTGCCCGACCTCGCCGCCCCGGACCGTCGCCAGCTCGTCGGCCTGCTGCCCGATGCCCTGCCGGAGGACGGCGCGCAGATTGTCGCCATGCCCGCCCCGCCGCGCAGCACCCCGGCCCTGGGCCACGTCACTTCCGCCTATCCCAGCCCCTCGCTCGGCCATCCCATTGCCCTGGCCCTGCTCGCCGCCGGCCGCGCCCGCATCGGCGAACGCGTCTTCCTCACCGCGGGCGGCGGCACCATCCCGGCCCGGGTCTGCGCGCCCTGCTTCCTCGACCCGCAAGGCAGCCGCCTGCATGA
The DNA here is from genome assembly GCA_044369385.1 of Acetobacteraceae bacterium. GTDB lineage: Bacteria > Pseudomonadota > Alphaproteobacteria > Acetobacterales > Acetobacteraceae > CAMDGX01. Next base: position 3,674 of record JBIPLY010000181.1, on the reverse strand, counting down.
TTGACATCGCCGAAGCCCCGCCCGTCGCCCGCTTCAGCCTGCGCGGCGACGCCATCGTGGCCGCCCGTGCCGGCGCCGCCCTCGGCCTGGCCTTGCCGCTGGCCCCGCACAGCACCGCCCAGGCCGGCGAATGCGCCGCCGTCTGGCTCGGCCCCGACGAATGGCTGCTGCTGTCGCCGCCCAACGACCTCGCCGCCGCGCTGGCCGGCCTGCCGCACAGCCTGGTCGACATCTCGGACGGCTTCGCGGCCCTGGTCCTGCGCGGCCCCGCCGCCGCCCGTGCGCTCTCGGCCGGCTGCCCGCTTGACCTGCACACCGCCGCCTTCCCGCCGGGCATGGCCACCCGCACCATCCTCGGCCGCGCGGGCATCATCCTGTGGCGCCTGGCGGACGACGCCTGGCGGGTGGAGATCGGGCGATCCTTCACGGCCTATGGGCGGGCGCTCCTGATCGAAGCGGCGCGCGGGATTGACGAAGGCATGTACTGAGAATCAGCCCTTCATCTTCGCGAACACCTGGCGATCCTTGTTCTCGCGCATCAGCATGCGGAACCCCGGAAGCGTCTCCAGCCCCAGGCCCAGCGGCGCGCCATCCTCTTCATCGGGCACCACCTTGGCATAGGCGGCGCTGGAAAACTTCTCCCACTTGCCTGCCGGCTTCTTCACCTCGATCGCCACCACCGTTGCCTTCAGCACCATCCGCACGATCGCCTCCTTCGGCGCCGAAGGCTTGGTCAGGCTGGGATGCCCGGCAATCACCTGCCAGCCATTGCCCAGCGCCCAGGCGGTCAATTCGTCTCCAGTCATCGCACATCCCCTCTCGCTGGCCCCCGCCAACAGGCCGTGCCGCAGGCGAAATTGCAACAGCCGTGTCATGGCCCTAGGGTGCGCCGCAGCAATGTGCGCTTGCCGGCAGCGGTCTCGATCGCCGTGGGCGGCCTGTTGCCGAACTGCGTGCGATGGCCCGCCGCGACCACTGGCGGGCACGGGAGGAATTGGCGATGGACATGAACGACTGGGCTGACCTGCCTGCCCCGCAAGGCCTGTACAACCCCGCCAACGAACATGATTCGTGCGGCGTCGGCTTCGTCGCGAACATCAAGGGCGCCAAATCCCACGACATCGTTCGACGTGGTTTGCAGATCCTGGTGAACCTCGACCATCGCGGGGCCGTCGGCGCCGATCCGCTGGTTGGCGACGGCGCCGGCTGCCTGATCCAGATCCCCGACACCCTGCTGCGCGCCTGGGCCAAGTCCGCCGACCTCATCCTGCCGCCGCCCGGCCGCTATGCGGTGGCCATGTGCTTCCTGCCGCGCGACAAGCCCAGCCGCGCCACCGCCGAGGCCCTGATCGAGCGCATCGCGAAGGTCGAGGGCCAGACCCTGCTCGGCTGGCGCGACGTGCCCACCGACACGTCCGGCCTGGGCGAGCGCGTGATCGAGACGATGCCGGTGATCCGCCAGGCGATCGTCGTCTGCAACCCCGCCATCCGCGACCAGGACGCTTTCGAGCGCAAGGTCCTGACCATCCGCAAGCAGGTGCTGAACAACGTCCGCGACCTCGGCGCGAAGAACCAGCAGCCCGGCCTGGCCGAGCTCTACATGCCCTCCTTCAGCACCCGCACCCTGGTCTACAAGGGCCTGCTGCTGGCGCCCCAGGTGCAGAGCTTCTACGCCGACCTGCGCAACCCGCTGTGCGAGAGCGCGCTCGCCCTGGTGCACCAGCGCTTCTCCACCAACACCTTCCCGTCCTGGCGCCTGGCCCACCCCTATCGCTTCATCGCCCATAACGGCGAAATCAACACCGTGCGCGGCAACGTCAACTGGATGTTCGCCCGCCGGCATTCGATGTCCTCGCCGCTGCTGGGCGCGGACCTGGACAAGATGTGGCCGCTGATCCCGCACGGCCAGTCCGACACCGCGTGCCTGGACAACGCGCTCGAAATCCTGATCGCCGGCGGCTACTCCCTGGCCCACGCGATGATGATGCTGATCCCGGAGGCCTGGGCCGGCAACCCGCTGATGGACCCGGAACGGCGCGCCTTCTACGAGTATTACGCCGCCCTGATGGAACCCTGGGACGGCCCCGCCGCGATCGCGTTCACCGACGGCCGCCAGATCGGCGCCACGCTGGACCGCAACGGCCTGCGCCCGGCCCGCTACCTGGTCACCGATGATGACCTGGTGATCCTGTCCAGCGAAACCGGCGTGCTGCCGGTGCCGGAAGAGCGCATCCTGCGCAAATGGCGCCTGCAGCCCGGCAAGATGCTGCTGATCGACCTCGAACAGGGCCGCATCATCGACGACGCCGAGATCAAGGCCAACCTGGCCAGCCAGCACCCGTACGAGGAATGGCTGAAGGCCACCCAGGTCAAGCTGGAAGACCTGCCCGATACCGACGAGCCCAACGGCCACACCGCCGACAACGCCACCGAGCTGAACCGCCAGCAGGCCTTCGGCTACACCCAGGAAGACCTGCAGTTCTTCCTGACCCCGATGGCGCAGGAGGGCGACGACCCGATCGGCTCGATGGGCACCGACACCCCGATCGCGGTGTTCTCGCGCAAGCCCAAGCTGCTCTACAACTACTTCAAGCAGAATTTTGCTCAAGTCACCAACCCGCCGATTGATTCGACACGGGAAGAATTGGTGATGTCGCTGGTCAGCATGATCGGGCCGCGCCCGAACCTGCTCGGCCACCACGCCGGCACGCATTACCGGCTGGAGGTCAGCCAGCCGGTGCTGACCAATGCCGAGCTGGCCAAGATCCGCACCATCTCCGGCCAGATCGGCGGGGCCTTCCGCGCCGCCACCATCGATGCCACCTGGCCCGCCGCCGAGGGCGCTGCCGGCCTGGAGCGCGCCGTCGAACGCCTGTGCCGCGAGGCCACCGACACGGTGCTGGCCGGCCACAACATCCTGATCCTGTCCGACCGCGCCACCGGCGCCGAACGCATCGGCGTCCCCGCCCTGCTCGCCACGGCGGCGGTCCATCACCACCTGATCCGCCAGGGCCTGCGCACCAGCACCGGCCTGGTGGTGGAGACCGGCGAGGCGCGCGAGGTCCACCATTTCTGCATGCTCGCCGGCTACGGCGCCGAGGCGGTGAACCCCTGGCTCGCCTTCGACACGCTGGAATCCCTGCGCATCTCCGAAGGCATGAAGCTCAGCGCCTACGAGGTCCGCAAGAACTTCATCAAGGCGGTGGGAAAAGGCATCCTGAAGGTGATGTCCAAGATGGGCATCTCCACCTACCAGTCCTATTGCGGCGCCCAGATATTCGACGCTGTCGGCCTGTCCGACGCCTTCGTGGAGAAATGCTTCACCGGCACCGCCACCACCATCCAGGGCGCCGGCATGGCCGAGATCGCCGCGGAGACGGTGCTGCGCCACCGCGCCGCCTATGGCGACGACCTGGTCTATCGCGACCAGCTCGATCCCGGCGGCGACTACGCCTTCCGCCTGCGCGGCGAGGACCATGTCTGGTCGCCAGACACGGTGGCCGACCTGCAGCACGCCGTGCGCGGCAACCAGCCCGACGCCTACCGCCGCTTCGCCGCCCGCATCAACGACCAATCGCAGCGCCTGCTCACCATCCGCGGCCTGCTGGAGTTCCGCACCGCCACCCCGGTGCCGATCGAGGAGGTCGAGCCGGCCAGCGAGATCGTCAAGCGCT
>JBIPLY010000180.1:0-8049 GCA_044369385.1 Acetobacteraceae bacterium | reverse complement strand
GAGAAGACCCTTCTCGCCGCCGCTGCGCCGTCATGTGCGTTCGCATGCCCGCCGCCCGCGCCCCGCCCCGCCGCGGCACCCGTCGCCACGCCTGAACGCCGCCCAGCGCCCGAAAAACTCCCCCGGAATCCCTCCGGCCGGGAGCCGCCTCCATGTACGCCCCGCCCATGCTATAGCCCGCGCATGACCCCCGCCCCCGACTCCGCCGCGCTCGTCATGTTTTCCGGCGGCCAGGATTCCGCCACCTGCCTGGCCTGGGCGCTGGCGCGCTACGCCCGCGTCGAGACGGTCGGCTTCGCCTACGGCCAGCGCCACGCCGTCGAGCTCGCCTGCCGCGCCCCGCTGCGCGACGCCATGGCCGCGATGCACGGCTGGTCCAACCGCCTCGGCCCGGATCACATGGTCGAGATGGGCGGCGCGCTCGCCGGCATCGGCGCCACCGCGCTGACCGGCGACGCCGAAATCGCCATGACCGCCGAGGGCCTGCCCAACACCTTCGTGCCCGGCCGCAACCTGCTGTTCCTGACCTACGCCGCCGCCATCGCCTTCCGCCGCGGCCTGAAGGCGATCGTCGGCGGCATGTGCGAGACCGACTACTCCGGCTACCCCGACTGCCGCGACGACACCATCAAGGCGATGCAGCTCGCGCTGAACCTCGGCATGAACCGCCGCTTCGTGCTGGAAACCCCGCTGATGTGGACCGACAAGGCCGGCACCTGGCAGATGGCCCACGACCTCGGCGGCCCGGCCCTGGTGGCGCTGATCCTGGAACACTCCCATTCCTGCTACCGCGGCGACCGCACCCACCGCCACGCCTGGGGCCACGGCTGCGGCACCTGCCCGGCCTGCGACCTGCGCGCCGCGGGATGGCAAAGGTGGCGGAACGGAAAATAGACAAACAAAGAAAAGGCTGGGCTCCGCCCCTGCGACGCGAAGGCGCGTCGCATTACCCGCCAGGGGCCGAGCCCCTGGACCTCATATACTAAAATACAATCCCGTATTCTATTTTAATACCATATTTGTAAAACAATTTAATAATTCGAGGTCCAGGGGCTCGGCCCCTGGCGGGTAATGCGACGCGCCTTCGCGTCGCAGGGGCGGAGCCCAGCCTTGCCTTGCCTTCCCACCCTAGGCCAGCGCTAGCAGCACCACCCCCGCGCTGATCAGCGCCAGCGCCGCGATATGCTGCAACCCCAGCGGCTCGGCAAAGGCGAAGTGCCCGATCAGCGCCGCGGCGACATAAGAGATGGCCGTGCACGGCAGCGCCACGGACATCGGGATCCGCCGCAGCGCCACGATGTACAGGATCGCCGCCCCGCCGTACAACCCCAGCCCCACGATGGTCCGCCAGTCCAGCAGCTGGGCGATGAAATCCCCCGCCCCCGCCCCGGCCTTCAACAGCGTCTGCCCCGCCATCGAGGTGACGATCGCCGCCGCCAAAACCGCCCAGTAGACCCCCACCCTCAGGCCGCCCGCTCGTCGCGCGCGGCCTGCACCGGCGTGGCCCGCGCCGACCGGCTGCGATCGATGCTGCGCACCGTGCCCTGCGGCTTGCCGTTGGCCGACAGGAAGGTGCGCCCGATATATTCGCCCATCACGCCCAGCACCATGGATTGCACTCCGGCCACCAGCAGGATCACCGTCATCGTCGAGGCCCAGCCGGTCGGCGTCTCACGGCTGAACAGCGCCTCGAAGATGGTGAAGGCGGCGCCGGCCAGCCCCAGCGACGCCATCGCGATCCCCGCCAGCACCGCCATGCGCAGCGGCGCGAGGGAGAAGCTGGTGGCCAGGTTCAGCCACAGCCGCACCAGGCGCTTGAGCGTGTAGTTGCTGCGCCCCTCGGCGCGCGGCAGGTGGCGCACCTCGATGCTGTCGATGCGCTGCGTCACCTGCATGATCAGCCCGTCGACATAGGGGTACGGCCCGCGATACCGCGTCACGCTGCGCACCACCAGCGCGGACATGCAGCGGAAGGAGGAGAGATACAGCCCCTTCGGCTTGTCCAGCAGCCAGTCGGCGACCTTGTTGGCGAACTGGCTGCCCAGGTTGCGCCAGGGCGCGTGCTTCTTGCTGGCATAGCGGGTGTAGACCACATCCCAGTTGCCCAGCCTTGCGTGGTCGTAAAGCTTGGTGACCTCCTCCGGCGGGTTCTGCAGGTCGTCATCCATGGTGATGACATAGCGCCCGCGAACATGGCGCAGCCCGGTCATCACCGCGTTGTGCTCGCCGTAGTTGCGCGCGTGCTCGATATAGACCACCGGCAGCGCCTGGTCGGTGCCGGCCACCAGCGGCGGATTGGCGGCAATGGCGCGGCAGACATCCCCGGAATCGTCCGGGCTGCCGTCATTGACCAGCACCACCTCCATCCCCCCCTCGGGCCGAAGCGCGGCCAGCGCGGTGACCAGCGAGGCGACGGTGGCCGCCCCGCGATACACCGGCACCACGATGGAAAGCCCGATCGACGGCGGCGCGATCAACCCCATCCGGCCGGCGGCGGGGGCGAGCTTGGCGACATAGCGCTTCATGGGAGCGTCCTCGGGGGCGAAGGCGGGGGGGTTGGCGGTCATGCGGTCGCCTCCGGCTTGCGGGCAGTGGCCAGGACCGAGCCGCCACAGGGAAGCGGCAGGGCCAGGCGACGCTCCAGCGCCGTCAGCGCATGGAAGGTGGCATCGATGAAAGGCGGAAACGCGGCGACGTCGGACACGGTTTCGCCACGCGCCAGCAGCTTGCGCTGGAGGATCATCAGCGGCAGCAGCAGCCCGTTCCAGTAGCGCGCCCGCACCCGTGCGAACCCGGCGGCGGACAGCTCGCGGGCCAGGGCGCCAGCGGTGGTGCGCCGCGTGTTGTGAACCGCGGTGTCATGGGCGCTCATCAGCCACTGGTACGACGGCATGTTCAGCACCAGCAACCCGCCCGGCACCAGCACCCGGCGCAACTCCGCCAGGGCCGTCGGCGGATCGACCGCGGCATGGCACAGCACATCGGCGCTGAGCACCGCGGCGAAGCTGGCATCGGCATAGGGCAGGGCGTTGATGCTGCCGCGCGCGATGATCGCGCCGGACTTGGCGGCGGCGCGCGCGGCGGCGCTGGCATCGTATTCCAGCCCATGCAGCTCGATCCCCGGCAGGCCGCGCAGCCGCGCCAGCAGCCCCCCGGTGCCGCAGCCGGCATCCAGCACCCGGCCCCTGGTGCCCGCCAGCGTGTCGGCCATGCGGGCATGCAGCGCGCGGTACCACCACATGCCCGCTTCGGCCGCGTCCATCAGCGCGTATTCGCCCGGTTCCATGGCCGCGACATGTGCCACATTTCGCCGGGGTTTGCATGCGGCGGAAGCTGCGGTTGAATGGCGGCGACGAGCAAGGGGAATTTCGATGGGCTTCCTGACCGAACCGGTGCCGGAGCGCGGCGCGGTGGTGGCGATGCTGCCGGGGATTTCGCGCCTGGTGGCGGCCAATCCCGGCCCGTTCACCTATCACGGCACCAACACCTACCTGATCGACGGCGAAGACGGTGTCAGCGTGCTGGACCCCGGCCCCGACGACGCCGGGCACCTCGCCGACATCCTGCGCGCCACCGGCGGGCGGGTGGCGCGGATCATCCTCAGCCACACCCATGCCGACCACCTGGCCGGCGTGCCGGCGCTGAAGGCGGCAACCGGCGCGAAGGTCTGGAGTTTCCACCAGAGCCAGGACGCGGCGCACACGCCCGACATGCCGCTGCACGACGGCGACGACGTGGCCGGCTGGACGGCGATCCACACCCCGGGCCATGCCAGCGACCATCTGTGCTTCGCGCGCGACGGCGTGGTGTTCACCGCCGACCACATCATGAGCTGGTCCACCAGCGTGGTCAGCCCGCCGCACGGCAACATGCGCGCCTATTTCGACTCGATGCGCCGGATGCTGGCGCGCGACGACCGCGTCTATCTGCCCGGCCACGGCCCGATGGTGGACGACCCGATGCCCTTCGCCCGCGCCCTGCTGACCCACCGCGCCCAGCGCGAGGCCGCGATCGCCGGCGCGCTGGCCGCCGGGCCCACCACCGCGATGGGCCTGGTCGACACGCTCTATGCCACCGTCAACCCGAAGCTGCGCCCCGCCGCCCAGCGCACCGTGATCGCCCATCTGGAGAAGCTGCGCGAGGACGGCCGCGCCATCGCCGAGGGCGAGATCTGGAGGGCGGCATGACCGTGCCTGCCGATCCGCGCACCAGCCCCGGCTTCTGGGCCGCGCCGTTCGAAAGCGGCCTGGTGGAGGTCAAGCCGGACTGGATCGACGGCAACAACCACATGAACCTGGCCTACTACACCGTGGCCTTCGACCTGGGCACCGACCTGCTGTTCGACGTGTTCGACTGCTCCTACGCCTACAAGGACCGCGAAGGCTGCGGCACCTTCGCCGCCGAATCGCACAACATGTACGAGGCCGAGCTGCTGCTGGGCGAACAGGCCCGCGTGGTGACCTGGGTGCTGGGGGTGGACGCCAAGCGCGTGCACCTGGCGCATGAGATGTACCGGCTCGACGATGGCCGCCGGGCGGCGACGCAGGAGCTGATGTACCTGCATGTCGACCTGCGCATCCGCAAGGTTGTGCCGTGGCCGGAGGCGGTGCGCGCACGGATCGAGGCCGCGGCGGCGGCCCATGCCGGGCATCCCCGGCCGGACTGGATCGGGCGGCGGATCGCGATGCCGGCGCCGAAGTAAGGCCGGGCAGCGCCCGGCCTTGTCTTTCCTTTCTTCCTCGCCCCTGTCGGCTTCGTGACCGCACCTATATGATGCGGCATGCCATTTGATGCCCCGCCTGACCGGATGACCCAGCACCGCGCCGTCGCTTACTGGCTGTTGGCGATGTGCGGCATGATCCTGGTGATGGTGGCGCTCGGCGGGGCGACGCGGCTCACCGGGTCGGGGCTGTCGATCATGGAATGGGCGCCGCTTCGTGGCATCCTGCCGCCGCTCTCCGAGGCGGAGTGGCTGCGGCTGTACGAGCTGTACCGGACGATTCCGCAGTATGAGCTGGTCAACAAGGGCTTCGGCCTGGCGGGGTTCAAGGAGATTTTCTGGCTGGAATGGGCGCACCGGCTGTGGGGGCGGCTGATCGGGCTGGCCTTCGTGGTGCCGTTTGCCTGGCTGTGGTGGAAGGGCGCCATTCCGCGCGCGCTGCTGCCCCGGCTGCTGGTGCTGTTCCTGATGGGCGGCGCACAGGGGGCGGTGGGCTGGTTCATGGTGGCGTCGGGCTTCTTCGCCGATGCGACCGCGGTGTCGCCCTATCGGCTGGTGGTGCATCTGGGCCTGGCGCTGGTGCTGCATGCCGCGATCCTGTGGACGGCGTTGCAGCTGCTGCGCGACGGGCCGGGGCTGGCGGTGACCCCGGCCGTGCGCTGGCTGGTCCGGGCGTGCGGCGTGGCGGTGGCGCTGGCGATCCTGGCCGGCGGGTTCGTCGCCGGGCTGCGGGCGGGGCTGACCTACAACACGTTTCCGCTGATGGACGGGCGCCTGGTGCCGGAGGGGTATGCGGCGCTGTCGCCGTTCCTGCGCAACTGGGCGGAGAATGTGGCGGCCGTGCAGTTCAACCATCGGGTCTTGGCCACGCTGGTCGCGGTTTTGGCCGGGGCGGCCTTGTGGGCGGGGTGGCGCAGCGCGGCGCGGCCGGTGCTGATGGGATTGGCGGTGGCGGTCGGGGTGCAATACGCCCTGGGCATCGCCACCTTGCTGTATGTTGTGCCGCCGGGGCTGGGCACGCTGCACCAGGCCGTGGCGGTGGTGGTGTTGAGCATGGCGCTGGTGGCGCTGGACCGGGTGCGCCCGGCATGATGGAGCGATAGCGATGACCGCTGCACTTTCGGTGACCGACGAGCTGTTCTTCGCGCGCGAGGGGGCAACGCTGGGGCTGGAGGCGGCGCAGCGGATCACGCGCGAGGCGCTGCGCGAGGCGGACGATGGGGAGCTGTTCCTGGAATACCGCGAGAGCGAGAGCATCAACCTGGACGATGGCCGCATCCGCGCCGCCGGGTTCGACACCGCGCTGGGCTTCGGCCTGCGCGCCGTCGCCGGGGAGGCAGCGGGCTACGCCCATGCCGGGGAACTGACGGAGGCAGCGCTGAAGCGCGCGGCGGCCACGGTCTCGGCGGTGGCGTCGGGCCATTCCGGCGTGGCGGCCGAGGCGCCGCAGGGCACCAACCGGCGGCTGTACACCGATGCCAATCCGCTGACCGGGATGGATTTTGCCAAGCGCACCGGGGTGCTGGCGGAAATCGACGCCTATGCCCGCGGGCGCGATCCCCGGGTGAAGCAGGTGATGGCCTCGCTGGCCGGCGAGTGGCAGGCGGTGCAGATCATCCGCGCCGACGGCGCCCGGGTGGCCGATCTGCGGCCGCTGGTGCGGCTGAACGTGTCGGTGGTGGTGGAAAGCGGCGGGCGGCGGGAGACCGGCAGCTTCGGCACCGGCGGGCGCTTCTCCTATGAGCGCATGGTCACGCCCGAGACCTGGCGCGCGGCGGTGGACGAAGCGCTGCGCCAGGCGCTGGTGAACCTGGACAGCATTCCCGCGCCGGCCGGAGAGATGCCGGTGGTGCTGGGGTCGGGCTGGCCGGGGATCCTGCTGCATGAGGCGATCGGGCATGGGCTGGAGGGGGATTTCAACCGCAAGAAGACCTCGGCGTTCTCCGGGCTGATGGGGCAGCGCATCGCCTCGCCGGGGGTCACCGTGGTCGATGACGGCACGCTGGCCGATCGGCGCGGCAGCCTGTCGGTGGACGACGAGGGCACGCCGACGGGACGGACGGTGCTGATCGAGGACGGCATCCTGACCGGCTTCCTGCAGGACCGGCTGAATGCGCGGCTGATGGGGGTGCGGCCCACCGGCAACGGGCGGCGGCAATCCTATGCCCATGCGCCGATGCCGCGGATGACCAATACGGTGATGCTGGGCGGGACGGCGACGCCGGAGGAGGTGATCCGCTCGGTGAAGCGCGGGCTGTATGCGGTGAACTTTGGCGGCGGGCAGGTGGATATCACCTCCGGCAAATTCGTGTTCTCGGCCAGCGAGGCCTATCTGATCGAGGACGGACGGATCGGGGCGGCGGTGAAGGGGGCGACGCTGATCGGCAACGGGCCGGATGCGCTGACCCGGGTGGAGCTGGTGGCCAACGACATGGCGCTGGATCCCGGCATCGGCACCTGCGGCAAGAGCGGGCAGGGCGTGCCGGTGGGGGTGGGCCAGCCGACGCTGCGGCTTTCGGGGCTGACGGTGGGTGGCACGGCGGCGTGATTTGGGTGACAAAGAGTTACGTCAAAACTTTCGGCGCGTCGTGAAACGGTAACCTTTTCCCTCGCGCTGCATGTCGGCTTGTTGGGGATAGAATGGTGCAAAAATGACGCGTCGATCCCGCGGAATGAGGCAAATTTAACCCGGTCTTGGCGGGCCAGGCCGGGTTCAAGCGGGACAGGCGGCACGAATTCTGGCGGCCGAACGTATTTTTCGACGGTCGCCGGTAATTGAGATTGTAGCCAAAATTCATCGAACTTGCCATCAACCCTAGGAACTCCCTAGGGTTTTTGCCGTTTGCGGCGCTTGTGGTGCCGCTGCATTGGTTAACCGGCTCGGCGGACGCGGACGAGTGTTCAAGAACGTTAAATCGGCGTTCACAGATCGTATTAACGCCGTCTTAACGCCGTTAATACGACTGAATGCGCGGCGGGGCCGATAACCGAACTCACGGAACCTGCCGACGCAACGTCGGTCACAAAATTCGGATGAAAAGGGCCTCTCCATGTCGAACCTCACCGTCGTCTCGACTTCCAAGGTTGTCCTGGGCGCGATGAGCCCGGCTCTGGCTGGCTCCAAGGTCAAGCTGGGTGCGATGTCCCCGGCGCTGGCCGGCTCGAAGGTTCAGCTCGGCGCGATGAGCCCGGCGCTGGCCGGTTCGAAGGTTCAGCTCGGCGCGATGTCGCCCGCCCTGGCCGGCTCGAAGGTTCAGCTCGGCGCGATGTCCCCGGCGCTGGTCGGCTCGAAGGTTCAGCTCGGCGCGATGAGCCCGGCGCTGGCCGGT
>JBIPLY010000016.1:0-23180 GCA_044369385.1 Acetobacteraceae bacterium | reverse complement strand
TGGGGTGCGGCCGCCGGTGGTGAGCGGGGCGCCGGCGCTGGGGGCGGATCAGGGGATCAGGGGAACAGCCTCAGAGGTTTGATGCGGCGTTGCGCAGTTCCGGCGTGACGTCGCAGACGCCGGGAATGCTCCAGATGTGGTCACGCAGCAGGAACCGCCAGCTGTTCGTGTACGGGACTTCGGTGGCGTTCGCGTGGACGATGGCGCGGGGGATGAGCGCTGCCCGAACGATGCCAAATGATTCGTCCACCAGCACGCCGGCCAAGTGGTCGAACGGCGATCCTTCAAGGCCGCGAATGGCGCTGAGTTGCCGTGACGCATTGTGCCGGGTCAGGCGCCGCGCCTTGATCTGGAACCGGGTTCCTTGCGCATCCGTCGCGTCGTGTCCTTTCGCCGCGTTTTGCTCTCTCTCCCATCCGAAGGCGCGGCAGAAGAGCAGCTCGGCGTAGTCGCTCAGCGGGCTGTTCGACGTTCGAATGATCCTGCGCGTGCGCAGCTCGTCGAGGATCTTCGCGTGTGCGGCGAGCAGGTCTGCGACAGTCCAGGCATCGATGCGCCATCGTGCCACGACACCGTCAGGATCGGCCGGGGTCATGGTCCGCTTGAAATCCAGCGCCGGTAGCGCTCGGCGGAGCGGGCGATGTTGGCCTTGGCATCGGACAGCATGCCTTGCGGGGCGAAGGCGTTGTAGATGCGGTCGAAAGCGAAGGGGGCGATGGCGGCCTCGATCCCCGTGATGGCGCGGGCGGGCAGCGGGATCAGGTTCGGGTAGCTGCGCATGAAGCCGACGGCGCCGGCATCCGGCACCAGCTGGATCACGTCGCCGGTGAGCAGCACGCCGCGACCCTCGGCGCCGGCCTGCCAATGCAGCATCGCCGAACCGTCGAAATGGCCGGGGGCGTGGATCAGGGTAAGGCCGTCAGCGAGCCGGTGGGTGGGGCCGGACCAGAAGCGGAGTGCCGCGTCGGGGCGCTGGATGTGGGCGCGGTCGGCTTCATGCAGCCAGACAGGGCAGGCGAAGGCGCGGGCCCACTCGGCCATGGTGGTGTAGAAATGCGGGTGGGAGATGGCGATCGCGGACAGGCCGCCGAGGGCGCGGACCAGGTGTTCGGTCGCCTCGTCCAGCAGGGCGATGCAGTCCCACAGGATGTTGCCGGCCGGCGTGCGCAGCAGGTGGGCGCGCTGGCCGATGGCGAAGCTGGGAGTGGTCTGGAGGTCGAAGAGATTGGGCTCGCGCAGGCGCCAGGTGTTGGCGTGGGTGCGGCGCAGAGCGTCGAGCGTGGTCCAGGATTGGCCGGCGGGGCCGACATACTGGCGTTCGTCCTGGCAAATCGGGCAGGACGGCGGGGGCGCGGCGCCGGGGGCGTGCTGGGTGCCGCAGGTGGTGCAGATGTAGGGGGTCATGCGTGGTGCAGCCGGCTGTCATCGGGGGCCTGCTCGCGCTCCTCCAGCCCGTAGTCGCGCAGCACGGCGGCCACGCGCAGGCGGTATTCGGCGAAAATGCCGGACCGGCCGGCGGATTGGGTGGCGCGGTGGCGGGCCTGGTTGCGCCAGGCGGCGACGGCGGCCTCGTCGCGCCAGAAGGAGAGCGAGAGGAGTTTTTCGGGGTCGGTGAGGCTCTGGAAGCGCTCGACGCTGATGAAGCCGTCCATCTGCACCAGGTCGTCGCGGAGCTTGGCGGCGAGGTCGAGATAGGCATCCTGGCGGCCCTCGGCGGGGCGGACTTCGAAGATGACGGCGATCATGGCTCCCCCTGCCCTTTCGGGCCGTGTGCGGCGGTGGCATGGTGGCATGGAACGAGGGCTGACGGGGAGATACGCCATGGTTGATATTGCCGCCGCGCGCGCCGAACTGGCGCCGACCGGGGTGCTGCGGGCGGGGATCAACATGAGCAATTTCCTGCTCGTCACCGGCAAGGACGCCGAGGGCGGGCCGGTGGGGGTGTCGCCGAGCATGGCCGCCGAGGTGGCGCGGCGGCTGGGGGTTGGGCTGGTCCGCGTGCCCTATTCCAATCCCGGGCTGCTGGCCGATGCGGCGGGGACCGGGGCGTGGGATATCGGGCTGATCGGGGCCGATCCGCTGCGGTCGGAAAAAACCGCGTTCACCGCGGCGTATTGCGAGATCGAGGCGACCTACATGGTGCCGCCGGGATCGGCGCTGCGCACGATCGCGGATGTCGACAAGCCGGGCGTGCGCATCTGCGTGTCGGCGCGGGCGGCGTATGATCTTTGGCTGGAGCGCAACATCAAGCATGCGACGCTGGTGCGGGCGAACGGGCTGGGCGGGGCGTTCGAGATGTACCTGCAGGGCGGGGTGGATTGCCTGGCCGGGCTGCGGCCGGGGCTGATCGGGGACCATGACAAGGCGCCGGGGCATACGATCATGGACGGCAAGTTCATGGCGGTGCAGCAGGCGATCGGCTGCGGCAAGGCGCTGATGGCCGGGCAGGCCTTCCTGCGGGCCTTTGTCGAGGAGGCGAAGGCGAGCGGGATGGTGGCCGGGTTCATCGCCGAGCATAAGGTGGTGGGGCTGAGCGTCGCGCCGGCGGTATAGGAACGGGGAGCAAACGAGATGGCATATTCACCCTTCGATCTATCGGGGAAAGTCGCGCTGATCACCGGGGGGAATTCCGGGATCGGGCTGGGCATGGCCCATGCCATCGCGCAGGCCGGCGGCGATGTGGCGATCTGGGGGACCAACCCCGCCAAGAACGCCGCGGCGAAGGCGGAGCTGGAGACGACCGGGCGGAAAATCCTGGCGCTGGAATGCGATGTCGGCGACGAGGCGGCGGTGGAGGCGGCGTTTGCGCGCACGCTGGACGCCATGGGGCGGGTGGATGGCTGCTTTGCCAATGCCGGGATCGGCGCCGGGCGCAGCGTGCCGTTCCAGGACTACGACACCGCGCTGTGGGACAAGGTGCTGCGGGTGAACCTGGACGGCGCGATGTACACGCTGCGCGCGGCGGCCAAGCACATGGTGACGCGCGGCGGCGGCGGGCGGCTGGTGGGCACCGCCTCGCTGGCGGCGATCGAGGGGGCGGCGCGCAACGAGCATTATTCCGCGACCAAGGGCGGGCTGGTGTCGATGCTGCAATCCATCGCCGTCGAGATGGCGCGTCACGGGGTGACGGCGAACGCGATCCTGCCGGGCTGGATCGAGACCGACATGACCGCCGGTTCGATCGCCAATCCGAAATTCGCGGGCAACGTGATGCCGCGGATTCCGATGCGGCGCTGGGGCACGCGGGCGGATTTCGGCGGCATCGCGGTCTACATCATGTCCGAGGCCAGCGCGTATCACACCGGGGAGTCCTTTGTGATCGACGGGGGATATTCGCTTTTTTGAGATTTATCTCATAACCGTTGACGCTTCGGTGATCAATTCGGGCGATATCGGGGGGCGGCAAGAATTGCCCAGCGTCCCCCGACTCCCCCCGTCGCCAAGCCTGGCGCGGGCGGGAGGGAGCCCTTTCGATGCGCCTCGCCCCCCGCCTGTGGAACCTCGCCCCTGAAGCCGACTCGCCGGGCGTGCTGCGCATCGAGATCCCGGCCGAGAGCGATCCGTTCGGCTTCATCTGGGCGCCGCTGGCGCATCCCTTCGTTGCCGCGCCGGCCACCGGAGACGTCATCAGCGTCGAGGGGCTGCATGATGTGGAGGCGCCGGCGCAGGCGCGGCTCTGGGCCGGGCTGGCCATGCCCGGCGGAGCGCCGATCGGCGAGCTGGCGGTGCGCACCACCTATGTCAGCGGCCTGGCCGGCGGCTACAACATCGAGCTGCGCTTCCAGGGCGGCTGGACGGTGGCGATGCAGGACGTGTTCATCGCCGCGGCGGACCGGCTCAGCGCGCTGATCGTGGGCGATGTGCCGGCGGCGCGCGTGGGCGGGCGGACGGTGGACGACATCGTGATCCAGGCCGAGCTGGCCGCCATCGACGGGGTGGGCGGCGTGCTGGGCCAGGCGGGGCCGACGGCGCTGCGCGTCAGCGGCTTCCTGCCGGCCGCCGCGACGATGCGGTTCGATGTCGCCGATGCGCAGTCCTATCTGGACCAGGGGCTGTTCGACGAGATCGTGACGCACGAGATGCTGCATGCCGTGGGCTTCGGCACGATCTGGGACCGGCTGGGCCTGTTGGACCAGGGCGGGTTCATCGGGGGGCATGCGGTGGCCGCGTATGGCAAGCTGATCGCCGCCCAAGGGGACGCGGCGCCCGCGGCCGTGCCGGTGGAGACCGAGGGCGGGGCCGGCACGGCGCTGTCGCATTGGGACGAGGCGGCGCTGGGGCACGAGCTGATGACCGGGTGGCTGGATGTGCGCCCGCGGCTGGGCGGGGCGCCGGCGCCGCTGTCGGAGCTGACGGTGGGCTCGCTGCGCGACCTCGGCTATGCGGTGGCGGAGCGGGGGCCGGTGGACTGGTTCGCGCTGGTGGGCTAGGAAGGTTTCTTCCTTTTGTGCAGAAAAGAAACAATAATGCTCTCTTCCTTTGCGTCCGCGCCTCCCGCGGGCAAACGGATGAAAGTTTTCTGGTTCTTTTTTTCAAAAAAGAACTGCTTCCTTGCTTCCTTTCCCGAGGGCCCCCGATGTCGACCAAACCCCTAGCCGGCCTGCGCGTGCTGGAGATCGGCCATTCCATTGCCGCGCCCTATGCCGGCATGATCCTGGGCGAGCTGGGCGCGGACGTGGTCAAGCTGGAGAACCCCGGCGCCGGGGACTACGCCCGCGGCTGGGGCCCGCCCTTTGTCGAGGGGGTGTCGACCGTGTTCCACGCCATGAACCGGTCCAAGCGCGGCATCGCCGCCGACCTGTCTGACGAAGCGACGCGGGCGAAGGTGCGGCGGTTGATCGTCGAGGAGATGGATGTGGTGCTGCACAACCTCAAGCCCGGGGCGCTGGACAAGCTGGGGCTGGGGGCCGAGGGGCTGGTGGCGGAGAAGCCGGGCCTGATCTTCTGCAATATCGGCGCATTCGGGGCCAAGGGGCCGCTATCCGCCCTGCCCGGCTATGACCCGCTGATGCAGGCGTTTGGCGGGCTGATGTCGATGCTGGGCGAGGATGGGCGGCCGCCGGTGCGGGTGCCGGTGTCGATCATGGACCTGGCGACCGGGATGTGGACGGTGATCGGCATCCTGGCCGCGCATGCCGAGCGGGCGCGCACCGGGCGCGGCGGGGTCGTGGATACCTCGCTGTACGAGACCTCCTGCGCGTGGATGGCGATTCCGCTGGCGGACTACATCGCGAGCCAGGTGCTGCCGCAGCGCACCGGGTCGGGGGTGGGGATGATCGTGCCGTACCAGGCGTTTCCGTGCAGCGACGGGCACCTGATGGTGGCCAGCGGCAATGACAACCTGTTCCGCCGCGTCTGCGGCGTGATCGGCCGACCGGAGCTGGCCGACGATGCACGCTTTGCGAAAAATGCCGGGCGGGTGGAGAACCGGGCGGCGATCGTCGGCATCCTGTCCGACGCCTTGGCGCGGGACACGCGCGCGGCGTGGCAGGCGAAGCTGGAGGCCGTCGGCGTGCCGTGCGGGCCGGTGCAGACGCTGGACCAGGTGGTGGCGCATCCGCAGACCGAAGCGCTGGGCATCCTGCAGACCAGCGCGGATGGCGGGTTGCGGACCATCGGCCTGCCGGTGTCGTTCGACGGCGCCCGCCCGGCCTATGACACCGGCGCGCCGGGGCTGGGGGAGCATACCGCTGCGGTGCTGGGCGGCGGGTGACGATGCGATAGGGGAATGGGTGGGTAGAAAATTCGACATGTCGTATATTAGAATTTCTTGATATTCTGACCCTGGCGCGATCGCATGCGCCGGGGAGACCGCGCATGAACCCGCCCGTCGCCGAATGGCCAAGGCTGACCCGGCGCTCCGCGCTGGCGGCGATGGCCGCGATTGCCGCCAGCCCGGCGCGCGCCGAGGCGCCGGTGCGCAGCACGGCCAGCATCCTGATCCTGGGCGCTGGCGCCGCCGGGCTTGCCACCGCCAACCGGCTGGCGATGCGGCTGGAGGGGGCGAAGATCACCCTGCTGGACCGCCGCGCCGCGCACTACTACCAGCCCGGCTTCACCCTGGTCGGCGCCGGGCTGAAGCCCGAGGGCTATGTGGTCTCCGCCACCGCCGACTACCTGCCGCCCGGGGTGACCTGGGTGCAGGAGAGCGCGCGCGACATCGACCCCGTCGGCCGGCGGGTGACCACCGATGCCGGGCAGCGCCTGTCCTACGACTACCTGGTGCTGGCCACCGGGCTGGCGCTGGATTACGGCGCGATTGCCGGCATGGATGTGGCGCGGATCGGGCAGAACGGGCTCGGTTCGATCTATGCCAGTCCGGAGGCGGCGTCGGCGACGTTTCGCGCCATGTCGGCGGTGGCCGATCGCGGCGGCAGCTTCCTGTTCGGCCGACCGGAAACCGAGATGAAATGCGCCGGCGCGCCGCTGAAATATGCCATGATCACCGACGACATCCTGCGCCGGCGCGGCACCCGCGGGCGCGCCGAGCTGGTCTATGCCGCGCAGAACCAGACCCTGTTCGGCGTGCCGATCGTCTCCGAGAAGGTGCGGATGCTGTTCGCCGAGCGCCAGATCGCCGTGCGCCACGACCATGTGCTGACCGGTGTGGACATCGAGCGAAAGCGCGCCACTTTCGCCACCCCCGGCGGGGCCAAGGAGATCGGCTACGACTTCTTCAACCTGGTGCCGCCGATGCGCGCGCCGGCGGTGGTGCGGGGCTCGGCGCTGGCCTGGCAGAGCGGGCCGCTGGCCGCGGATGGTTGGGCGGAGGTGGATCGCAAGACGCTGCGCCATGCCCGCTTCCCCGAGGTCTTCGCCGTGGGCGACGTGGCCGGGGTGCCGAAGGGCAAGACCGCCGCGAGCGTGAAGTGGCAGGTGCCGGTGGCGGTGGAGCACATGCTGGCCGACATGACGGGCGGGCGGAGTTCGGCGGCGTATAACGGCTACACCTCGTGCCCGCTGATCACGCGGATTGGGCGGGCGATGCTGGTGGAGTTCGACTACGACAACAACCTGGTGCCGTCCTTCCCCGGCGTGGTCGCGCCGCTGGAGGAGCTGTGGGTGACCTGGCTGATCAAGGCGATCGGGCTGAAGCCGACCTACCTTGCCATGCTGCGCGGCCGGGCCTGAGGGGGGACCTGCGATGAAACAGATCGACCTGGCCACCATCCTGGCGGTGATGCAGGAGATGCTGGGCCTGGCGCTGTGGCCGCTGCTGGTGCTGGCGGCGGCGGTGACGCTGGGCTTCGTGCTGGTGGTGGTGCGCGACCGCGGCCTGCGCCCCGCCCGGCTGGTCTGGGCGGAGGCGATCGGGCTGCTGGGCGGGGTGGCGGCGCTGATGGTGCTGCTGCTGGTCACCGATTCGCAGATCGGCGATATCGGCGGGCCGATCGACTGGATCATGGTCGCCGCCGTGGTGCTGGCCGGCGCGGCCGGGACGGCGATTGCCGCCTATGCCGCGCTGGGGCTGCTGCGCCGGGCGTAGCCGCTCAGCCGGCGCGCATGCCCACCAGGGCGAACATCACCCCCTGCGGGTCCATGGCATTGACCACCCAGGCGCCGCCGGGCACCTGCATCGGCCCCATCAGGATCGTGGCACCCCGCGCGGTGGCGCGCGCCGTGGCGGCATCGATGTCGGGCACGCTGAAGTAGTAGGCCCAGTACGGCCCCGGCGTGCCGGGCGGGCGGGTCATCATGCCGCCGCGTTCGGCGCCATCGATGGCGAAGAGCTGGTAGGTGCCCATCGCGCCCATATCCATCGCCGTGCCCAGGGTCCAGCCGAACAGCGCGGCATAGAACGGCCAGACGGCTTGCATGTCCGTGGCCATCAGTTCGTTCCAGCCGACGCTGCCCGGCGACATCGGGGCGGGGGCGGGCTGGTCGCCGGAAAAGCGGATGATGGCGAGCACCGCGCCCTGCGGATCGGCGATCACGGCGAAGCGGCCGACGCCGGGAATGTCCATCGGGGCCATGTGGACCGCTCCGCCCAGGGCGGCGGCCTGGGCGGCGGTGGCATCGACGTCGACGACCGCGACATAGCCGACCCAGCCCGGCATGGCGCCAGCAGCCTTGGCCTCCGCCGTCAGGGCCATCAGCCCGGCCACGCTGGTCTCCCCGGCGCGCAGCAGGGTGTAGGCCATGCCGGGCATGCCGGAATCCTGCGCCGCCCAGCCGACGACATCGGTATAGAACGCCGTGGCGGCGGCGGCATCGATGGTCATCAGCTCGTGCCAGGCGAATTGCCCTATCATGTTCCCCTCCTGTTCTCGTGTCTGCTTTGTAACGCGGACCAGGAGCGGTGCCAAGCGAAATCAGCCGCCGCGCAGCGCCCGCCAGACGCGCTCCGGCGTGGCCGGCATGTCAAGCATCCCGCCGCCGGCCCGGGCGATCGCGTCGGCCAGCGCGTTCATCACCGCCGGTGCGCCGCCGGCCGCGCCGGCCTCGCCGCAGCCCTTGATGCCCAGCGGGTGGGTGGGGGCGTTGGTGGGCAGGGTTTCCAGGGTGAGGGGGGGAAGCTCGTCGGCGCGCGGGATCTGATAGTCCATGAAGGAGCCGGTCAGCACCTGGCCGCTGTTGGGGTCGTGGACCACGCGCTCCATCGCCGCCTGGCCGATGCCCTGGGCGACGCCGCCCTGGAGCTGGCCTTCGAGCAGCATCGGGTTCAGCACCCGGCCGAAATCGTGGAGCATGGTGTAGCGGTCGAGCGTCCAGAAGCCGGTCTCGGGGTCGATCTCGACCTCGGCGACGTGGCAGCCATTGGGGAAGGTGGGGCCGTCCGGCTTCCAGGCGCCGGTGCCGCCGAGCATCGTGTCGGGCGGGAGTTTTTGGGCGACGACGGCGAGCGTGACGCGTCGGTCGGTGCCGACGATGCGGAAGGCGCCGTCGTCGAAGGTCACGTCGACCGGGGCGGCTTCCAGCGCGTCGGCGGCCAGCGGCATGGCCTTGGCGATCAGGTCGTTGGAGGCCTCGCGCAGGGCGACCGAGGAGATCGGGATCGAGGCGGAGCCGCCGGTGCCGTGGCCGGAGGGGATGCGGTCGGTGTCGCCCTGAACGACATCGATGGCGTCGAAATCGATGCCGAGCTGGTCGGCGATGAGCTGGGCATAGGCGGTCTCGTGGCCCTGGCCGTTGGACATCGAGCCCAGCAGCGCGGTGACCCGGCCGTCCGGGCGAAGCTCCAGCCAGGCGTTTTCGCCCCAGCTTCCGGCGACGCGCTCGCAGTAATGCGCCCAGCCGAAGCCGCGCAGCTTTCCGGCGGCTTCGGAGGTTGCGCGGCGGGCAGAAAATCCTTCGAGATCGGCACGTTGCAGCGCGGTGTCGATCATGCGGGGGAAGTCGCCGCTGTCGTAGTTCAGGCCGAGTGCGGTGCGGTACGGGTACTCGGCGGGGGTCAGCATGTTGCGCCGGCGCAGGTCGAGCCGGTCGATGCCCAGTTCGCGGGCGGCGTGATCGACAAGGCGCTCCAGCAGATAGACCGCCTCCGGCCGGCCGGCGCCGCGATAGACCTCGGTGGGGGCGGTGTGGCTGAAGGCGCCGGTGACCTGCACGTGAACGGCCGGCAGGCGATAGACCCCGGCCAGGGCGGGCATGTTGGAGGTGGGCGACAACTGCCCCTTGGGGGCCAGATACGCGCCGATTGCGGCGACCGAGCGCACCCGCAGCGCCAGGAAGCGGTATTCGGCGTCCAGCGCCAACTCGGCGGTATAGACATTGTCGCGCGCCTGATAGTCGGAGACGAAGCCGTCGGCGCGCTCGCCGATCCAGGCCACCTGGCGGCCGGTGCGGCGCGCGGCCCAGAGGACCAGGACCTGTTCGGGGTAGAGCGCGTTCTTGATGCCGAAGCTGCCGCCGACATCGGCCACGGTGACGTGCACCGCGTCGCGCGGCACCCGGAACACCTCGTCGGCCAGGGCGTCGCGCAGGCCGTGCGGCATCTGGGTACCGGTGGCCAGGGTGTAGCGGCCGTTCTCGTAGGTGCCGATGGCGGCGCGGGTTTCCAGCGAGCCGACATGGATGCGGTTGTTCAGCGTGTCCAGCCGCACGGTGTGGGCGGCGGCGGCGAAGGCGGCGTTCGTGGCGGCGCTGTCGCCGGCCTGCCAGGTGAAACAGGCGTTGCCGGGGGCGGCATCCCAGACCAGCGGGGCGCCGGGCTGCACGGCGGCGGCGGTGTCGGTGACGCTCGGCAGCGGCGCATACTCGACCATCACCGCCTCGGCGGCGTCACGGGCCTGGGCCTCGGTTTCGGCGACGATGATCGCCACCGCCTCGCCGACATGGCGCACGCGATGGTGGGCCAGGGCCGGGTGTTCGGGGCGATGGAGAAAATCCTGGTCGGCGGGGGTGCCGGGCAGGCGGATCAGGGCGGAGCCGGCGGTGATGCCGCCCAGCCCGTCGGCGGCGTGGTCGGCGCCGGTCAGGATCGCCAGCACGCCGGGCATGGCGGCGGCGGCAGCGGAGTCGATGGCCAGGATCTCGGCATGGGCGTGCGGGCTGCGCAGGATCAGCGCCCGCGCGGCGCCGGGGGGCACGATGTCGGCGGTGAAGCGGCCCTGGCCGAGCAGCAGGCGCGCATCCTCCTTGCGGCGGATCGGCTGGCCGAAGGCGTGTCGCGGGGCAATGGAGTCGGGGCTCATCGGCAGGCTCCTGGGAGGGGGCGAACCCTCCCACGACCCTGCCGGGGCTGTCGAGCGGGCGCGCCTAGAGAGAAAGCCGACCTGATAGGCGGTCGGCCTCCGCTCTAGCTCTTTGTTCAAGAACGCAACTCTTCCGACCGGATGAAGCCATCCGGTCGGATATTGCTCTAGATCGCCGCGTCGATCCACTGCTTCAGGGCGCTCTTGGGACGCGCGCCGACCAGGGTGTTCACCGGCTTGCCGTCCTTGAACAGGATCAGGGTGGGGATGCCGCGGACGTTGAAGTTGTTCGGGGTCATCGGGTTGTCGTCGATGTTGACCTTGGCGATGGTCAGCTTGCCCTTGTACTCCGCGCCGAGTTCCTCCAGCGCCGGGCCGATCGCCTTGCAGGGGCCGCACCACTCGGCCCAGAAATCCACCAGCACCAGGCCCTCGGCGCCCAGCACGTCGGTGGCGAAGCTTTCGTCGGTGACCGGCTTGGTGTTCTCGCTCATCGCTGGGGTGCCTTTTCGCTGCGCGGTGAGTGTCAGACATGGTTCGGCAAGAAGGGCACGTCAAGCCGCCCTTTCCGGCGCATGACGGTCCAGCAGCGCATCGGGGAGCGGCATGACCAGGGGACCGGCGGTCCAGACCAGGGCGCATTCGATCGCGCGGCCCGGGAAGATGGCGCGCAGCACGGCGCGATAGGCGGCCATCTGGCGCAGATAGGGCGGCGGCACCGCGCTGGCGTCGCGCGGGGCGATGCGGTTGGTCTTGTAGTCCGCCACCAGCACGCGCCCGTCCAGCACCGCCAGCCGGTCGACCAGGCCGCCGACCACGCGCGGCGCGCCGTCGGGGCCGGGCACCAGGCCGGTCAGCGGCACTTCGGCGCGCGCGCCGGGGCCGAACAGCGGGGCGAGCGCGGGATGGTCCAGGATCGCCAGCACCTCGGCGGCGAGGTCGTCGGGGTCGTCCAGGCCGATGCCGGGGCGGGCGAGATAGCGCCGTGCCGCCGCGGCCCGGGCGGCTTCGGGCAGGTCCGGCAGGTGCTGCAACAGGGCGTGGGCGAGCTGCCCGCGGCGGAAGCGGCGGCCGGTCGTGTCGCGCGCCGCCAGCGGCGAATCGGCGGCCGGCAGCGGGCCAAGCTCGCCGCCCTCGGGCCGGCTGGGGGCGAGCGGGCTGGGCAGGGCCGGTTCGGGCGGCGGCAGGGCGGGCTGCCAATCGGGCGCGGCGCCGGCCCAGCCGGGCAGGACCGCGGCGGCGGGCGCCGGGCCGCGCGCGGGCGGCACCTCGGGCGGCGCTTCCTGCGGCGTGGCCAGAATGCGCATCTCGCCGTCCCAGGGACCGTCGAAGGCGGCGGTTTCGGCATCGAGCCGGGCAAACCCCTGCTCGACCAGGCGGTACCAGCTGGTGTCCGCCGCCGCCTTGCGCCCGGACCAGCCGCAGACCACCAGGCGGTCCTCGGCGCGGGTCAGGGCGACGTACAGCAGGCGGTTGTGCTCCTCCATCTCGCGGGCCCGGCGCGCGGCGCGGACGGCCTCGGCGGCGCGGCAGCGCAGTTCCTTGCGCGGCGACCACAGCGGCAGGTCGCCGTCCCAGGCGAAGGCGGCATCCTCCGGCGGCAGGGCGGTGGTGTCGGGCAGGATCACCAAGGGCGCCTGGAGCCCCTTGGCGCCGTGCGCGGTCATGATGCGGACCGCGCCGCCGGCGCCCTCGGCCTCGCGCTTCACCTCGGCGCCGGATTGGCGCAGCCAGTGCAGGAAACCCTGGAGCGAGGGCGGATGGGTCTGGGCGAAGGCCAGCGCCTTGGCCAGCAGCTCGTCGACCGGCTCGGCGGCTTCCGGCCCCAGGCGGGCGAAGAGCCGCGCCCGGCCGCCGTGCCGGCCCAGCGCCTCGGCCAGCAGGGCGTGGGGGGGCGCGAAATCGACGCGGGCGAGCAGGCTGGCGATCAGGTCGCGCGCCGCCGCCCAGTCCGCCCGTTCGCCGGCGCGGGCGCGCAGGGCCGACCACAGCGAGCCGGCGCGCGGCGCGGCCAGCGCCATCAGGCTGTCGTCCGTCAGGCCACCCAGCGGGCTGGTCAGCACGCAGGCGAGCGAAAGATCGTCATCAGGCAGCAGCAGCGTGTCACACAGCGCCAGCAGGTCGGCGACGGCGGGCTGTTCGGTCAGCACCAGGCGGTCGAGCCCGGCCACGGCCACGCCATGGCCCTTAAGCGCCCGCACCAGCCCGCGGGCGAATTCGTTGCGTCGGCGCACCAGCACCAGCACATCGCCGGCGGCCAGCATCCGGCCGCGGCTTTCCAGCAGCGTGGTTCCGGCGGTCTGGGTGGCGATCCAGGCGGCCAGCGACTCGGCCAGGGTCTGCATGGCGCCGCGCGTCGCTTCGTTCTGCGCCGGCACGGTCCAGGGGGCGGCGGGCTGGCGGTCGGGTGCTGGGACCAGCGGCCACAGCTCCACCCGCCCGGCATGGCCGGCGCGGTCGGCGACGTGGCGCAGCGTGCCGGGGGCGGCGACGCCGTCGCTGGCCGGGGCGGCGGCGAAGACGGCATCGACCAGGCGCAGCACCGGGGCGGTGGAGCGGAACGAGACCTCCAGCGGCACATCGCGCCAGGTGCGGCCGGCATCCTCGGCGCGCACCCGCCAGGTGTCGCGCCAATGCTCGAAGGCGTCGGGGTCGGCCCCCTGGAAGGAGTAGATCGACTGCTTGCGGTCGCCGACGGCAAACACGGTGCGCGGGGCGCCATCGTCTGCGCCGTCGGCCGCGCCTTCACCGGAAAAGAATTCCTCGGTCAGCCGGGCGGCGATCTGCCATTGCGCGGGCGCGGTGTCCTGCACCTCGTCCAGCAGCAGGTGGTCGATGCCGCCATCGAGCTTGTAGAGCACCCAGGCGGCGCCGGGATCGACCAGAAGGCGGGCGCTGGCGCGGATCAGGTCGGCATAATCGAGCAGCCCGGTGCGCTGCTTGCGCGCGGCATAGGCGTCGGCGACCGGGCCGGCGAGGCTGGCCAGGGCGGCGGAGAGCTCGGCCACCTGCCAGGCGCGGGCGGCGTCGTCGAGGTCGAGGATGCGGGCCTGCTCGGCGTCCAGGGTGGCCTGCACATCGGGGTGATCGTCGAGGAACTTGCCGGGCACCATGCCCTTCGGCTTGCGCGGCTCGCCCGCCGCGGTGAAGAACAGGCTGCGCCAGACGGCGAGGTTCTCCGCGCGGTCGGACGGCGGCAAGGCGAGGAACTGGGCCATCTCGGCGGCAAATTTCTGCCCTTTGGCCGCCGCCCCGCGGCTGAGCGCCGCCCAGGCCAGGCGCAGCGCCGGCAGGTCCATCGCGGCGGCGGTGTCCTGTGCCACCTCGTCCGGATCGCGCGCGGCGAGATGGCGGCGCAGGCGGGCTTCCAGCGCGTCGGGGCCGGCCTGCAGCGCCGCGGCCAGGCGGTCCGGTTCGGCACGCAGCTTTTCCAGCAACTGGCCCAGGGCCGAGAGGGTGGCGGCGTGGCCGGCCAGGGCGTGCAGCGCGGTGCGGCGCTCCGCGGCGAAGCTGCCGGCCAGCATCGCCTCGCGCGCCTCGGCCAGGGCGACGGCGGCGTCCGGCTCGTCCATCAGGCGGAAATGCGGCGAGATGGCGGCTTCCAGCGGGAAGCGGCGCAGCAGGGATTGGCAGAAGGCGTGGATGGTGCCGATGCGCATGCCGCCGGGCAGGTCGAGCACGGTGGCGAACAGGGCGCGGGCGCGGCTGCGCGTGGCGGCATTGGGCGGTACTTCGAGTGCGGCCAGCTCGGCATCCAGCCGGGCATCGTCGCTCGTCACCCAGGCGCCGAGCCGGCGTTGCAGGCGCAGCTCCATCTCGGCCGCCGCCGCCTTGGTGAAGGTCAGGCACTGGATGCGGGCGGGGTCCGCCCCCCCCAACATCAGCCGCAGCAGCCGGTCGGTCAGCAGCTTGGTCTTGCCCGACCCGGCCGAGGCGGCGACGAAAGCCGACACGACCGGATCGGCGGCGATGCGCTGGGCGCGGTTGGCTTCGGCGCGGGCCGCAAGGGGCACGGGGGCGCTCATGGCGCGTCGCCCTCATCGCCGAGATCCCATTCGGCGACCCGGGCGAGTTGCGCAAAATCGGAGAAGCGCGGCACGCGCCCGGCATGGGGCTGGGACAGATAGGGGCGGTCGGGGTCGTCGAAGTCGCGCACCAGGGCGGCGAGGCTGGCGCGCGCCGCGGCCACGGCGGCGGCGATGGCGCTGGCGTCGCCCTTGAACAGCGGGCGCAGCTCGCCCGGGGTGTAGCCGCCGGTCAGGTGCCAATAGGCCAGCTCGGCGGCCGGGCCGTGCAGCGGGCCGATTGCGCCGGCCTCGGCCATCGCGGCCTCCAGCAGCAATTGCGCGGCGAAGCCGGCATCGACATCGGCCTGGCTGGGCGGGGCGCCGGTCTTGTAGTCCAGGATCGCCAGCGTGCCGTCGGCGCGCTGCTCGATGCGGTCGGCGCGGCCGGTGAGGCGGAAGCCGGCGGTGCCGGGCACGTCCCAGGCGCCGTCCTGTTCGGTGACCAGCGCGGTCAGGCGATGGGCGGCGCGGCGGTCGCGCTCGGTCTCGGCCACCCAATCGGCGATGCGGGCCAGGCGCGGGCGCCACCATTCGACCAGGGCGGGGCGCAGCGGGGCGGCGACGAGGGCGTGCTCCATCGCCGCACGCAGTTTCATGGCCGCGTCGGTGGGCCAGCGATGGCCGTGGGCGGCGAGGAAGCCATGCAGCCCGGCATGGACGATGCTGCCGTAATCCGAGGCATCGGTGGCCTGTTCCAGCGGATCGAGCGCGCGCAGGCGCAGGATGTGCCTGGCGTAAATGGCGTAGGGGTCGGCGAGCCAGGTGGCGATTTCGGTCACCGACAGCTTGCGGGGGCGCAGTGCCACGGGCGGGCGGGGCGCGGGCGGGGCAAGGCGGGCGACGTGGGCCGGGGTGTCCAGCGCCGCGGCCCAGGCGGCGGCC
This sequence comes from Acetobacteraceae bacterium, assembly GCA_044369385.1. GTDB lineage: Bacteria > Pseudomonadota > Alphaproteobacteria > Acetobacterales > Acetobacteraceae > CAMDGX01. Next base: position 7,597 of record JBIPLY010000016.1, on the reverse strand, counting down.
GGGTGGTGCGGCAAGGTCATGCCGTGGCCGGCGAGGTAGGCATCCAGCCGCACCAGCCAGCGCGCCGGCACGGCGGGGGCGCCGTCGCGCCGGCGCGGGCAGGACAGGATCGCCTCTTGGGCGGCGCAGGCGGTGGACAGGAAGTCATGGGCGGCCGCACCCACCGCTTCCTCCGCACTCGGCAGGCCGGCACGGGCGCGCATCGGGCGGCTGAGCCAGGGGCCGGGGTCGGTGGCCGGGGGCCAGATGCCCTCCACCAGGCCGCCGAGGATGACGGTGTCGACGCTTTGCAGCCGGGCTTCCAGCAGGCCCCAGATGAACAGGCGCGGATGCTCGCCCTGGTCCGGGTGGCCGCGCAGGACGCGGCGGGTGCGCACCGACTGGCCCTCCAGCAGCGCATCGAGCAGGCCGGGCAGCACGGCGGCTTGCTGGTCCGGCAGCAGGGGCAGGTGCGGCAGGGCGGCGGAGAGCGCGGTGGCCAGCGCTTCGCCCTCCTCGAGCGCCCAGAGGATGGCGGGCCCGGCGCGGTCGTCGGTGGTGGCCAGGGCCTCGGCGGCCTCGACCAGGGCGGCGAGCAGGGTGGCGGGCGCGTGCTCCCGGCCGGTCAGGCGCAGCAGCGGATGCAGGCAGGATTCCAGGCGGTCGATGAAGCCGGGCAGCCCCAGGCGATCGGCCTCGCGGACGCTCTCCAGCGCCCGGCGCAGGCCGAGCAGGCCGCCGGGCGGGCGCGGGCCGCGCAGGCAGGCGCGCTCCAGCGCACGGGCGGCGGCGCGGCAGGCGGCGGGCGCCAGGCCGGCGGCAGCCAGCGGGTGCTTCAGCAGGGCGAGCAGGGCGACGGGGCCGAGGTCGTCGGCAATGGCGGCGGCGAGCAGGCGCAGGAACACCGCCGGCGGGGCGTGCAGCAGCGGTTCGCCGGCGCTGTCGTCGGCCAGCACGCCCCAGCGTTGCAGCTCCGCCGAGACGCGGGTGGCCAGCGCCCGGTCGGGCGTGACCAGGGCGGCGCGGCGGCCGGGGGTTTGCAGCGCGTCGCGCAGGATCATGGCGATGGCCACCGCCTCGTGCTGCTGGTCCGCGGTCTCCAGGCGGGCGAGGCCGGCGAGCGCTGCGGGCGGTGGCGGGGTGGTGCGCCAGGAGTCGAGCGCGGTGGCAGGGAGCAGGGCGGCCTGCAGCAGGGCGACTCGGGGTGAATCGGCCGTGCTCCAGGAGTCGACGTCGCCGCGGCGGGCATCCAGGCCGATCAGCAGGCGGCGCAGGCCGGATTGCGGATGGGGGTCGTCGAGCGCGTCCCACACGGCGTCCGGCATGGCGAGGTCGAGGCCGGGCAGCACCACCCTGCCCCGCGCCAGCCCGGCCACGCTGCGCAGCAGGCGGAAGCTGGCGGGCGTGCCGCCCTGCATGCCGACGGTCCAGACCGGCTCGGCGGGCGGGGTTTCGGCCCAGGCCGCGGCCTGCGCGCGCAAGAGGCGGGCCTGGCGGGCGGCGGGATTCATGAGGCCCTGGTCTTCGAGCCAGGCGGGCCAGGCCCGGGTGACGATGGCGAGGAAATCCAGCGTGACCTGCCAATGCGCGGCGTGCTCGGTGGCGGCGGCGCCGGCCAGGGCCGTGGGCAGATCGAGATCGGCGCGCTCGGCCTCGTCCATCAGGCGGGCGAGCTCCTGGGCCAGGCGCCAGGCGCGGTCGGCCGCACCGGCCAGGTGCTCCTGCGGCAGGGCCATGACCAGGCGGGCCAGGGCGGCCAGGCGATGGGCGGGCTCGACGGCGGGCGGCAGGTCGAGCGCGCCGGCCAGCGCCAGCGGGGCTTCGTCGAGTGCGCCGATGGCGGTGATGCGCGGCAGCAGCAGGGGTTTTCCGCCGCTGGCGCGCAGAAAGGCTTCGGCCAGCGCGCGGGCGGCGCGACGGGTGGGCAGGAGGATGAGGCCGGCGCCCACGTGACCCTCGCCATGGGACTCGTGCTCGGCGAGCCAGCGCGTGGCGACGGTGTCGAGGAAGGCGGCGCTCAGCGGGATGGTGGCGAGGTTCATCCCAGGCGGACCGCCCAGCCGGTCAGCGCCGCTTCGCGCGAGTCGGGGCTGGTGGGGGTGAAGCGAATCGTGAGCGAATCGGGCGGGGTGAGGGCGCCGAGTCGGTCGGGCCATTCGACCAGGCGGATGTCGGCCTCCATGTCGTCCCAGCCCAGCTCGGCCAGGGCGGCGGGGCCGTCGAGGCGCCAGAGGTCGAAATGATGTACCGGGCCTTTCGGGGTGTCGTAGGTCTGGACCAGGGTGAAGGTGGGGCTGGGGACGTCCAGCCCTGGATCGGCGGTGATGGCGCGCAGGAAGGCGCGGGCGAACTCGCTCTTGCCGGCGCCGAGCGGGCCTTCGAGGAGGATCGCGTCGCCGGGCCGGGCAAGGGATGCGAGACGGGCGGCCAGGGCGTGGGTGGCGGACATGTCGGGGAGAGCCAGGGGCATCGGGGGAGTTTGCCCGAGGCGACGGGCGGGGCACAATGGCGCCGAACGTGGGTGGAGTGCAGACGATGGGCCAGGTGGTCGAGACGGATGTGGCGATCATCGGCGCGGGGCCGGTGGGGATGTTCGCGGCGTTTGAGCTGGGGATGCTGAAGCTGCGCTGCGTGCTGATCGATGCGTTGGGCGAGCTGGGCGGGCAATGCACCGCGCTGTACCCGGAGAAGCCGATCTATGACATTCCGGCCCATCCCGCGATCGAGGCGGCCGAGCTGATCGCACAGTTGGAGCGCCAGATCGCGCCGTTTTCGCCGGGAATGCTGCTGGGGCGGCGGGTGGAGCGGCTATCGGGGGCGGTGGGCGGGTTCGAGCTGGGGACCGATCTGGGCGATGTCGTGCGGTGCAAGGCGGTGATGCTGGCGGCCGGCGCCGGGGCGTTCGGGCCGAACCGGCCGCCGTTGGAGGGGCTGGCGGCGTTCGAGGCGTCGGGGGGGGTGCAGTATTATGTGCGGCGGCGGGAGGATTTGCGCGGCAAGCGGGTGGTGATTGCCGGCGGTGGGGATTCGGCGGTGGATTGGGCGTTGGCGTTGCGCGGCATCGCGGCGTCGATCCAGGTGGTGCATCGGCGGGCGAAGTTCCGGGCGGCGCCGGAGACGGCGGGGCAGCTTGATGCGGCGGCGAAGCGGGGCGAGGTGGAGATGGTGATCCCCTATCAGCTGCACGCGCTGCATGGGGCGGGCGGGGTGCTGGAGGCCGTCGAGGTGGCGGATCTGGATGGCGGGACGAAGGTTTTGCCGGCGGATGTGCTGTTGCCGTTCTTTGGGCTTTCGATGGATCTGGGGCCGATCGCCGGGTGGGGGCTGGGGCTGGAGCGCAACCATGTGGTGGTGACGCCTGCGACGTGTGAGACCAATCTTCCCGGGGTGTTCGCGATCGGGGACGTGGCGGTCTATGCCGGCAAGCTGAAGCTGATCCTTCAGGGGTTTTCCGAGGCGGCGATGGCGGCGCATGCCATCCATCCGATCGTGTTTCCGGACACGGCGCTGCACTTCGAATACTCGACGACGAAGGGCGTGCCGGGGGGGTAGTCTACGACATGCGGCAGTAGCGCCAGCCCAGCCAGCCGCCCGCGAAGCTTGTGATCAGGAGTACAACCAAGAACACCACCAGATTTCGCTGCATGTCATCCTCACCGGCATAGAGTGGGCCAGCGACCTGCCCCAAGACATATGCCAGACCAAACACCCCCGCCGCGGACGCTGCAGCACCAGAGCAAGCGCACAGGAGGCGCCGAGTCACTTCACCTCCCAGAAATAGACGCATTTTGCCTTTTCCAGGTCTTCCCACATTCCCGGCATCACAATGCCAAGCTGCACGCGCAGCCACGATGCTCGGCTGGTCATCCGTCTTCCCTGCCACAAGTCGATGTGATCACCGGTTGGCACCCCATCGCGGTCGCGGTCGCGCATCCAGTAGTCCTTGAAGAAGATGATGCCGGTCTTGCCAGCAATCTTGGATGCATACCCCTTCGCTTCCAGGTTCTGGCGCTTGCCGACGCCCGGCACATTGCGGTCGGTAAGCGCGTTGGCAAGTTCTTCCGCCCGCAGCACGTGACCCGCCGAATGCTCATGATGCCAGCAATGCGCGACACCCAGTGCCGAGGTATTCACGCCACACTTGGCCAGCGCAGTACCGACCCGGATGGCGCATTGGTTGCTATGGTTTGGCTTGCCGTCCGAAGAACATGGCGGATCGGAGGGGTAGGCATTCCAAAGGTCTTTGAATACCAAGCTCTTGCTCATGTTGCCTCTCCTCTTGACCAGCCATTTCGTTACCTCGTCCCGCGCACCAGCCGTCCCGGAAGCTTACCGGTCGACTCCCCGTTGCGCTGGACGATCTGGCCGCTGACGATGGTGGCGTCGTAGCCTTCGGTGGTTTGCACCAGGCGGCGGCCGCCGGCCGGCAGGTCGTAGCGGACTTCGGGGGCGTGGGCGCGGATGCGGCCGTGGTCGATGATGTTGAGGTCGGCTTTCTTGCCCACGGCCAGGGTGCCGCGGTCGGACAGGCCGAGGGCGGCGGCGTTGTCGGCGGACAGGCGCTTGATGACCCATTCGATGGGCAGGCGGGATCCCCGTCGGCGGTCGCGGGTCCAGTGGGAGATCATGGTGGTCGGCGCCGAGGCGTCGCAGATGATGGAGACATGGGCGCCGCCATCGCCGAGGCCCATGATGGTGTGGCGGTCGGTCATCATGGTTTTCACCGCCTCCAGGTCGCCGGCGGCGTAGTTGATGATCGGGCGGTAGAGGATGTTGCGGCCGTCCTTCTGCATCAGCAGGTCGTAGGCCACTTCCTCGGGGGTGCGGCCTTCGCGGGCGGCCTGGGCGGCGATGGAGGTTTCCGGGGCGGGCTCGTAATCGGGGCTGTCGCCGAGGGGGAAGACTTTTTCCCAGGTGTTGAGGCGGTGCTTGATGGCGGGGTCGGTGGTCTCCTCCGACAGGAGCCGGGCGCGGAACGCCGGGTTGCGCAGGTGGGGGAGCTTTTCGGCGAAGGACAGGTGAGAAATGGCCTTCCAGGACGGGCGGTCCATGAAGGGGTTCTGGGAAATCTCGAAGCCGATCATGACGCCGACGGGGCGGGCCATGACCTGGCCCATGATTTTTGCGCCGGCGTCGTTGGAGGCGTGGATGTGGCCGAGGATGGTCTTCCAGGCATCCGGGCGCTGTTCGCGTTGCAGCAGCGAGATGGTCATCGGGCGGCCGGAGCCCAGGGCCAGGCGGCGGAGCATGGCGAATTCCTGGTCGAGGTCCTCGAAATCCGAGATCACCTGCATCCAGCCGCTGCCGAGGGAGCGGGCGATGGTGTCGAGCTCGGCTTCCTCCGCCCGCAGGGTGGGGATGTGGCGGCCGTCCAGCGTCTTGTGCGCCAGGGTGCGGGAGGTGGAGAAGCCGAGCGCGCCGGCCGCCATGCCCTCGGCGGCGAGGCGGGCCATTTCGGTGCGGTCGGCTTCGGTTGCCGGCTCCCGGTTGGCGCCGCGTTCGCCCATGACGTGGACGCGCAGCGCCGAATGCGGGACCTGGGTGCAGACGTCGAGGTCGTAGCTTCGCGCGTCCAGCGCATCGAGGAATTCGGGGAAGGATTGCCAGTTCCAGGGCAGGCCGGCGGTCAGCACGACTTCGGGGATGTCCTCCACCCCCTCCATCAGCTCGACCAGCATGTCGCGGCGTTCGGGCAGGCAGGGGGCGAAGCCGACGCCGCAATTGCCGATCAGCACGGTGGTGACGCCGTTCCAGCTGCTGGGGGTGACGTTGTTGGACCAGGTGACCTGGGCGTCGTAATGGGTGTGCAGGTCGATGAAGCCGGGGGTGACGAGCTTTCCGCGCGCGTCGATTTCCTCGGCGGCGCTGGCGGTGATCTTGCCAATTTCGGTGATTTTTCCCCCGGTGATGGCAAGGTCGGCTTCGTAGGGCGCGGTGCCGGTGCCGTCGACGATGGTGCCGCCGCGGATGATGATGTCGGCCATGGTTTGCCCTCCCGTTGTTGGGCGGTAGCATAGGGCGAATGTTGCGGAGTGCGCCATGATCCCCGAGCCCAGGCTGACCGGATTTGTGCCGTTTCGCGGGCACCGGACCTGGTATCGGGTGAGCGGGGGGGAGCGGGCATCGCTGCCGCCGCTGGTGGTGCTGCATGGCGGGCCTGGCGCGTGCCACGACTATACGCTGCGCTTCGCGGGGCTGGCCTCGGCCGAGCGGGCGGTAATCCATTACGACCAGCTGGGCTGCGGCCATTCGACGCATCTGCGCCACGCGCCGGCCGAGTTCTGGACGGTGGAGCTGTTCCTGGAAGAGCTGGCGGCGGTGCTGGCGCATCTGGGGATTGCCGGCAGCTATCATCTGTTGGGGCAGTCCTGGGGCGGGATGCTGGCGGCGGAGCATGCGATCCGCAGGCCGGCAGGATTGCGGGGGCTGGTGATCGCCAATTCGCCGCCGTCGATGGAATTGTGGGTGCGCGAGGCGAACCGGCTGCGCGCGATGCTGCCGGCCGAGGTGCAGGCGACGCTGCTGCGGCACGAGGCGGCGGGGACGACCAGCGATCCCGCTTACGAGGCGGCGACGCAGGAATTCTATGCGCGCCATGTCTGCCGGGTGCAGCCCTGGCCCGCGGAGGTTCTGGCGAGTTTCGCCAAGATCGGCGAGGACCCGACCGTGTACCACACGATGAACGGCCCCTCCGAGTTCCACTGCGTCGGCAGCCTGCGGAGCTGGGACATCATCGGGCAGTTGAAGAACATCCGGGCCGACACGCTGCTGATCAGCGGGCGGCACGACGAGGCGACGGCCGCCGTGGTGCGCCCATTCGCCGACCGCATCCCGCGCAACCGCTGGGTGATCTTCGAGAACAGCAGCCATATGCCGCATGTCGAGGAGACGGCGGCGTGCCTGGCGGAAATCGGCCAATTCCTGGAGCAACACGATGTCTGAGAAACCCGTCACCCATCGCGCCGGCCCGCGCCTGTCAGGCAAGGTCGCCATCGTCACCGGCGGCGGCAAGGGCATCGGCAGCGCCACGGCGCAGGTGCTGGCCGCCGAGGGGGCGCATGTGGTGGTGGCCACCCGCACCGCCGGGCCCGGGCAGGCGACGCTGGATGCCATCCTGGCGGCCGGCGGCAAGGGCGAGCTGCTGGTGATCGACATGGCGGACAAGGCGGCGGTGTTCGCCATGGTCGATGATGTCGCGGCGAAGCACGGGCGGCTGGATATCGTCGTGCACAATGCCGCGGTGATGGGGCGCCATCCGGTGACGGAGCGCGACGACACACTCCTGGATGCGATGCTGACGGTGAACGTGAAGGGCTGCTTCTGGCTGTCCGCCGCCGCCACGCCGCACATGAAGGCCGGCGGCGGCGGCCGATTGCTGATCACCTCCTCGGTCACCGGGCCGCGGGTGACGATGCCGGGCTCGGGCGCCTATTCCGCCAGCAAGGGGGCGGTGAACGGGTTCATCAAGGCCGCAGCCCTGGAGCTGGCGGAGTTCGGCATCACGGTGAACGGGGTGGAGCCGGGCTATATCGACACGCCGGGGCTGACGCGGATGAAGACGCGCTACGGGGCGGATCGGATCGGGCATTTCATCCCGTATGGCGCGCTGGGCGATCCG
>JBIPLY010000179.1:0-8072 GCA_044369385.1 Acetobacteraceae bacterium | reverse complement strand
GCCACCCCTCCCCCCCGGCCCCCGGCCAAACCCCAGATCGAGACCCGCCCTATCGTGACAGCTTCCGCCAACGACATCGCCACCCCGCCCCCGGCCGCCGCGGAGCCCGCCGCGTCGCCGGCCGTGGCCGCTGTGCCGGCTCCTTCCGCGCCCATCCCGCCGCGCCCGATGGGCGCGCACACCAACGGCCGCCCGCCGGTCATCTCCCGCGCGTCGAACAAGGACGAGTCGTTCGCCGAGGGCGACTACGTGGTCTATCCGACCCATGGCGTCGGCAAGGTCGAGAAGATCGCCCGCGAGGAGATCGCCGGGCACCACCTCGAGCTGATCCACATCACCTTCGAGGAGAACCGCATGACCCTGCGCGTGCCGGTCTCCAAGGCCCGCTCGGCCGGGCTGCGCAAGCTCTCCACCCGCAAGATGTTCGACGAGGCGCTGGCGGTGCTCAAGGGTCGCGCGCGGGTCAAGCGCACCATGTGGTCGCGCCGCGCCCAGGAATACGAGGCCAAGATCAACTCCGGCGACCCGCAGGCCATCGCGGAGGTGGTGCGCGACCTGCACCGCAATGCCGGCCAGCCCGACCAGAGCTTTTCGGAGCGCCAGATCTACGAGGCGGCCATGGATCGCCTGGCGGCCGAACTCGGCGCATTGGACCAGACCGACAAGATGACCGCGCTGGTCAAGCTGGGGAATTTCCTCAAGACGCTTTGATACGGAAGCAGGCAAGGTTCCACATGGAGACGGAGAGGCGACGAGAAGACAGGCAGCTTCTTCGCCTCTCCGTCTCCATGTGAATTTTCCTTCCTTTCCCGCCGCCCAACGAAAAGGCCCCGGGGATCGCTCCCCGGGGCCTTCTTCATGACAGGATCGGCAGGTCAGTCGTTGTTCTGGCGAACGCCGATGAGCTGCAGCAGCAGCATGAACAGGTTGATGAAGTTCAGCAGCAGGCTCAGGCTGTCCATCACGCTGCGCTTGCCGGCCTCGTCCGGGCCATAGGCGTAGGCGTACTGAACGTAGTCGGCCTTGATGCGCTGCGTGTCGTAGGCGGTGAGGCCCACGAAGATGAACACGCCGATCACGGTGATGGCGAAGTGCAGCGCGCTGCTGCCGACGAACATGTTCACCAGGCCGGCGATGATGATGCCGATCAGGCCCATGATCAGGAACCCGCCCAGCTTGGTCAGATCGCTGCGCGTGGTGTAGCCGTACAGGCTCATCGCGGCGAAGGTGCCGGCGGTGACGAAGAACACCTGCGTCACGCTCTGGCCGGTATAGACCTTGAAGATGTTGGTGATGCTGGCGCCCATCGCGACGCAGAACGCCCAGAACAGCGCCTGCACGGCGGACTTGGACAGCCGGTTCACCCCGAAGGTCAGCACCAGCATGAAGGCCAGCGGTGCGAACATCGCGACATAGGCCAGCACGCCCGGCGCATGGCGCAGGCCGCGCGGGGTCATCACCGCGGGGTAGAACAGCTCATAGACGGCGGGCACGCTCACGATGGCGTAGGCGACGAGGCCGGTCAGCACCAGGCCGGACGCCATCCAGTTGTAAACGCGCAGCATGTAGGCGCGCAGGCCGGCGTCCAGCACGGCCGCGGTGTCCGCGGCCCGGCTGGCACCCGGATAGGCGCGGTAGTCGGGACTGAAGGCCATCGGTTTTGCTTCCCTGGTCAGGCGGGATGCCTGTTGATGCCTCATTTTGGTGAGAAGCCGGCGCGGTTCAAGCGAATTCGTTGTAATGTTGGGCGCGCGCCCCGCGGCGCCGGATTTGCCTATTCATTGCGCAGCAAGGGAGCTGCGCGCGCGCGCAATGCCGCTTCGGTGCCTGCAAAACCGACCATCAGCATCAAAAAGATGCAGCCGAGCACGGTCGCCGCCAGCGTGCCCGGCAGGAAGGCCCATTCGCTGCGCATCAGGAACGTCACCACCCCCCAGCTCGCCGCCGTGCCCACCGCCGCCGCCAGCAGCCCGGCCACGAGCCCCAGCACCCCGAACTCCACCAGCCAGGCCGCGCGGATCTGCCCCCGCGTTGCCCCCAGCGTCTTCAGGATCACCGCCTCGCGGATCCGCCGCCGCTGCCCGGCCGCCACCGCGCCGGCCAGCACCAGTCCGCCGCTGGCCAGCGTCAGCGACCCGGTGGCCGCCAGCGCGCCCGCCACCCGTTCCAGGAGCGCGGTGACCCCCCGCAGCACTTCCTCCACCCGGATGCCGGACACGTTCGGCAGCGCGTCGGTCACCGCGCGCAGCACCGCCGACTGCACCGCCGGCTCGGCGCGCAAAGTGGCGACATGGCTGTGCGGCGCACGCTCCAGCATCCCGGGGCTGGCCACCATGGTGAAGTTGATGCCCATGCTCTGCCAGGTGATCGCCCGCAGATTGGCCACGCGCAGGTCCAGGTCACGGCCAAGCACGTTCACCCGGATCACGTCGCCGAGCTTCACCCCCCAGCCTTCGGCCACCTTGGCGTCGAACGAGACCAGCGGCGGGCCGCGGTAGTCCGCCGGCCACCATTCCCCGGCCACCAGCCGCGTTCCCTCCGGCGCGACGGCAGCGTAGGTCAGGCCACGATCGCCACGCAGCGCCCAGGCGGTGTCCGGCGTGGCCCGCACCTGATCCGCCGGCACGCCGGCCACGGAGACGACGCGCGCGCGCAGGCTGGGGACATGGCGCAGCTCCGACACGCCGGCGATCCCGCCCACCAGGGCGCGGAACCGGTCGAGCTGGTCGTTCTGGATGTCGATGAAGAAGAAGCTCGGCGCCTTTTCCGGCATCTGCTCGGCCACCTGGCGGCGCACATTGCCCTGGATCAGCACCACGGCGGCCAGCGTCGACAGGCCGAGGCCGACCGAGACCAGCATCAGCGGCGTGGCCGCCCCCGGGCGGTAGAGGTTGGCCAGCCCCAGCCGCGCCCAGCTGCGCCCGAAATGCGGTGCGGCGCGGGCAGCGGCCATCAGCGCCCAGCCGCCGGCCCGGAACAGCAGCAGCGTGGCCAGCGCGCCGCCGCAGAACGCCGCCGCGAAGCCGCGGTTCTCGCTGGTCGCCACCACCAGCACCACCAGGGCGGCCACCACGGCCACATTCGCCGCGATCAGCCAGCCCGGCGGGCGCCCGGCCTCCGGCAGCACCGCGTCGCGGAACAACGCAGCACCGGGAATGCGCATCGCCCGGCCCAGCGGCCACAGCGCGAAGCCGACCGCCGTCAGCAGCCCGAACGTCGCCGCCAGGCCCAGCGGGCGCGCATAGAGCCCGATCACCGGCGGCACCGGCAGCACATCGCCCAGCGCCAGCGTCGCCAGCACCGGCAGCCCCGCGCCGGCCACCAGCCCGATCGCCACCCCCAGCACCGCCAGCGCCATCACCTGCAGCAATGCGATCGTGAACACCGTGGCCCCGGATGCGCCCAGGCAGCGCAACGTGGCGATCCCGCGTGCCCGTGCGCCCAGCCAGGCGCGCACGCCGTTGGCCACCCCGATCCCGCCCACCAGCAGCGCGGTCAGCCCGACCAGGGTCAGGAACACGCTGGTCTGCTCGATGAACCGCGTCACCTGCGGCGCGGCATCGCTGGCCAGGCGGATGCGCCAGCCGCTGTTGGGAAACGCCGCGCGCAGCTCCCGCACCGTGGCCGCCACATCGGCGCCCTCCGGCAGGTCGGCGCGCAGATGGTGCTCCACAATGGCGCCGGGCTGCACCAGGCCGCTGGCCGCCAGCGCCGGCAGCGCCACCATGGCGCGCGGCCCGAACAGCGAGGGGCTGGCCACGCGGTCCGGCTCTTCGGCCACCGCCCCGCGCAGCTCCAGCACGGTGTTGCCCAGCCGCATCTCCGCCCCCGGGGCCACGCCGAGCCGGGCCAGCACGCCTGCCTCCACCGCGAGCCCGAGCCGGCCGTCGCGCGGCCCCAGCACCGCCTCCTTGCCGCCGGCAGGATCGAACGCAAACCCGCCGATCAGCGGCCAGGCGTCATCCACCGCCTTGACCTCCACCAGCATCCGCTCGCCATTCGGCGCCACCAGCATCGAGCGCAGCGTCACGATCTCCGACAGCCGCGCCCCGCGCCCGCCCAGCCACTCCCGCACCGCCGGTGGCAAGGGCCGCGAACCGCTCAGCACATCAATGTCGCCGCCCAGAATCCTGGCCCCGTCCTGCGTCAGCCCGCGCTCAATCCCCTCGCGCAGCGAGCCGATCGCGGCAATCGCGGCAACGCCCAGCGCCAAACACGCCAGGACGATCCGCAAGCCGGCAATCCCGCCGCGCAACTCGCGCCGGGCGATGCGCAGGATGGTCAGGAAGGAAGGCCAGGGGCGCTGCCCGTCGCGACGCGAAGTCGCGCCGCGGAGGACCCCGCTGGGGCCGGCGGCCCCAGACCCCGTTACCTGGTTCGCCCCATGGCGGGGGGGGTTCGGAGGCAACGCCCCCGATCTTCCTTCCTGCCCCATCACGCCGCGATCCGCCCGTCGGCGATGCGGATGGTTCGCCCGCAGCGGGCGGCCAGGGCGGGGTCGTGGGTGATCAGCACCAGGGTGGTGCCGTGGCGGGCGCGCAGGTCGAACAGCAGGTCCATCACCACGTGTCCGGTGGCGCCGTCCAGGTTGCCGGTGGGTTCGTCGGCCAGCAGCAGGCGGGGTTGCGGGGCGAAGGCGCGGGCCAGGGCGACGCGCTGTTGTTCGCCGCCGGAGAGCTGGCCGGGCAGGTGGGTCAGGCGGTGGCCGAGGCCGACGGCCTGCAGGCTTTCGGCGGCGCGGGCCATGGCGTTCGGCGTTCCGGCCAGTTCCAGCGGCACGGCGACGTTCTCCAGCGCGGTCATGCCGGCGATGAGGTGGAAAGCCTGAAACACGATCCCCACTTCGCGGCGGCGCAGCCGGGCCAGGGCGTCTTCGTCCATGCGGGTCAGCTCCTGGCCGCCGAGCTGGACGCTGCCGCCGCTCGCACCTTCCAACCCGGCCAGCACCATCAGCAGGCTGGTCTTGCCGGAGCCGGACGGGCCGACCACGCCGACCGCCTCGCCCTCTTCGATCTCAAGGTCGATGCCGCGCAGGATGTTGACCGGCCCGGCGGCGGACGGCACGGTCAGGCGCAGGTCGCGGACCTGAACCAGCGGCGGGGAGGGGGGATCAGCAACGGGGGAGCCTGACGATATGACCATGACTCAACGATATGGGCCGCTGCTGGCACGCCGCAAAGCCGCGGTGGTGCTGGCTTGCGGAGTTTTCATCTCCCGCCCGGCGCGCGCCACGCCGCTGCGCCTGCTGGTGCTGGGGGATTCGCTGGCCGCCGGCTATGGCCTGCCTGCTCCAGAGGGGTTTCAGGCGCGTTTGCTGGCCGGGCTGCGCGCCCGCGGCCTGGAGGTGCAGATCGTCGACGGCGCGGTCAGCGGCGATACCACCGCCGGCGGCCGGGCGCGGCTCGATTGGGTGCTGGCCGAGCCGGTCGATGCCGCGCTGGTGGAGCTGGGCGGCAATGACGGGCTGCGCGGCCTGGACCCGCGCGGCACCGAGGCCAATCTGGCGGCGATTCTCGACGCGCTGGCCGCCCGCGGCATCCCGGTGCTGCTGTCGGGCATGCTGGCGCCGCCGAACCTTGGCCGCGAGTACGGGGAAGAATTCGCCGCCGCCTTCCGCCGGCTGGGCGCGCGGCCCGGGGTGATGTTCGATCCGTTCTTCCTGGAGGGCGTGGCCGGCGACCCGGCGCTCAACCAGGCCGACCGCATCCACCCCAACGCGCGCGGGGCGGCGATCGTCGCCGCACGGGTGGTGCCGCTGGTGGCCGAGCTGCTGGCGCGCGTGAAGAAATGATCCGGCTGTTCGTTGGCCTGGAACTCCCTTCGGAGGCGCGCCAGCGCCTGGCGCTGCTCTCCGGCGCCGGCATTCCCGGCGCACGCTGGGTGCCGCCGGAGAACTACCACCTGACGCTGCGCTTCATCGGCGAGGTTCCCGGCCATGTCGCCGAGGAGGTCGACCTCGCGCTGGCTACCCTGCGCGCGCCCGGCTTCACCCTGGAGCTGGCCGGCCTGGGCACGTTTGCCCGCGGTGGCCGGGCGACGGCGTTGTGGGCCGGCGTGGCCCGCAACCCGGCGCTGGACCACCTGGCCGCCAAGGTCGAGACGGCGATGCAGCGCATCGGCCTGGACCCGGAACGCCGCCGCTTCGCGCCGCATGTCACCCTGGCGCGCATCGCCGACGCGCCGGTGGAAAAACTGGCCGCTTTCGTCCAGGCCCACAACCTGTTCCGCGCCGCGCCGTTCGATGTGGCGCATTTCACCCTGTTCAGCTCGCTGCTGGGCAAGGAGGCGGCGGTCTACACCCCCGAAGTGGAGTATCCGCTCGCATGACGCTGGTGCACTTCATTACCCACCCCGATGTCGTGATCGACCCGGCGGTGGCGGTGCCGGACTGGCCGCTGTCCGAACGCGGCCGCGCACGCATGGCCGCCAGCCTCGCCGCGCCTTGGGTTCCAGGCATCGCCAGCATCCATTGCAGCACCGAGCGCAAGGCGATCGATGGCGCGGAGATGCTCGCCGGCCATCTGGGGCTGGCGTTCACCACACATCCCGATCTCGGCGAGAACGACCGCAGCGCCACCGGCTATCTCCCCCGCCCGGAGTTCGAGGCCACCGCCGACCTGTTCTTCGCTCACCCCGAGCAGAGCATCCGCGGCTGGGAGCGCGCCATCGACGCCCGGGCGCGCATCGTCGCGGCCGTTGCCCGTGTGCTCGCGCTGCCCCGCCCGCCGGGCGATCTGGCGATCGTCGCCCATGGCGGCGTCGGCGCGCTGCTGCTCTGCGCGCTGCTTCAGGAGCCGATCAGCCGCAGCCGCGACCAGCCGCCCACGGACTCCGGCGGCTTCCGCTTCAGCTTCGATGCCGCGACGCGCGAGGTCCGCAGCCTGTGGGAAAGGATCGATGCCGGCTGAAACCCTCGACCAGGCCGCCGCCGCCGCCCGGTCCTGCACGCTCTGCACGCTGCCGCTCGGCCCGCGCCCGGTGTTTCGCCTGTCGCCGACGGCGCGCCTGCTGATCATCGGCCAGGCGCCGGGCACCAAGGTCCATGCCAGCGGCATCCCCTGGGACGACGCCTCTGGCGCCCGGCTGCGCGCCTGGCTGGGGCTGGATGCTTCGGCGTTCTACGACACCGCCCGGGTTGCCATCTTGCCGATGGGCCTGTGCTATCCCGGCCGGCTGCCGAAGGGCGGCGATGCCCCGCCGCCGCGCATCTGTGCGCCCACCTGGCACCCCCGCCTGCTGCCGCATCTGCCGGAGGTCCGCATGACCCTGTTGGTTGGCGCCTACGCCATCGCCCGCGCGCTCGGCCCCGGCGGCATGACCGCGCACGTCCGCCGCTTCCGGGATCACCTGCCAACGCGCATGGCGCTGCCGCATCCCTCCTGGCGCACCATCGGCTGGGAGCGCGCCAATCCCTGGTTCGCCGCCGAGTTGCTGCCCGCGCTGCGCGACCGGATGCGCGCGGCGCTCGACATGCCGGCCCAAGCCGGGCGATCATGCGCGCAATGATCGGGAGGGCGGCCATGACCATCCGCGCGCTGGGCTATATCGGCCTGCATGCCACCAGCCTGGACGACTGGGCCGGCTTCGCCACCGGGGTGCTGGGGCTTCAGCTCGCCGGGCGCGGCAATGCGGAGCTGTCCTTTCGCATGGACGACCGCAAGCAGCGCCTGGTCGTCGCGCGCGACGCCAATGACGGGCCGGCCTTCTTCGGCTGGGAGGTGGATGACGCCGCGGCGCTGGATGCGCTGGCCGCCCGGCTGGAGGCCGCCGGCCATCGCGTAGCCCGTGGCGACGCCGCGCTGTGCGACCGGCGCCATGTTCGCGGATTGGTTCACAGCAGCGACCCGTTCGGCAACCGCGTGGAGTTCGTCTGGGGGGCGGAGAGCACCGAGCAACCGTTCCGGCCCGGGCGCACGCTGTCGGGCTTCCGCACCGGTGCGCTGGGCATGGGCCATGCGGTGATGCTGGTGCCCGACATCGCCGCGGGCCTGGCCTTCTACCGCGACCTGCTGGGCTTCGGCGTGTCGGACTGGATCGAGACGCCGTTCCGCGCCTATTTCATGCACACCAAC
>JBIPLY010000178.1:0-8084 GCA_044369385.1 Acetobacteraceae bacterium | reverse complement strand
CGCGCGGCGCCCCCCGCGGCGCCCCCCCCGGCGCCCCCTGCGGCAATCGGACCGCGTTCTAGCACCACACGGCCTTGTGGGCTTGACCCCCCCCGGGGTTTGGGCGACACACCCCCGCCCCGGCTTCCCTCGGGGCCTGACGCCGCCGCGCGGCAGCCACACGACCAGCATTCCGGGAATTGACGATGCGCGACAAGGGCGAGTTTCTGTTCACTTCCGAGTCGGTCTCGGAAGGCCATCCTGACAAGGTCGCCGACCGCATCAGCGATACGGTGCTCGATGCCTTCCTTGCCGCCGACCCCTATGCCCGTGTCGCCTGCGAAACCCTGGTCACCACCAACCGCGTGGTCCTCGCCGGCGAAACCCGCGGCCCGGACAGCGTCACGCCGGAACTGCTGGCTCACCTGACCCGCATGGCGATCAAGGACATCGGCTACGACCAGGAGGGCTTCTCCTGGAAGCACGCCGACATCGCCGTCCACCTGCACGCCCAGTCCGCCGACATCGCCGTGGGCGTGGACGCCAGCGGCAACAAGGACGAGGGTGCGGGCGACCAGGGCATCATGTTCGGCTATGCCTGCCGCGAAACCCCGTCGCTGATGCCGGCACCGCTGTATTATTCGCACGAGCTGCTGCGCACCATCCGCGACCGCCGCAACCACGGCGACGCCTCCGTCGCCGGCCTGCTGCCCGACGCCAAGAGCCAGGTCACCCTCAAGTATGTGGACGGCAAGCCGGTTGCCGCCACCTCGGTGGTGATCTCCACCCAGCACGAGGAAGGCATGGACCAGGCCGCCATCAAGGCCCGCCTGCTGCCCCTGATCCAAAGCGTCCTGCCCGCCGGCTGGATGCCCGGGGAAAAAGAGATCTACATCAACCCAACAGGAAAATTCGTCATCGGCGGCCCCGATGGCGATTGCGGCCTGACGGGGCGCAAGATCATCGTCGACACCTACGGCGGCGCGGCCCCGCACGGCGGCGGCGCCTTCTCGGGCAAGGACCCGACCAAGGTCGACCGTTCCGCCGCCTATGTCTGCCGCTACCTCGCCAAGAACGTCGTCGCCGCCGGCCTGGCCGAGCGCTGCACGCTGCAGCTCAGCTACGCCATCGGCGTCTCCCATCCGCTGTCGCTCTATGTCGAGCTGCACGGCAATCCCTATGAGGTGGACGAGGCGAAGCTGGAGAAGACCCTGCGCGAGCTGGTCGACCTGCGCCCGCGCGGCATCCGCGAACACCTGCACATGAACCGCCCGATCTACGCGGTGACCAGCGCCTACGGCCATTTCGGCCGCGAGCCGGACCCGACCCTGGGCACCTTCACCTGGGAGAAGACCGACCTGGTGGCGGCGCTGAAGTCCGCCTTCGGCCGCTAGGCTGAGCAGCCTGCCCACCCTCAAGCCCCCGCCCGACCGCCTCTACGGTCGCCAGCGGGGGCAGACGCTGCGCCCGCGCCAGAAGCTTCTGCTGGCCGAAACCCTGCCGCGGATGCGCTTCGACAACGCCGCCGACCCCCTGGCCGCCTTCGCCGCGCGCCCAGCCGAACTCTGGCTGGAAGTCGGCTTCGGCGGCGGCGAACACGCCCTGGCCCAGGTCGCGGCGCGGCCCGACATCGCCCTGATCGCCTGCGAGGTGTTCGAGAACGGCATCTGCTCGCTGCTCTCGCGCGTGGTCCCCGAGGGCGGCGAGGCCACCGCCCCGATCCCGGGCAATCTGCGCCTGTGGGATGACGACGCCCGCGCCCTGCTGCGTGCCCTGCCCGATGCGTGCCTCGACCGCCTGTTCCTGCTGTTCCCCGACCCCTGGCCAAAGGCGCGCCACGCCAAGCGCCGCTTCGTCCACCCGGAAATGGTCAAGCTGGTCGCGCGCGTGCTGAAGCCGGGCGCCGAGTGGCGCATCGCGTCAGACGACCCCACCTATCAATCCTGGACCGCCGAGGTGCTGGCCGCCCAGGACCGGTTCGAAGTGCCCCCCCCAGCCAGCGAACGCCCCGCAGGCTGGCCTCCGACACGCTACGAGGCCAAGGCGCTCGCCGCCGGCCGCACCCCGCGCTACTGGGCGGTGCATCGGCGGCCGTGATCGGGCGCCTCGCCCTCGGCTTTGCCGCCGCCGCCTTCCTGCTCCGCGCCGGGCTGTACTGGGCGATGCCCGGCATCGTCTATCCCGACGAGACGTTCCAATACCTCGAACAGGCGCATCGCCTGCTCGGCAACCCCGGGCTGGTGCCGTGGGAATTCCACGCCGGCATGCGCTCCTGGCTGCTGCCGGGGATCGTCGCGCTGCTGCTGACGCCCGCGCAGCTGCTGGCAGACGAGCCGACACGGGCGGTGCGAATCGTCGGCGTGGCGATGGCGGCCTGGTCGGCGCTGAGCGTCTGGGTGGCGGTGCGCTGGGGCGCCATGCTCGGCGGCAGCGTGGCGGCGATGCTGTGCGGCGCCTTCGCGCTGGGCTCGGTGGAACTGGCCTATTTCGGCGCGCACCCGCTGGCCGAGACGATCGCCGCGCCGGTGCTGATGCTGGGCGCCTGGCTCGCCATCTCGGGCCGTCACCTGGCCCTGGCCGCGGCGCTGCTGGCACTGGCGGGATATCTGCGCCTGCCCCTGGCGCCGGCGGGGCTGCTCTGCCTCGGCCTGGCGCTGTGGCCCGCGCCGCGCGCGCGCTGGGCGAAGCTGCTGGGCGGAGCGGCGGCGATGGTGGCGTTGGTGGCGGCCTTCGACTGGATCACGCTGGGCACGCCGCTGCAATCGGTGTGGCTCAATGTCTGGCTGAACCTGGTGGTCGGCGTGGCCGACCTGTTCGGCACCTCGCCGTGGCACGCCTATCTGCGCTGGACTGCCGGGGCCTGGGGGCTGTTGGCCCCGGCACTGCTGGTACTGGTCCTGCTTGGCGCGCGGCGGGCCTGGGTGCCGCTGGCACTTGGCCTGGCCGTGGCGGGCCCGATCATGCTGATCGGGCACAAGGAGCACCGCTTCCTGTCCCCGGCCCTGCCCTTCCTGATGCTGGTCGCCGGGCTGGGTGCCGCACAGCTGGTCGCCTGGGCCAAGCGGCCGACCGCCCTGCCCCTGGCCGCTGGCGTGGCGGCCCTGTGGCTGGCGGCCAGTGCCACCCATGCGGCGCTGTGGCCGCGCGGCATCCCGTGGCGCGACGGGGTGGGGGTGGTCGAGGCGTTTGCCACGATCAACGCCGATCCCGATGCCTGCGGCGTGGCAGTGGCGCCGTTCCCGTTCTGGACCGAGGCGGGCGGACAGGTGCATCTGCGCCCAGGGCTGGCGCTCTACGGGCCCGAGGCGGCACCGGCCGCAAACTACGTGTTCCGCCAGTTGCTCCTGCCCGGCGCACCGGCGGGCTATGCGAAGCTGCAATGCTGGGAAACGGCCCAGCGCGGCCGGGCGGTCTGCCTGTGGCACCGCCCGGGGGGCTGCGACCCCGCCGCCGCGCTGCCGCTGGCCGAACGCCGCCTGTCGCGCATCCCCTCGATCAGCGACGCCAGGTAACGGCCGACGACACGGCGTAGTTCCACACCAGGCTCATCGCCGCCCCGCCCATTCCCGCCAGCAGCCAGCCGGAATGGGCCGGGCCGAACAGCAGGGCGGCGACGTTGACATTGGCGACAGCGCCCACGGCGGAGATGGCCGCGAAGGTCGCCAGCCCCGTGGCAAACCGCACGCCGCGCAGCCGCCGGTCGCGGAAGGTGAAGGTGTTGTTGAGCAGGAAATTGCCCAGGATCGCCGCCGCCGTCGCCAGCGTCTGCGCGGGGGCAAACTCCAGCGCCAGCACCGTCAGCCCCAGATGCAGCACCAGCAGATGGGCCGCGATGCCCACCGCACCCACGCCGGCGAACAGCACGAAGCGCACCGGCAGGATGTGGCCGATCAGCTTGTCGACGATCAGCAGCAGATAGTCGCGCAGCACGCCGGCATCGAGCTTGCTCTCGCCATGCAGCCGGGTGCGGAACTCGTAGGGCAGCTCGACCACGCGCGGCGGCTCCGGCAGGGAGGCGAGAATGTCGAGCAGGATCTTGAACCCCATCGCCGACAGCCGGCGCACGGCGCGGTCGAACACATCGCGGGGCAGCATGAAGAAGCCGCTCATCGGATCGCTGACCGGGGTGCGCAGCAGCGGGCGGGCCAGCATGGTCGCGAAGTTGCTCATGCCCACCCGGGCGGCGGCGAAATCGCCCATGCCGCCGCCCTCGGCGTGGCGCGAGCCGATGACCACATCGGCCTGGCCCGCGCGCAGCACCGCGAGCATCTTCGGCAACAGCGTCTCATCGTGCTGGAGATCGCCGTCCAGGGCGGCGATGTTCGTGGCCAGGCTGGCCTGGGCGCCCTCGATGAAGGCGCTGGCCAGGCCGCGGCGGCCGATGCGGTGCAACAGACGCACCCGCGGCTCGGCGGCGGCGGCTTCGCGCACCGCCTCGCGGGTGCCGTCCGCGGAATCGTCGTCGACG
This sequence comes from Acetobacteraceae bacterium, assembly GCA_044369385.1. GTDB lineage: Bacteria > Pseudomonadota > Alphaproteobacteria > Acetobacterales > Acetobacteraceae > CAMDGX01. The sequence goes on along the minus strand of JBIPLY010000178.1, from coordinate 3,637 downwards.
AACATCACCTCCCAGGCGATGCCGGCCAGCACCTCCTGCAGGCGTGCGACCATGGGCGCGATGTTGTCGCGCTCGTTCAGCACCGGGATGACGACGCAGAGTTCGGGAGACGACATGCTCGCGCCTTGCGCCGGACCCGACCGCGTGTCAAGCCGGCCGCGGCTCTTGCGCCGGCATGGCCATTGGCCTATATGACGGCCACTCAATCTTCCGGTCTGTGACGGGGGGTGGCCTTCGCGGGCCGCCCTTTTTGTTTGCGGTCCGGTATGCCCCGGCTGGAACCGAATTGGACCCCGAGCACGACATCGAAGAGGCCGAGCTGCCGCGCGCCCAGGGCCTGGAGGCCCGGATTGTGGCGGCGATCGCGCCCGCGCTGGTCGGCATGGGCTTCGAGCTGGTGCGCGTGGCCGTGCTGGGGCGCGAGCGGCCGACGGTGCAGATCATGGCCGACCGCGCCGATGGCAGCCCGATCAACGTGAACGATTGCGAGACCATCAGCCAGGGCATCGGCGCGGTGCTGGACGTGGCGGACCTGATCCCGGGGATATGGACGCTGGAAGTCTCCTCGCCGGGGATCGACCGGCCGCTGACCCGCGCCAAGGACTGGAACCGCTTCGCCGGCCACCTGGCGCGCGCCGAGCTTTCGGTGCCGGTGGAGGGGCGGCGGCGCGTGTCTGGCGTGGTGCTGGGGGCCGATGAGACGGCGGCGCGGATGCGGCTGGACGACGGCGCGGAGATCGCGCTGCCGCTGCTGGATATTCGCCGCGCCAAGCTGGTGCTGACCGACGCGCTGATTGCCGCCACCGCGCGGCCGGCGCAACCGAACTGAGTTTTTCTGTTTTCTGACAAGAGGTTCGACCATGGACACCTCGATCGCCCGCCCCGAACTGCTGCTGGTTGCCGACGCCGTCGCGCGCGAGAAATCGATCGACCGCGACGAGGTGCTGGAGGCCATGGAACAGGCCATCCAGAAGGCCGGGCGGGCCAAGTACGGCCACGAGAAGGACATCCGCGCCACCATCGACAAGAAGACCGGCGATGTGCGGCTGTCGCGCTGGACCGAGATCGTCGAGGCGGTCGAGAACGAAGAGACGCAGATGGCGGCCACCATCGCCAAGCGGATGTTCCCGGAGAAGGGGGTGGGCGACTTCATCGTCGATCCGCTGCCGCCGATCGATTTCGGCCGCATCGCCGCGCAGACCGCCAAGCAGGTGATCGTGCAGCGGGTGCGCGAATACGAGCGCAAGAAGCAGTTCGACGAGTTCAAGGACCGCGTCGGCGAGATCATCAACGGCGTGGTCAAGCGCACCGAATACGGCAACCTGATGGTGGAGGTCGGCCGGGCCGAGGCGCTGCTGCGCCGCGACGAGCTGATCGCGCGCGAGAGCTTCCGCAACGGCGACCGGGTGCGGGCCTACATCTTCGACGTGCGCGAGGAAGTGCGCGGGCCGCAGATTTTTCTCTCCCGCACCCATCCGGGCTTCCTGGCCAAGCTGTTCGCGCAGGAAGTGCCGGAGATCTATGACGGCATCATCGAGATCAAGGCGGTGGCGCGCGATCCCGGCAGCCGCGCCAAGATGGCGGTGATTTCGCGGGATTCCTCGATCGATCCGGTCGGCGCCTGCGTCGGCATGCGCGGCTCGCGCGTGCAGGCCGTCGTGCAGGAGTTGCAGGGGGAAAAGATCGACATCATCCCCTGGTCGCCGAACACCGCGACCTTCGTGGTCAATGCGCTGGCCCCGGCCGAGGTGAGCAAGGTGGTGCTCGATGAAGAGGCCGGGCGCTGCGAGGTGGTGGTGCCTGACGACCAGCTCAGCCTGGCGATCGGGCGGCGCGGGCAGAATGTCCGCCTGGCCAGCCAGCTCACCCGCTGGGACATCGACATCCTGACCGAGGCGGAGGAGAGCGAGCGCCGCCAGGAGGAGTTCCGCCGCCGCACCGGCCTGTTCGTCGAGGCGCTGGACGTCGACGATGTGATCGCCGGGCTGCTGGTGGCCGAGGGCTTCAACACCATCGAGGAACTGGCCTTCACCCCGATCGACGAGCTGGCCGACATCGAGGGCTTCGACGAGGCGGTGGCCGAAGAGCTGATCCGCCGTGCCGAGGTGCATCTGTTGAAGCGCGACAGCGAGCTGAACGAGCGCCGCGTGGAGCTGGGCGTGACCGATGACATCGCGGCGATGGAGACTTTCACGCCGGCGATGCTGGTGGCGCTGGGCGAGAAGGGCGTGAAGAGCCTGGACGACCTGGCCGACCTGGCATCCGACGAGCTGATCGAGATCCTCGGCGCCGAGGCGATGGACGAGGACACCGCGAACGCGGTCATCATGGCCGCGCGCGCGCACTGGTTCGAAGAGGACGGCGCGGACGCGGCAGCGGAGACGGACAACGGCTGAGGCGCCAACCATCGCGGCGGCGGAGATCGCGGACGAGGACGAGCCGGAGCGGGGCCCGCTGCGGCGCTGCATCGTCACGCGCGAGCGGATGGCCAAGGAGCGGATGATCCGCTTCGTGGTGCTCCCGCCGGACGTGGCGGCGGGGCGGCGGGCGGGGGTGATCGTGCCCGACCTGGCCGCAACGCTGCCTGGACGGGGAATCTGGTTGAGCGCGGTGGGGGATGTGATAGAAACAGCCCGCACGCGTGGCGGTTTTGCCAGGGCGGCCCGCTGTCCGGTGACGGTTTCCCCCGATCTCACGTCCGAGCTGGCTGCGGCGCTTGCACGGCGGGTCGTGGAGACATTGGGGCTTGCCCGGCGCGCGGGGCAGGCCGTGGCAGGGTTTCAGAAGGCGCGGGAGTGGCTGGACAGCCAGCGCGCCGGGCTGGTGGTTCAGGCGAGCGACGGCAGCGCGGAGGAGCGGCAACGCTTCCTGGGCGCGTGGCGCGACCGGATCGAAGTGGTCGCGCCCCTGGATGCGGCGCGGCTGGGTGGCGTTTTCGGCCGCGGACATGCGGTGCATGTGGTGCTTGCGTCCGGCCGGTTGGCCGAGCGGGTGCGCTGCGAGTCGGCACGGTTGGCGGGGGTGCTCGGCACCGCGCCGCCCGCGGCCGGTTTGGCGGGACGGGTGTGACGGACTGCGGTTTGGGTCCAGTGCTTCGGGGCCAGTGCTGTGGGTAGCGTGCTTTGGGTAACGATGATGCTGCCGGCGCCGCCGGTGGCCTGGTGACAGATACAGGCGGGTAGATGAGCGAAGGCAACGAGGACGCGGGCAAGGGCAGGCTCTCGCTGCGTCCGGCAGGACGCATGGAGCTGGGCCGGACCGTGGATGCCGGATCGGTGCGGCAGAGTTTCAGCCATGGCCGCTCCAAGGTGGTGCAGGTCGAGGTGCGCAAGAAGCGTGCGCCTGGCCCGGTGCCGCCGGCGCCGGTCAGCGCCACACCGGCCGCGCCCGCGGGGGCGGCCCCCTTGGGCAACACGCCCGTGCCGCCCGCGCCGCCGCGCCCGCCCGGCGGATCGCGGCCGGCCGTGGGTGGCCGCGCGCTGACCGCAACCGAGCTGGCCGCGCGCCAGCGCGCGCTGGTGGAACAGCAGCGCGAAGCCACGCGCCGCGACGCCGAGCGCCGCGAACAGGAGCGCCGCGACGCCGAGCGCCGCGAGGCGGAGAAGATCTCGATCCTGTCCGCCGCCGAGGAAGCCCG
>JBIPLY010000015.1:0-23372 GCA_044369385.1 Acetobacteraceae bacterium | reverse complement strand
AAGGCGGGGGGCTCAGGCGCAGGGGCGGCGGACGGAGGGGCGGCGGACGGAGGGGCAGCGGGCGCAGGGGTGGCAGGAGGCGCCGGGCCGGCGGCAGCGCTCGGGGGTGCCGGCGGCGGGCCCAGCACGTGCAACGTGCCGGCCCCCGCGCCCAGCAGCAGCAGCACCGCGCCCCAGAACCAGGCAAGTGCCCGCCATGCGCGACGGCCCGGGCGCGGGGCGGCCAGGTCGCTCATCGGCCGGCCGTCGGCCCAGGCTCAGCGCGCAGCGCGGCGCGCCGGCAGCGGCATGGCGCGCAGCAGCATCAGGCCCTGTTGCAGCTGGTAGTCGGTCTCCGGCTTGGCCGGATCGAAGGCGGGCTGGTTTTCCGGCGGCAGCTTGGCGATATCCTTGGCGATCGCCGGCAGGTCGTTGCGCGGCGGCGCGGCGGCCTGCCCGGCCCCGCCCGACGGGCGCAGCGAGCGGTTCAGGTCGGCCTCGCGCTCCGGCCCGAAGCGGGCGCGCTCCTCGCGGCTGGCGGCCACCTCGACATCCGGGGTGATGCCCAGCCCCTGGATCGACCGGCCGGACGGCGTGTAGTAGCGCGCCGTGGTCAGGCGCATGCCGCCATTGCCGGGCAGCGGGCTGACGGTCTGCACGCTGCCCTTGCCGAAGCTGCGGGTGCCCAGGACGATGGCGCGGCGATGATCCTGCAGCGCGCCGGCGACGATCTCGCTGGCCGAGGCGGAGCCGTTGTTGATCAGCACCACCACCGGCAGCCCGCCGGTGATGTCGCCCGCCTTGGCGTTCCAGCGCTGGCTGTCATCGGAATGGCGCCCGCGGGTGGAGACGATCTCGCCGCGGTCGAGGAAATCGTCGGACACCGAGATCGCCTCCGGCAGCAGCCCGCCGGGGTTGTTGCGCAGGTCCAGCACCACGCCGCGCAGCTTGTCGCCCGATTCGGCCTTCAGATCCTCGAACGCCTTGCGCATCGAGCGCTCGGTCTGCTCGGAGAAGCTGCTGACGCGGATATAGGCGACATCGCCGCCCTCCAGCCGCGAGCGGACCACGCGCAGCTTGATCACCTCGCGCACCAGCACGATCTCCAGCGGCTTGTCGCTGCCCTCGCGCCGGATGGTGATCGTGATGCGGGTGTTGGGCGCGCCGCGCATCTTCTCCACCGCCTCGTTCAGGCTGATGCCCTGCACCGTCTGCCCGTCCAGCGCCGTGATCAGGTCGCCGGCCTTCACGCCGGCGCGCATCGCCGGGGTGTCGTCGATCGGCGAGATCACCTTGATGTAGCCGCTCTCCTGCGTCACCTCGATGCCCAGCCCGCCGAACTCGCCGCGGGTCTGCACCTGCATGTCGCGGAAGGACTTGGCGTTCATGTAGGAGCTGTGCGGGTCCAGCCCGGTCAGCATGCCGTTGATCGCGTTCTCGATCAGGTCGCGGTCGTTCGGCGCCTCGACATATTCGGCGCGCACCCGCTCGAACACGTCGGCGAACAGGTTCAGCAGCCGATAGGTCTCGGCACGCGAGCCGTCCTGCGCCAAGGCCGACGACAGCAGCGCCTGCGGCATCAGCGTGACGCCGAAGCGCCGCTCCAGGTGGTCCGAGGCGGGGCCCAGGGCAATGCCCGCGACAAACGCGGCACCGAGCATCAGGCCGGCACGAAGCTTCATGGTGGCTATCCTCTGGCGCCGCGGGGCGCGAATTCGATCACTGGCAGCCTATCGCAGACACGCAACGGTGCAAAAGCTTTCCTGGCGCCCGCCGCAAACTGTGTAGCGCGCGGCGGTTGCGATCCCGTTGACATGGGGTTCAGCTGCGCCCGCGCAAGAACGGGGCCGGGTTTACCGCCTGTCCGGCGCGGCGCAGCTCCAGATACAGCGACGGCCGGCCGGCGGCGCCGCGCGGGTCCCAGCCCGGCATCACCCCCACCGGCGCGCCGGCGGCCACGCGCTGGCCCACGCCGAGGTCGATGCGTTCGAATCCGGCCAGCACGAAATGATAGCCGCCGCCGCAGTCCACGATCATCAGCCGGCCGAAGCTGCGGAATGGCCCGGCGAAAACCACGCGCCCGCCGCAGGGCGAAACCACGCGCGCGCCCGGGGCGGCGTGATAGGCCAGCCCCGTCGAAGGCCCGCTATCGGTCGCCTCGCCGAAGCCGCGCACCAGCGTGCCGGCAACCGGGGCGGCCAGGCCGGCGGCGGCATCGGCCAGGCCTGGCCCGGCCGGCGCCGCCAAGGCCGCCTGGCGCTGCCGTGCCGCCTCGGCCGCGGCCGACTGGCGGCGCCGGGCGGCATCTTCGGCTTCGCGCCGGGCGCGGGCCTCATCGGCGCGGCGCTCGGCCTCCAGCTGGGCGATGGCGGATTTCAGCCCCTCGGCCCGGGCGGCCTCGGCCGCGGCGCGGCGGGCGGCGTCGGCGGCTTCGTCCTGGGCGGCACGGCCCTCGTCGCGGGCGGCGCGCAGGGCGTCATCGAGCGCCTCGGCGGCCTGTTCCTGGGCCGCGCGCGCCTCGGACAGGCGCGGCAGCTCGGCATCCAGCTCTGCTTGCAACGCCGCCAGCGCCGCCTGTTCGTTGCGCAGTGCGCGGGCCTCGCGCTCCAGCGTGCGCACGATGCCGCCCAGCACCAGCACGCCGCGCACCGCCTGTTCCGGCGGCACCGGCACCGCCAGCATGGTCTCGGCCGGGAACATGCCCAGCCGCTCCAGCACCGGCAGCAGCGGGGTGAAATCGGCGATGCGCACCGCCAGGCGGGCGGCGGTGTCGCGTCGGCGCAGCTCCAGCGCCTCGATCCGCGCCGCCGCGGCCGAGGTGGCGCCCTCGGCCTCGCGCAGCCGCGCCAGGGTGCGCTCCTGCTGGGCGGCGAGCTTCTGCGCCTCGGCCTGGGCGAGCGTGGCGCGGCGGCTGGCGTCGCGCTGGGTGGCAAGCTGCTCGCGCCGCGCCTGCTCGGCGGCGCGCACCTGCTCGCGGGTGGGCGGATCGCGGGTGGGCTGGGCGCGCGCGGTGCCGGACAGCAGGACGCAGGCCGCCAACGCGGCCAGGAACGGGCCAGCCGGGGGGCGCGCGCGCGTCACGTGACCAACAGCGACCGGCCGGTCATCTCCGGCGGCGGCACCAGGCCCAGCAGGTCGAGGATGGTCGGCGCCACATCCGCCAGCCGTCCGGGGCTCAGCGGCCGGTTGGTGGGGCCGAACAGCAGCACCGGCACCGCGTTGGTGGTGTGCGCGGTGTGCGGCCCGCCGGTCGCGGGATCGCGCATCTGCTCGCAATTGCCGTGATCGGCGGTGACCAGCAGCCAGCCATGCCGGGCCGCGATCGCGTCGCGGATGCGGCCGAGACAGGCATCCACCGTCTCCACCGCCACGATCGCGGCCGCCAGGTTGCCGGTATGGCCGACCATGTCGGGATTGGCGAAATTGAGCACGATCATCGCATGCTTGCCGGCCCCGATCGCCGCCACCGCGGCATCGGTCAGCGCGCCGGCCGACATCTCGGGTTGCAGGTCATAGGTGGCGACCTTCGGCGACGGCACCATGATGCGGTCCTCGCCGGGGTTCGGCGTCTCGATGCCGCCGTTGAAGAAATAGGTGACGTGCGGGTACTTCTCGGTCTCCGCCATGCGCAGCTGCGCAAGCCCCGCGGCGGCGACCTCCTGGCCCAGCAGCCGGTCCATGGTCTGCGGCGCGAACAGGGCCGCCATGCGCGGCGCCAGCGCGTCGCTGTAGCGCGTCATCCCCGCCGCCCCGGCCAGCGCCGGCACGCGCGGGCGCGCAAACCCGGAAAAATCCGGATCAAGGAAGGCGCCCAGGATCTCGCGCACCCGGTCGGCGCGGAAGTTGAAGCACAGCAGCGCGTCGCCGTCCTGCACCCCGGCATAGTCGCCGATCACCGCCGGCGCCACGAACTCGTCGGTCTGGCCCGCGTCATAGGCCGCCTGCACTGCCGCCGCCGGGCTGGCCTGGTGCTGCGCCTCGGCCGCGGCGATGGCCAGCCAGGCGCGGCTGACCCGGTCCCAGCGATTGTCGCGGTCCATCGCGAAGTAGCGCCCGCAGATGGTGGCAAAGCGCAGCCCGGCCGCCTCCAGCTTCGCCACATCGCCCAGCGCCGATTGCGGCGCGGTGTCCCGCCCATCGGTCCAGCCGTGCAGCAGAACCGGGATATTTTGCGATTCCAATATCTTGGCCAGCGCAATGGCATGGTCCAGATGCGAATGCACCCCGCCTTCGGATATCAGCCCCATCAGGTGGCAGCTGCCGCCGCTGCGCTTCAGCCCGGCGATCAGATCGACCAGCGCCGGGCGCTCGGCAAGACTCCCATCGGCGCAGGCCAGGTTGATCCGCGGCAGGTCCTGCATCACCACCCGCCCGGCGCCGAGATTGAGGTGCCCGACCTCGGAATTGCCCATCTGCCCCTCCGGCAGGCCGACATCCAGCCCCGATGTGCGCAGGAAGGCGTGCGGGCAATTCGCCCACAAGGCGTCGAAATTCGGCGTCCGCGCCAGCCGCACCGCGTTATCCGCAGCATCGTCGCGCCAGCCCCAGCCGTCGAGGATCACGAGCATCACGGGAGCGGGCATGGGCAAGGGTTCCTGGCGGCGGGCGTCCAGATTTCAGGATATACGTCGATTGCGATGAATCTGAAAGATATTTCCTGAGCTACGCTTCGCGCGGCCCGCGATGGTAGGGATGGCCGGCCAGGATCGACTGCGCCCGGAACAGCTGCTCCGCCAGCATCGCGCGCGCCAGCAGATGCGGCCAGACCATCGGCCCCAGCGACAGCCGCGCCTGGCACTCCGCCAGCAGGCCGGGGTCCAGCCCTTCCGCGCCCCCGATCAGGAAGCACAGCGGCCGCCCCGCCGACCATTGCGCCAGCCGCCGCGCCAGCCCGGCGCTGTCCGGCGCCTCGCCGCTGCGGTCCAGTGCGATGGCAAACGCCCCGGCCGGCATCCGCGCCCGCAACGCGGCGGCCTCGCGGCGCATGATCTCTTCCGCGCTGCCACGGCCGTCGGCGAGTTCCACGATGCGCAGGGCCGGGCGCAGCCGCGCGGCATAGCGGGCCACCAGGGCGGCCTCCGGCCCCTGGCCGGCCCGGCCGACCGCCAGCAGGTGCCAATCAGCCAGGTTCGGAGGGGTCCGCCGGGGCCGCGGGAGCCGCAGGTGCCGCTTCGTCCAAGTCGCTGCCCCACATGCGCTCGATGGCATAGGTCGCGCGTGCTTCGGGCTTGAACAGGTGGACGATGATGTCGCCGGCGTCGATCAGCACCCAGTCCGACCCGGATGCCCCCTCGATCAGCACCCGCTTGAGGCCGACGGCGGCCAGCTTCTCCTCCAGATGCGTCGCCATGGCGGCGATCTGGCGGTCGGCGATGCCGGTGGCGACCACCATGCGGTCGGCGAAGGCGGCGCGGCCCTGCAGGTCCAGGGCGACGATCTCCTCGGCCTTGTCGTCCTCCAGGCTGGCGACGATCACCTGCTGGAGCTGGTCCAGCCGCGCGGTATCGGTCGGCTTGACGGGCTTGGCGCGGCGCGGCGCCTTCGGTCCGGCGGCGGCGGCCTTCTTGCGCGCGGTGCCGGGCGGGGCCGGAATCGCGGCGGCGCGGGGCGCCCGGGGGCGCGGCGGGCGGGCTGGCCCGTCAGACGGCGGGGCGGGGGGCTTGCGGGCGATGGTGGTGATCTCCGGTTCGGGCGAGGCGAATGGCGGTGGCCGAGGCGGCGTTCTGGGCGGCCGGCAGGAACACCCAGCGCGGCGGCGTGCGGCGCGCCAGGCTGGCGGCTTCGTGCACCGGCAGGCGGGCGGCCGCCAGACGATGGGCGGCATGGCTGGCCAGCGCGCGGTGGTTGTAGCCGGGGCGCGGCAGCACGGCAAACGCCACCTGTGCGGCGATCCGCCGCCAACCCCGCCAGCGCGGCAATTGCTCCAGGTTGTCCGCCCCCATCAGCCAGACGAACGAGGCGCGGGGAAACCGCGTGCGCAGCGCCGCCAGCGTATCGACCGTGTAGCGCGTGCGCAGCCGGGCCTCGATGTCGGTGGCCAGGATGCGCCGCCCGTCGCCGATCGCCCGCGCCGAGGCCAGCCGATCGGCCAAAGTCGCCATGCCTTGCGCCGGCTTCAGCGGATTGCCCGGCGAGACCATCAGCCAGACCTGGTCCAGCCGCAGCCGCGCGCGCGCCACCTCCGCCACATGCCGATGCCCGGCATGCGCCGGGTTGAACGAGCCGCCCAGCAGCCCGACGCAAACCCGCCGCCGGTCGCCCCAGTGCCCGGGCTGGCTCAGGGCCGCACCTGGCCGCTGCCCAGCACCAGGTAACGGAAGGTGGTGAGCTGCTCCAGCCCGATCGGCCCGCGCGCATGCATTCGCCCGGTGGCAATGCCGATCTCCGCGCCGAAGCCGAACTCCCCGCCGTCGCAGAACTGGGTGGAGGCGTTCCACATCGCCACCGCCGAATCGACCCCGTTCAGGAACCGCGCCGCCGCCTCTGCGTCTTCCGTCACGATGGCATCGGTATGCGAGCTGCCGTGGTGGCGGATGTGCGTCAACGCGCCGTCCAGGTCGTCGACCACTGCCACGGTCAGGATGGCGTCCAGCCATTCGCGGTCGAAATCGCCCGGCTGGGTGGGCGGCAGGTCGGCCACGATCGCCCGCGCCCGCGGCCCGGCGCGGAAATCGCAGCCCAGCGCGCGCAGGTCGGCCACCAGGTCCGGCAGCAGGGCAGGGGCGATGGCGGCATCGATCAGCAGCACTTCGGTCGCCCCGCAGACCCCGGTGCGCCGCATCTTGGCATTGGCCAGGACGCGGCGTGCCATCGCCGGGTCGGCCTTTTCATGGACATAGGTGTGGCAAAGCCCCTCGGCATGGGCCAGCACCGGCACCCGCGCCTCCGCCTGCACCCGCTCCACCAGGCTCTTGCCGCCGCGCGGGATGATCAGGTCGATGCGCCCGGCCGCGCCCAGCATGGCGGCGACATAGGCGCGGTCGGTGGCCGGCGGCACCTGGATCGCCTCCTCCGGCAGCCCGGCCGCGCGCAGCCCGTCGGCCATGGCCGCATGGATCTCGCGCGCGCTGTGGAAACTGTCCGAACCCCCGCGCAGGATCACCGCATTGCCGGCCTTCAGGCACAGCCCCCCGGCATCGGCCCCCACATTCGGCCGCGACTCGTAGATCATCCCGATCACGCCCAGCGGCTGCGGAATGCGCCGGATGCGCAGCCCGTTCGGCCGGGTCCACTCCGCCAGCACGCGGTCCAGCGGGTCCGGCAGGCCGGCGATGTCCTCCAGCCCGGCCGCCATCGCCGCGATCCGTGCCGGCGTCAGCGCCAGGCGGTCGCGGAACGCCGCGGTTCCGCCGCCGGCATCGAAGGCGGCGAGGTCAGCGGCGTTGGCGGCCCCGATCGCGCCGGCCCGGTCGCGGATCGCGGCGGCGGCAGCCCGCAGCGCGGCGTTGCGGGCCTCGCCCGGGGCCGTCGCCAGCGCGGCGGAGGCGGCCTTGGCGCGGGCGGTCGCGTCCTGCATCCAGTCTTCGGCAGTCATCATGGTCGTGCTCCCGTCAGCTTTCGCGCAGCACCAGGTCGTCGCGGTGGATCAGCTCGTCGCGCCCGCGCCAGCCCAGGATCGCCTCGATCTCGGCCGAGCGGTGGCCGGCGATGCGCGCGGCATCGGCGCTGTTGTAGGCCGCCAGCCCCCGCCCCAGCGCCCGCCCGTCCGGCGCCAGCACCTCGACGACATCGCCGCGCTCGAACTGCCCGTCCACCGCCCGCACCCCGGCCGGCAGCAGCGAGCGCCCCTGCGCCATCGCCCGCACCGCGCCCTCGTCCAGCGTGAAGCGCCCGGCGGGATGCAGCGTGCCCAGGATGAACCGCTTGCGCGCCGAATGATCGCTGCCATCGGCCAGGAACCAGGTGCAGCGCGCGCCCGCTTCCAGCGCGGCGAGCGGATGGTCGACATTGCCCAGGGCGATCGCCATGGCACAACCGGCGCCAGTGGCGATGCGGGCCGCGATCAGCTTGGTGCGCATGCCGCCGGAGGAATAGCCCGGCGGCGGCTCGCCCCCCATCGCCTCGATCTCCGGCGTGATCGCCTCGACCACCGGCAGGTGCTTCGCGTCGGGATTGCTGCGCGGATCGGCGGTGTAGAGCCCGTCGATGTCCGACAGCAGCACCAGGCAATCGGCGCCGACCATCTCGGCCACCCGTGCCGCCAGCCGGTCATTGTCGCCGAAGCGCAATTCGGCGGTGGCGACCGTGTCGTTCTCGTTGATCACCGGGATGCAGCCCAGCTCCAGCAGCGTGCGCAGCGTGGCGCGCGCATTGAGGTAGCGGCGCCGGTCCTCGCTGTCATGCGGGGTCAAGAGAAGCTGCGCGGCCGTGAGCCCCTGGGCCGCCAGCACCTCGGCCCAGGCGCCGGCCAGCCGGATCTGCCCCACGCTCGCCGCCGCCTGCTTCTCCTCCAGCCGCAGCCGCCGCCGCGTCAGCCCCAGCGCGCGACGGGCGAGCGCCACGGCCCCGGAGGAGACCACGATCACCTCCACCCCCCGCGCCCGCAATGCGGCGATATCGGCGGCAACCCCCGCCAGCCAGGTGGTGCGCAGGCTGGAGGTCGCGGCATCGACCACCAGCGCGCTGCCGATCTTGACCACCAGGCGCTTCGCGCTGGCGAGCGAAGGCAGCGCGGTCATGCGCGCCGCCGTTCCTGAATCGCACTCCACAGCGCCGCCAGCAGCTCCGGCATGCCGTGCCCGGCGACGGCGGAGACCACATGCACCGGCGCGCCGGTGGCCTGGGCCAACTGCCGGCGGCGGTCGCTGATCTGGCGCGGGGTCATCGCGTCGGACTTGTTCAGCGCGATGATCTCGGGCTTCTCCCCCAGACCCCCGCCATACTGCTCCAGCTCCTCGCGCACCGTGCGCCACTGCTTCACCACATGCCCGGCCGCGCCGTCGATCAGGTGCACCAGCACCGCGCAGCGCTCGACATGGCCCAGGAAGCGATCGCCCAGCCCGGCCCCCTCATGCGCCCCTTCGATCAGCCCGGGGATGTCGGCGATGACGAATTCCTGCGTCATCGACAGCCGCACCACGCCCAGCTGCGGGTGCAGCGTGGTGAAGGGATAGTCGGCGATCTTCGGCCGCGCGGCGGACACCACCGACAGCACCGTGGACTTGCCGGCATTGGGCAGGCCCACCAGCCCGACATCGGCGATCAGCTTCAGCCGCAGCCAGATCCAGCGCTCCTCGCCCGGCCAGCCCTTGTCGGCGCGGCGCGGCGCGCGATTGGTCGAGGTCTTGAAGTTGGCGTTGCCGAAGCCGCCATCGCCGCCGCGCAGCAGCGTCACACGCTTGCCCGCTTCGTCGAGATCGGCCAGCAGCGTCTCCTGGTCGTCATCCATGATCTGGGTGCCGATCGGCACCTTGATGACGACATCGGGCGCGCCGGCCCCGGTGCGGTCAGAGCCGGCGCCGTTGCCGCCCTTCTTGGCGCGGAAATGCTGCGTGTAGCGGAAGTCGATCAGGGTGTTCAGGTTGGCCACCGCCTCGAACACGATGTCCCCGCCGCGGCCGCCATTGCCGCCATCCGGGCCGCCGAACTCGATGAAGCGTTCGCGGCGAAAGGCGACAACGCCGTTGCCGCCATCGCCGGACCGGCAGAAGATTTTGGCTTGATCGAGGAATTTCATGGGGTATCCAAAACGAAAAAGGGGCCGGCTGATGCCGACCCCCATCGCAAGCTGGTTGGCGGCGTGCGCGTTTATTCGGCGGCCAGCGGCAGCGGCACGACCGAGCAATGCACGCGGCTGTCCGCACGGGTCTGGAACTTCACCGTGCCGTCGACCAGCGCGAACAGGGTGTGGTCCTTGCCCAGGCCGACATTGGTGCCCGGCTTCACCTTCGTGCCGCGCTGGCGCACGATGATGTTGCCGGCGACGACCGCCTGGCCGCCCGACTTCTTCAGGCCGAGGCGCCGGCCTTCGGTATCGCGGCCGTTGCGCGACGAGCCGCCCGCTTTCTTGTGTGCCATGGGGGGATGCTCCTCTTAGGCCGCGTTGATGGACGAGACGCGCAGCACGGTCACCGGCTGGCGGTGGCCGTTCTTGCGGCGGCTGTTCTGCCGGCGGCGCTTCTTGAAGATGATGACGGTGTCCAGCCGGTCCTGGGCGATGACCGTCGCGGTCACCGTGGCGCCGGCCACGTTCGGCGCGCCGATGGTGAGCTGGCCTTCGCCGCCGACCGCCAGCACGTCGGTGAAAGTGATGGTGCCGCCGGCCTCGACCTCCAGCTTCTCGACCTTCAGCACCTGGTCGGGCTGCACGCGATACTGCTTCCCGCCGGTGCGGATGACTGCGAACATGGTCCAAATCCCTCACGCGCGGGCAGGCCGCAGCGCATATGCAACACGAGACGAGGCGCCAAGGAAAGCCCGGCGCCGGGAGCGCGGCTTGTAGGGCCGGCGGGATATCGGTGTCAATGGTGCCGCCGCCGCCGCGCCAGCTTGTTTCATCCAGGCAATTATTGGGTTGCATTCCCCGCGGCCCGATGCACCATGCCCTGATCCGCGGAGGCGAGCCAGCATGTCAGACACCACGCCGGCGCTGCGCTACGTCCATACCACGCAGGCCGATGGCCGGCTGCTGCTGCGCTTCGTCGCGCGGCGCTCCGACCGCACGCTGGATGGCGCCGCCGCCCAGCCCGACAAGCTCGATTGCGCGGTGCTGTTCGAACCCGCCGAAACCGTGGCCGCCGACCCGGCCCGCGCCGCCGCCGCGGTCGCCTGCGTCGATGCCCTCGGCGTGCGCGCGGCCCCGGCCAATGTGCGCAGCATCCGGCTGACCACCACCTATCTCGGCATCGGCGAGGAGGATGGCGAACCGCCGCCAGGCATCAAGGACGAGGTGCGGCGCATCCGCCGATACATGTTCCTGGTCGGCACGCTGGCGGTGCTGCTGCTGGGCACCTGCGTCGGGCTGCTGGCGCACATGGATGCCGGGCGCCGGCTGCTGACCCAGGTGAACGAGCTGCGGGCGCAGGAGGACGCCGTGCGGCGCGACATCGCCACCCTGGCGCTGCCGGAATCCGCCCCGGTCGGCCTGCTGCCGGGGCAGAAAGGGGCGGAGCCCACGGTGCAGCTCTTGACCGATGCGGTGGCGCAGCGCGTGGCCGCGGCGCTGGGGCTCACGGCGGAGCAGGTGCGCAAGCTGGGCGACGCAGCCCCGCTCTGCGGCCGCCCGCTGGAACTCGCGGGTGCGAAGTGGCTCGAGGACGCAGCCACCCCGGACCTGCTGCGCTACCCCCTGACCCTGTGGCGTGAACCGGCATCGGCCAAGGCGGCGGCGATCTGCCGCAACCATGACAGCAACCGGGTGCAGCTGGCGCTGCTCTATGTCGGGCTGGCGGACTGGAACTGCCGCAGCCACCGGATGTTCGCGGTCGTCGCGCGGCCATATGCCCTGTTTGTGGAAGGCAGCGTGGCCTGCGGCGCGCCCAGCGGCAAGCTGCCGCCGGAAGCCGGCATGCCTGCCTGGCAATCCAACGCCGCCCGCGTCGCCACCACCTCCTCGGTCGTGTCCGGCTTCCTGCTGCCGCTGCTGCTGGGCAGCCTCGGCGGCTGCGCCTATGCCATGCGGCGGATCGACCAGAAGCTGTCGAACTGGACGCTGGAGCCGCAGGACGGCCGCCACGCCGTGGTCCGCGTGGCGCTCGCGGCCGTGCTGGGCGGCCTGGTCGGCGTGGTCTGGACCGGCGGCGAGACGCTGGCGGTCGGCGGCTTCTCCCTCTCCCTGGCCGCCGCGGCGTTCTTCATCGGCTTCTCGGTGGAGCCGGTGTTCCGCCTGATCGAGACCGTGGTGATCGAGGGGCTGCTGAAGAAGATGACCGCCGAAAAGCCGCCGCCGGGCAAGACGACCTAATACACCGCGCTCGCCGTCTTTCCCTGCGCCGGCGCCGACTCGGCCACCGCGGCGCGCAGGTCGCGCAGATAATCCTCGCGCGCCGGCTCGTGCAGCAGCGACATCATCAGGTGCAGCCCCGGCGGCGTGCGCACCATGCCGGGCACCCACTCGCGCCGCGCCATGCCGGCGGCAATCGAATCGGCATCGCGCTCCGCCGCCCCGAACGCCAGGATCGACAGGTCCGGCCGCCCGAACACCGTCATGCCCGGGATCGCCTCGATCCCCGCCACATAGGCATCGCGCATCGCCAGCATCCGCTCGGCGATCTGCATGTATCCCGCCCGCCCGAGGAAATTCAGCACCGCCCACGCCGCCGCCACCCCGCCGCCCGGCCGCGTGCCCACCAGCGTGTTGGTCACAAAGCGCCCGTTCGGCCAGACATCGAGATCGAGCGCCTGCGCGCCGTGCTTCTCCGCGTCGCGATAGAACACCGTGCTGGCCGGCTTCGGGCAGAAGCCGAACTTGTGCAGGTCGGCCGACAAGGACATCACCCCCGCATTCTCGAAATCGAACGCCGGGATCGGCCGCCCCAGCGCGCGGGCGAACGGCGCGAAATACCCGCCGACGCAGGCATCGACATGCAGCCACACGCCGCGGCGCAGCGCCAGGTCCGACAGCGCCGGGATCGGATCGACCACGCCATAGGGAAAGCACGGCGTGGAACCGACGATCATGATGGTGTCGCCATCCATCGCCGCCTCCATCGCCGCCGGATCGGCGCGCAGGTCGGCCCCGACCGGCGTGCGCCGCACCTCCAGGTCCATCAGGCTCGCCCCCTTCTCGAAGGCGGGATGGGCGGTGACCGGCAGCACCAGGTTGCCACGATGCGCCGGATTGCCGCGCCGCGCCCGGTTCCAGTCGCGACAGGCCTTGATCGCCATCACGATGCTCTCGGTCCCGCCCGAGGTCATGTTCCCCGCCGCCCCCTCTGGCCCGTGGAACAGGTCCAGCGCCATGGCGATCACCTCCTCCTCCATGCGCTTGAGGCTGGTGAAGGCGCGCTTGGCGCCCAGCGCGTTCTCGGTGAAGAAGGCCATGAACGCATCGCGCCCCACCTCGGCCACCCCCGGGGTGGCGCCGAACACGTAGAGCGGCACCCGCCCTTCGCGCCAGCGCGCGTCGCTGGCCTTCATGTCGTCCAGCAGGGCGGCGATGCGGTCGGCCGGCTGGCCGGTCTGGGGAAATTTCATGGCGGTGGCTCCGAGATTGACCGGAGTGTGCACCGGGCCGGGGGGCGGCTTCAATCGCGCAAATGGCGCGCCCTGGTGGATTCGAACCACCGACCGACAGCTTAGAAGGCTGTTGCTCTATCCTGCTGAGCTAAGGGCGCGTGGGCGCGATCATAGCCGATCGGGCCGGATTTGTATCGCGGGCCAGCATCGCCTCCACCCGCGCCCGCAGCCAGGCCGCCCCCTGCTCCGGCGTGACCAGCGCCGCCGCCGGGTCGCGCCGCCGCAGCACCGTCATCAGGCTGCACTGCCGCCAGGTGATCTCCACCGCCCCCAGCGCAATGGCATGGCCGCGCCGCTCCAGCGTCACGTCGTAGTGGTCACCCTGGTACCAGCGCCGGGCAATGCCGATCCGCTCGGCCATGGCGTGAAGCTCCGCCTCGGTGTCGGCGATCATGTGGCACATCACATGGCCGCGAAACGCCGCGCGCATGTCGTCCACATAGACCGTCACAGGGTGGGGGCCGCCGGCGCGGATCAGGCGGCGTGGCGCGCGGCCTGGGCGGTGACGGCGGCCTGCATCACGAACAGCCGGTGAGTGGCGATGTCGACCTTGCGGCGCATCTGCTCCTGCCAGGCGCGGGTGGCTTCGGCCTCGCTGTGGAACGGCCCGTGCAGCTCCTCGGTGCCCGGCTCCAGCGTGCCGAAGCCGGTGTCGGTGAAGATGCCGCCCCAGACCACCCAGATGTTCCGATCGGTCATGCTGCTCTCCTGACTGCTGGCGGGAATATACGCGCGCCGCTGGTGGCTTGGCATGCGCAATGTGCGATGCAGGCGTTGCGATACGGTGAATTCAGCCTGGCCGGCGCCGCAGCAGGTAGCGGTGGCGCCCGTCCAGCACCATCTCGCCGCGCTGGTTGTGCACCGTGCTGCGCAGCCCGACCACGCCGGTGCTGCGGTTGGGCGACAGCTCGTCCACCTCCAGCGCCGGATACACCGTGTCGCCGGCAAACACCGGCCGCAGGAACCGACTGGATTGCTCCAGGAAGGCCTTCAGCGACTCCTGCACCAGATGCGGGAACAGGCCAGCGCCGGCCGCGGTCTGGATCGCCACCTGGTAGCCATGCGCCAGCATGTCCGGCATCCCGTGCGCCCGGCAGAATTCGCGGTCATAGTGGATCGGATGGTTGTCCCCGGATGCGGCCTGGAACGCCAGGAAGATCGCCGGCGTCATGGTGCGGCTGGGCAGCACGAAGCGCTCGCCCAGGCGAAAATCCTCGAACCAGCGCTGCTCGGCGACCATCCGGTGGTCGCGCGGATCAAATGGCGCGGTCATGGCGCGGTGCTCCGGTTCGGCGGCGGCCGGCCATGCCGCCAAAGCCCCCCGCGTCCGCAAGACTTGGCATCCCGTACGAGATTCGAACTCGTGTTACCGCCGTGAAAGGGCGGTGTCCTAGGCCTCTAGACGAACGGGACGCAGCGGCCGCAGCCGAGGCGCTGGGTAGCCGAGGGCGATTGTGGGGTCAAGCCCGCCGCTCACGGCTCCGCCAGATCGGTGATGATGAAGCTGGCGCTGCTGCGGCCCTGCCATTCCTCGGCGCGCAGGTGCCCCGCCACATGCAGCGGCGCGGCATGGCGCTCCAGCAGCGCCGGCGGCAGCGGGCCGTCCTTGGCGCGGAACATCACCGCCTTCAGCCGCGGCCCGCCGCCCTCGCCCTCCAGGAAGGCGCGGATCGTGGTCAGCTCGCGCCCGATGCGCTCGGCGCGCACCACGCGGCAGCGCGCCAGCGCCAGGGTCGGCTCCTCGTTGCCGTTGCCGAAGGGCGCCAGGCGGGTCAGGCTTTCAGCCAGCTCCATGGTGCAGCCGGGGATGCTGGTGGTGCCCTCCACCACCAGGTCGGCGGCCGGCGGATAGCTGGCAGCCGCGGCCAGGCGGGCGTCGAGAAAGGCGTGGAACGCCTCGATTCCGCTGGCCGGCAGCGAAAACCCCGCCGCCATCGGATGCCCGCCGCCAGTGGCCAGCAGGCCGGACTGGCGCGCCGCAATCACCGCGCGGCCCAGATCGATGCCGGCGATCGACCGGCCCGATCCCTTGGCCATCCCATCGGCGATCCCGGCGACCAGGGCCGGGCGGTTGAACCGCTCCTTGATCCGCCCGGCCACGATGCCGACCACGCCGGGATGCCAGGATTCGCCCGCCACCAGCACCGCGGCATGCCCGGCCGCGAGCTGCGCCTCGGCGGCATCCAGCGCGGCCGACAGCATCGAGCCCTCCACCACCTGGCGCTGCCGGTTCACCCCGTCCAGCGTCGTCGCCATGGCGCGCGCCGCGATCGGGTCGGCGCACAGCAACAGCCGAAGCCCCAGATCCGCTTCGCCGATCCGCCCGCCGGCATTGATGCGCGGCCCCAGCGCGAAGCCGAGCGTCATCGCGCTCACCCGGTCCTTCGCCGCCGCGACCTCCAGCAGGGCGGCGATGCCCGGCCGGTCGCGGCGCTGCATCACCCGCAGCCCCTGGGTGACCAGCGCGCGGTTGACGCCGACCAGCGGCATGACGTCGCACACCGTGGCCAAGGCGACCAGGTCGAGCAGGTCCAGCAGGTTCGGCTCGCCGCCATGCGCGTAGTAGCCCGCCCGGCGCAGGTTGCGCACGGTCGCCACGGCCGTCAGGAACGCCACCGCCGTCGCGCACAGCATCCGCTGGCCAGACGGGCAATCGAGCCGGTTCGGATTCACGGTTGCCACCACCCGCGGCGGCGGGCCCTCGGCGGTGTGGTGGTCCAGCACGATGATCTCCGCCCCGCCCAGCGCCTCCAGCACCTCGGCCGCCGCCGTGCCGCAATCGACGCACACCACCAGCGTGGCCCCGCGCGCCACCAGCGACTGCAACGCCGGCAAGTTCGGCCCGTAGCCCTCGGCGATCCGGTCCGGCACATGGGTCAGCACGCCGCAGCCGGCCTCGCGCAGGAAGCCGGCCATCAGTGCGGCCGAACACGCCCCGTCCACATCGTAGTCGCCGAACACCGCCACCGTCTCGCCGCTGCGGATGGCGCCGGCCAGCCGATCGGCGGCGGCATCCATGTCGATCAGGCTCGACGGATCGGGCAGCAGCGCGCGCAGCGTGGGGTCCAGGAAATCGGCCGCCTGCGCAATCCCCACCCCGCGCGCGGCCAGCAGCCGGGCGACGATCTCGTCCAGCCCCAGCCGCTGCGCGATGGCCAGCCCGGTGCGCGCCTCGCCCTCGCGCCACAACCAGCGGCGGCCGGAGAGGCTGCGGGAGACGTTCAAAGCGTAAGTCAAGGCAAGAGTCTTCTTTTTTGTGAACAAAAAAGAAGCAAAAAAAACTTCATCCACTCGCCAGCATGGGATGCCGAGCAAGTGGCCAAAAGTTTTTTTGCTTCTTTTTTTTCAAAAAAAGAAGTGCTCCCTTCCTTCACGTCTACCGAGGCGTCCAGGTCTTGGTGGAGAAATTATGATGCGCCTCGATATACCGAACGGTGCCCGACTTGCTGCGCATCACCACCGAATGCGTCATCGCGCCATGCCCGTAGCGCCGCACGCCCTTCAGCATGGCGCCCGAGGTCACCCCGGTGGCGGCGAACATCACATCGCCCTTCGCCATGTCCATGATCGACAGCACCTTGTGCGGATCGGCCATGCCCATCGATTTCGCGCGGGCGATCTGCTCGTCGTCCTCGAACAGCAGCCGCCCCTGCATCTGCCCGCCGATGCAGCGCAGCGCGGCGGCCGCCAGCACCCCCTCGGGCGCCCCGCCGCTGCCCATGTAGATGTCGATCTCGCTGTCATGCTGGGCGGTGGCCACCACGCCGGCCACATCGCCGTCGGAGATCAGCATGATGCGCGCCCCGGCCTCGCGCACGCGGGCGATCAGCTCCTTGTGGCGGTCGCGATCCAGGATGCAGGCCACCAGGTCGGACACCTCGCGGTTCTTGGCCCGCGCCAGGTTGCGCAGGTTGACATGCACCGGCGCCTCGATGTCGACGATCCCATCCGGCAGCCCGCCGCCCACGGCCAGCTTGTCCATGTAGATGTCCGGCGCATGCAGGAAGTTGCCGTGCTCGGCCAGCGCCACCACGGCCATGGCGTTCGGCCCGCCCTTGGCCGTCAGCGTGGTGCCCTCCAGCGGGTCGACCGCGATATCCATCTTCGGCCCGCCGGCGCCGACCTTCTCGCCGATGAACAGCATCGGCGCCTCGTCCATCTCGCCCTCGCCGATCACCACGGTCCCCTCGATCGCCACCGTGTCGAAGGCCTGGCGCATCGCGGTCACCGCGGCGCCATCGGCCTCGTTCTTCTTGCCCAGCCCCATCCAGTGGCTGGCGGCCAGCGCCGCGGCCTCGGACACGCGCACCAGCTCCAGCGCGAGGTTGCGGTCGGTGACGGCTTCGGGGCGGTCGGACATGGCGTGTCTCCCTCTTTTCTTGGCGTTCGCTCAGGCGGGTTCGATACGGATCAGCGCGGGCGGCTCCAGCACCGCGCCGAGCTCGCCGATGCGGGCCACGGCGGCGCGCATCGCCGCCTCCGTGGTCTCATGGGTGGTCAGCACCACCGGCACCGCCTCCCCGGGGGAGCGGCCGCGCTGGAGCATCGATTCCATCGAGATCCCGGCATCGCGCAGCACCGCGGACACATCGGCGATCACCCCGGGCCGGTCCACCACCATCAGCCGCATGTAATAGGCCCCGACATGCGCCGCCATCGGCACCGAGGGTGCGGCGGTCAGCGCCCCGGACGCCGCCCCCCACACCGGCGTCGCCCGCCCGCGCGCAATATCGATCAGATCGGCCACCACGGCGGACGCGGTCGGCCCCGCCCCGGCCCCGCGCCCCTCCAGCATCACCCGCCCGACGAAATCCCCCTCCGCCACCACCGCGTTGAACACCCCGTCGACGCGCGCGATCGGCGCATTGGCCGGCACCATGCAGGGATGCACCCGCGTCTCGATCCCCGCCTCGGTCTGCCGCGCCAGGCCCAGCAGCTTGATCCGGTAGCCCAGCTCCCCGGCAAAGGCGATATCCAGCGCCGAAATCCGCCGGATCCCCTCCACATGCACCGCGGCGAAATCCACCGGCCGCCCGAACGCCAGTGCGGCCAGGATCGCCAGCTTGTGCGCCGCATCGATCCCATCGACGTCAAACGCCGGGTCCGCCTCGGCATAGCCCAGCTTCTGCGCATCGGCCAGCACCTCGGCGAACTCCCGCCCGCGCTCGCGCATCACCGTCAGGATATAGTTGCAGGTGCCGTTCAGGATGCCGGCCACGCTGACGATGCGGTTCCCCGCCAGCCCCTCGCGCAGCGCCTTGATCGCCGGGATGCCCCCCGCCACCGCCGCCTCGAACGCCAGCGCCACCCCGGCCGTCTCCGCCGCGGCGGCCAGCGCCGCGCCATGCACCGCCAGCAGCGCCTTGTTGGCGGTCACCACCGGCTTGCCGGCGGCAATCGCGGCCTCCACCAGCGCCTTCGCCGGCCCCTCGGACCCGCCCATCACCTCGACGACCACATCCACCCCGGCATCGGCCGCCAGCGCCACCGGGTCGTCGTACCAGCGCAGCCCGGCCAGCGACAGGCCGCGGTCGCGGTTGCGGTCGCGCGCGGACACCGCGGTGACCGCGATCGGCCGCCCGGCCCGCGCCGCGATGATGTCGGCGTTCTGCCGCAACATGGTCAGCACGCCGCCGCCGACGGTGCCGAGGCCGGCGATGCCGATGGACAGGGGACGGGTCATGGGCGGGCTCCGGGCGTGCGGGTCAAGGCGGGATGCGCCAGTGGTTTAGCGGCTTGCGGGCGCGCGAAACAGGGGGGTGTCATTCGGCGATGCGCACGCTGCCGCCGGCGCCGGTGGCAAGCCCGGTGAGCACGACGGCATCGGCCGGCACGCCGGCCTCGGCCAGCGCGGTGGCCAGCGCACGGGCCCGCGCGAAGCCCAGCGGCAGGGCAGCTTCCTGGCTCGCCGCATCCTCCGCGGCGGCCTCGCCATGGCCGTGAACCAGCATGGCCCGGCCGGCGCGCGTCGCCGCCAGTCCGCGCAGCGCCGCCGCCGCGCCCTCCGGCAGGGCGGCGGAGCCGGGCCGAAACGCGATCGCCAGCGGGGCGCCGGGCACCACGACCACCGGCGCGGCCGGCGCGGGCGGCGGCGCCCGGCGCGGCGGGGCCGGGGCGGTGACGGCGGCAACGCCCGGCAGGCGCGGCGCGGCAGGCGGCCCGGCCGGCAGGGAAATGGCAGCCTCGGCGAGGGTCGGTGCCGGTGCGGGCGCCGGCGCCGGGCGCGGCGCGGCGGCGGGTGCCGCCACGGCGGGGGCTGCGACAGGCGCGGCGTTGGCGGCGGCCAGCGAGGCGCCGATGCCCCCGGGTGCCGGCGCCGGCTGGGGCGTCGGGCGGGCAGCCGCCGCGGCGGGCTGCGGCAGCGTCTGGCTGGCGGCAAAGGCGCCATCGCGCCGATCGGATTCCAGCCCCGCGGCGATCCGGCCGCGCGCGGCGGCCTCCGTGGTGGCCGGGCGCGGCGGGACGGTGGCCAGGTTCGGATACGGCGCATCGGCATTGGGCGGCAGCGGCCGTTCCTCGGCCAGCCGCCCGCCCTCGAGCTGGCGCCACCAGGCGATCGGGTCGGAGCCGGGCGCGGACGAGCAGGCCCCCAGCAGCAGCACGATCAGCACCACAACCGGCGTATCGCGCACTTGAACCCGCGCGTCGCGGCCTGTACCTGACATTGCGCCCCCGGATAGCATAGGCTGCATCTTCTCCCCTCGGCGGCATGCCGTGCCGCACCCCGGTGTAGCAGTGCCGAGCCGCCCACGGAAAGGACGACGCCATGGCCGACCCCCAGAAGCCCGGTTCCGCCCCCCCCGCTTCGCCCTCCCCCGGCGCCGCGGCGTTCAAGATGCCGGACCCGGAAACCCTCGGCCGCTCGATGTCCGACATCGCCGCGCGCAGCCAGCGCCTGGTCGGCGATTGGCTGAAGCGCCAGTCGGAGGAGGGGGCCGCCCCGAACGCCGATCCGCTGAACATCGGCGCCGCGTTCATGGAAATGACCACCCGCCTGATGTCCAACCCGCAGAAGCTGTTCGAGGCGCAGGTGGGCTTCTGGCAGGACTACATGACCCTGTGGCAGAGCACCGCGCGCCGCATGATGGGCATGGACGGCAAGCCGGTGATCGAGGGCGACCCCCGCGACCGCCGCTTCAAGGACGAGGCCTGGAAGGACAACGAGGTCTTCGACTTCATCAAGCAGTCCTACCTGCTCTCCGCCCGCTACATCCAGGACGTCGTCAAGCAGGCCGACGGCATGGATGCGCCGACGGCCCAGAAGGTCGACTTCTACTCGCGCCAGTTCATCGACGCGATGAGCCCGTCCAACTTCCTGCTGACCAACCCCGAAGTGCTGCGCAAAACCGCGGAGACCGGCGGCGAGAACCTGATCAAGGGCCTGAACAACCTCCTGACCGACCTGGAGCGCGGCCGCGGCAACCTGCGCATCAAGATGACCGACACCGACGCCTTCAAGATCGGCGAGAACATCGCCGTCTCCCCGGGCAAGGTGGTCTACCAGAACGACCTGATGCAACTCATCCAGTACACCCCCACCACGGAGAAGGTGCTGAAGCGCCCGCTGCTGATCATCCCGCCCTGGATCAACAAGTTCTACATCCTGGACCTGCGCCCGCGGAACTCCTTCGTCCGCTGGGCCACCGCCCAGGGCCACACCGTCTTCATCGTCTCCTGGGTCAACCCGGACGAGAAACTCGCCGAGAAGAACTTCGAAGACTACATGCGCGAAGGCATCCTCGACGCGCTCTCCGCCATCGAGGCCGCCACCGGCGAACGCGCGGTGAACGCCATCGGATATTGCCTCGGCGGCACCCTGCTGTCCTCCACCCTGGCCTGGATGGCCGCCAACAACGACAACCGCATCAAGAGCGCCACCTTCTTCGTCACCCTGATGGATTTTCGCGAGTCCGGCGAGCTGAACGTCTTCATCGACGAAGAACAGATCAAGATGCTCGAAGACAAGATGAACAAGCGAGGCTTCCTCGAAGGCTCGGAGATGGCCACCACCTTCAACATGTTGCGCGCCAACGACCTCATCTGGTCCTTCGTCGTCAACAACTACCTGCTTGGCAACGACCCCTTCCCCTTCGACCTGCTCTACTGGAACTCGGACTCCACCCGCATGCCCGCGCGCATGCACTCCTTCTACCTGCGCAACATGTACCAGGAGAACCGCCTCTCCACCCCCGGCGGCATCACGCTCGCCGGCACCCCGATCGACCTCTCCAAGGTCAAGGTCCCCGCCTATTTCATCTCGACGCGGGAGGACCACATCGCCCCCTGGCGCGCCACCTATCGCGGCACGAAACTGCTTTCTGGCGACAACCGCTTCGTGCTGGCCGCCAGCGGCCACATCGCCGGCGTGGTCAACCCGCCGGAGGGCGGCAAATACAGCCACTGGCTGAACCCCGACCTGCCGGAAGACCCGGAAGCCTGGTTCCAGGGCGCCACCGAGATCGCCGGCTCCTGGTGGCCGGACTGGCAGCGCTGGATCACCGCCCAGGACAAGCGCCAGGTCAAGGCCCGCACCCCCGGCGACGGCAAGCTGCCGGCCCTGGAAGACGCGCCGGGCAGCTATGTGAAGCTGGTGCTCAGCTGAACGGGTCGCGGATGGTCAACCCATCCGCGAACACCCGCCCGTTCTGCATGTCCTCCGAGTACAGCGTGTCGCACCCGGCCGCCACGGCGGCTGCGATGATCATCGCGTCATAGAGTGGCACGCCGTCGCGCTCGGCCATCATCACCGCCGCCTCATGCATCGGTACAGTCAAAGTGATCACCGGCGCGCACACGTCGCGGATCGCCCGCAGAGCCCGGTGCACCTCGGGCCACGCCAGGCCCAGCCTGCGCCGGGCGACATTGGCGAACTCGTTCAACACCTGGACGCTGATTGTGCCGCCCTCGGCCAGCAGCGCCTTGGCGCGCTCCGATCGCGGATCGGTGGTCCCGAACGCATAGACCACCACGTTGGTGTCGAGGAAAACCCTAGCGCGCATTTGCCTCGTCACGGTCGAACTTGAACCCCGGCGGCAACGGCCGGCTCAGGGCCCGAATTTCCGCCAACGCGGCCTTGCGCTTGGAATCACGATCGACCTCCAGGCTGCGCGCCCCCGCAACCGTGATCTCAATGTCGTCGCCGTCCTTCAACCCCAGCGCCTCCACCACCGCCACGGGCAGCCGCACCGCCAAACTATTGCCCCACCGTGCCACGCGCATCGCGCCCTCCTTGCCAGGATATACTTTCAAGATGTATATCCACCCGCCGAGCTTGGCAAGGACTCCCCCCATGCGCCCCGACATGGCCAAGATCATCGTCGAACGCCCCCGCCGCCACCCCGGCCTCACCCGCCGCGGCCGCACCCTGGCGCCCGACGATCAACCCGCGCACCAAGGCATGCGCGCCCCCCATGTCCGCAACTGGGGCGGCAAGGAGCTGAACGAGAACCTCGCCCCCCTGCGCCGCTACCTCGAACGCCAACTCGGCCGCCCCTGGCACAAAATCTACGCCGAGATCAGCGCCCATCTCCGCCCGACCAGCGCGGTGCAGCAACACGTCCGCGACCATCTGCGCGATTTCGTCGCCATCGCCCCGCGCCGCATCCACGCTCCGATGCGCCAGCGCCCGGGCACCGACATCTGGCCGCAGCCCTTCTATGTCGACCGCCGCACCGGCCGGCTCTGCCGCACATCCCGCCTGCCGAAGCGGCGGTAAGGCCGCGGCAACCGCGTCAAGCAAACAAGAAAGAAAAAAAACCTTTCACCGACCGAGAAATCGGTATATTATCTCTCCATGCCCCATGCATCGATCCCCCCGGCGGAAGACTGCTTGCGCGCCATCCTCCTGGATGGCGTCGCAAACGCACGCCCGAACGGCGTCGCGCGCGATCACACGCTGGTGGCCCTGATCCTCGCCCTGCTGATGCGCCTGCTCGCATTCGGCCGCAGCGCCTGGATCCTCCCCGAAGACGAAGACCTCGATGCGCTCGACCTCGGCTTCACCGAAGTCCGCTTCGTCGGCAACACCGATTTCCTGAACCACCGCATCGGCTATTGCGCGATGGGCCGCGCCCCGCATGCCGCATGTGTCGAAGCCGGATTGGTCGGCGACTGGATTCTCGCCGGCATCCGCAACCGCGGCATGCGCCCCGCTGACGCTCCGGCCAGAAAACCCTCTCCCCTCGGGGGAGCGGGTTGGGTGAGGGGCAGCCGCGCGC
>JBIPLY010000176.1:0-8101 GCA_044369385.1 Acetobacteraceae bacterium | reverse complement strand
GGAACGTATGAGGGTGCAGGGGGCTCGGCCCCCTGCTGGGGGTGTCGGGGGCGAAGCCCCTGACCGGGTCCGGGCAGAGCCCGGCGCGATCAGGCGCGGATCCAGGTGCCGTAGCCGCCTTCGGTGAAGAGTTCCAGCAGGCAGGCGTGGGGTTGGCGGCCGTCGAGGATGACCGCGCCCTTGGCGCCGCGCTGCACGGCGTCGACGCAGTTCTCGACCTTGGGGATCATGCCGCCGGTGATGGTGCCGTCGTCCAGCCGCGCCTGGACATCGGCCAGGGTCATTTCCGGGATCAGGACCTTGTTCTTGTCCAGCACCCCGGGCACATCGGTGAGCATCAGCAGGCGCGAGGCGCCGAGCGCGCCGGCGACGGCCCCGGCCACCGTGTCGGCATTGATGTTGTAGGTCTGGCCGTTGGCATCCGCACCCACCGGGGCGATGACCGGGATCAGCCCGGCGCCGGTGAGCGCGTGGATGACGCGGACATCGACATGGGCGGGTTCGCCGACGAAGCCGAGGTCGACTTCCTCCATCATGCCGGTGTCGGGGTTCTTGCGGCTGCGGCGGATCTTCTCGGCGCGGATCAGCCCGCCATCCTTGCCGCTGATGCCCACGGCTAGCGCGCCGGCGCGGTTGATCAGCCCGGCGACATGCTTGTTGACGGTGCCGGCCAGGACCATCTCGACCACGTCGACGGCGGCCTGGTCGGTGACGCGCAGCCCGTCGATGAAGCTGCTCTGCACATTCAGGCGCTTGAGCATGGCGTTGATCTGCGGGCCGCCGCCATGGACCACGACCGGATTGACGCCGACCTGCTTGAGCAGGGCGATGTCGCTGCCGAAGCTGCTGGCCAGGTGCTCCTCGCCCATCGCGTGGCCGCCGTATTTCACCACGATGGTCGCCCCGGCATAGCGGCGCAGGAACGGCAGGGCATGGGCCAGGATGCTGGCCTGCTCCTGGGCGCTGCGTTGGCGGGCGTCGGTGGCGGCTTGGTCGGTCATGGGGCGTGCTCCGGGCGTCGGGCGCGGGTTTTGCGGCGGGTCGCGGGATCGGTCAAGCGGGCAGGGGGGCGATCAATGGATCGGCCAACGTGGCAAGTTCGGCGCGCAGCTCGGGGATACCCTGGCCGGTGTCGCTGCTGGTGGTGACGATGGTCGGGAAGGCGGCGGCGTGTTTGCGGGCCAGCGCCTGAACCTGCTCCTGTTTCTTCTCCAGGGCGGCGGGCTTGAGCGCGTCGGCCTTGGTCAGCACCAGCTGGTAGGTCACCGCGGCCCGATCCAGCAGCCCCATGACGATGGTGTCGGATTCCTTCAGTTCGATGCGCGCATCCAGCAGCAGCACCACGCGGCGCAGGGTGGGGCGGCCGCGCAGGTAGTCGAACATCAGCCCCTGCCAGTCGTCCTTCACCCGGCGCTCGGCCTTGGCATAGCCATAGCCCGGCATGTCGACCAGCGTGAGGCGGTCGGCGAGGTTGAAGAAGTTGAGCTGCTTGGTGCGCCCCGGCGTGTTGGAGGCGCGCGCCAGGCCGCCGCGCCCGGTCAGCGCATTGACCAGCGACGACTTTCCCACGTTCGACCGCCCGGCGAAGGCCACTTCCGGCCCCTCTGGCGGTGGCAGCTTGTCCAGCTGTTGGGCGGCGAAGAAGAACCGGCACTCGCCGGCGAACAGCAGGCGTCCGGCCTCGATGGCCGCCGCCTGCTCGGCCGCCTGTTCCTTCGTCAGACCTTGGCCGCGTTCGGCTTGTCCAGGGTCGTCTGGCGCATGATCAGCCATTGCTGTCCGATGGTAAGAATGTTGTTCCAGGCCCAGTAGATCACCAGGCCGGCGGGGAAGCTGGCCAGCATGAAGGTGAACAGCACCGGCATCCAGGCGAAGACCTTGGCCTGGATCGGGTCCGGCGGCGGCGGGTTCAGCTTCATCTGGCCCCACATCGTGACGCCCATGATCAGCGGCCAGACGCCCAGGTGCAGGAACGGGCTCCACTGGCCGGGATCGAAGGGCAGCAGGCCGAAGAGGTTGAAGATGTTGGTCGGGTCGACCGCCGAGAGATCGCGGATCCAGCCGAAGAACGGGGCGTGGCGCATCTCGATGGTGGTGAAGATGACCTTGTAGAGCGCGAAGAACACCGGGATCTGGATCAGGATGGGCAGGCAGCCGGAGGCGGGGTTCACCTTCTCCGCGCGGTACATCTCCATCATCGCCTGCTGCAGCTTCTGCGGCTCTTCCTTGTACTGCTCGCGCAGCGCGGTCATCTTCGGCGCCAGCAGCTTCATCTTGCTCATCGAGCGATAGGATTTGTTGGCGAGCGGGAAGAAGCCGAGCTTGATGATCAGGGTGAAGATCAGGATCGCCACGCCGAAATTGCCGGTCAGGATATAGAACCAGTCAATGGCGTAGAAGAACGGCTTGGTGATGTAGAAGAACCAGCCCCAATCGACCGCATAGCTGAACCAGGTGACGCCGAGCTTCTCCTCGTAGCGGTCGAGCAGGTGCACTTCCTTGGCGCCGGCGAAGGCGTGGAAGCTGTTGGCGACGACCGCGCCGGGGGCGGCGACGATGGCATCGCGGGCGACAAAGTCCACCTGGTAGCGGTCGCCACCGCCCTCGCGGATATGGCGGAAGGCGGCGGTGTTGGCCGATTTCTGGTCCGGGATGATCGCGGTCAGCCAGTATTTGTCGGTGAAGCCGAGCCAGCCGCCCATGCCGGCCTGCTCCAGGGCCAGGCCGCCCTTCTTCTCGCCGTCGCTCTTGGCGCCGTCGTAGGTGGTCTCCTTCAGCCGGCCATCGAGGATGCCCAGCATGCCCTCGTGCAGGATGTAGTAGCCCTCGGTCTTCGGATGGGAGTCGCGGCGGATGCGGGCCCAGGGATGCAGCGCCACCGGGGCGGCGGTGCTGTTGCGCACGCGCTGGTCGATCTTGAGCATGTAGTCGGCATCGATGCCGATCTCGATCTCGAACACCAGGCCGGCGCCGTTGTCCCAGGACAGCACGGCGGTGGAGTCGGTGCCGACCATGCCGGTTCCGGTCCACAGCGTGTCGCTGTCGGGCAGCTTGGCGGTGCTGCCGGGCTCGCCCGACCAGCCGGGCTGGATGTAGTACGGATCCTTGTCCGCGCGGGGATGCAGCACGCGCACCAGGGGGGAGCCGGGCTGCACCGTCTCGCGGTAGCCCTTGAGCACCACGTCGTCGATGCGCGCGCCGAGCAGGCTGATGCTGCCCTGGACACGGGCGGCATCGATCGCCACGCGCGGCACCTCGCGCGGGACAGTGGCCACGCTGGTGGCGGCCGGGACACCGGCGGTTGCCGTGGTCGGGCCGACGGCGCTGGGCGCGGCCGGGGTGCCGGAGGCGGCCGGCGTCGTTGCCGTTGCCAGCGGCGGCACGGGCGGCTTGGGCGGCGGCATCAGCATCTGGAAGCCGAGCAGGATCGCCACCGAGATGACGATCGCCAGCAGAAGTCGCTTCTGGTCCATCAGGCTTGGGTCCGGTCCGGTCGGGGCAGGGGCATGGCCAAGGGCGGGGGGGGCGGCGGAAGGTCGACGCCGCCGGGGTTCCACGGGTTGCAGCGCAGGATGCGCCGCACGGCAAGCCCGGTGCCGCGCAGGGCGCCGTGATCGGCCAATACGGCGCAGGCATAGTGGCTGCACGAGGGTTCAAAGCGGCAATTCGCGCCGATGATCGGGCGCAGCGTCCATTGATAGACGCGCACGGCCCCGGTCAGCACGGCGGCGGCCGGGGTCATGGCGCGACCGGGAGCGTCGGGGGCACGACCGGGGGGGCGACCCCGACCTTGGCCAGCGCGCGCCGCACATCGTCGATCAGCTCGGTGAAAGGGCGGGCGCGGGTAGTGTCGCGGCCGATCAGCACCAGGTCGACACCGGCCAGCGGATGGTCGCGCAGATGGAGGCGGGCCGCTTCCTTCAGCCGCCGGCGGGTGCGGTTGCGGATCACGGCGTTGCCGACCTTCTTGGTCACGGTGAACCCGAGCCGGGCGGGGGCGGCATCCTCGCGCACCAGCGCCTGAAGCACCAGCCCATGAACCGGCGCCCGGCGCCCCTTGGCGGCCACGCGCAGGAATTCGGCGCGCCGGGTCAGCCGCGTCGGCTTGCGGGCGGAGAATTCGGCCGGCCCATGTGGTTCAGGCGCCGGCGGCATCGTCGCCTCCGCGTGCTGGAAGCTGGGTCTAAGCCCGGCGCTCAGGCCGAGAGCTTCGCGCGGCCCTTGGCGCGGCGGTTGGACAGCACCTTGCGGCCGCCCACGGTGGCCATGCGGGTGCGGAAGCCATGGCGATGCTTGCGGACCAGCTTCGACGGTTGATAGGTGCGCTTCACGACTCTCTCCGATCTCGCATGGAACCGCACGGTGCGCCAAGGATGGCACGCAGCACGGCCGGGGCCTCGGCGGAGGTCCCGTTGCAGGGGGCGGCTTATAGGGGGTGGGGTTGGTCCCCGTCAACCGCGACGGCGAAATGCAGCGCCGGCCCGGGGCCGGGGGGGCATTGCGCGCGGCCGTTTTGCGCCGCACCATCATGTCATGACCCCAGCCGACAGCATGCGCGAGGCGGCACCGGCAGTGGCGCCGCCGCGCCGCAGCCTGTCCTGGCGGCTGGTGTGGTTCACCGTCGCGGCGATGATCGGCACCGAGCTGCTGCTGTTCCTGCCGGCGATGCAGCGCGAGCGGCAGAAATGGCTCTCCACCCGCATCGTCGCCGCCCATATCGCGGTCCAGGCAATGCCGGCGAGCACGCCACAGCTCGGCGCCGCGGGCGCGACGGGGCCGGAGCGTGCCCAGCGCGAGGAGCTGCTGCGCCTGGCCGGGGTGATGTCGGTGCGCTTGCAGGAACCCGGCCGGCCGATGGTGCTGCTCGCCCCGGTCGGACAGGTCCAGGCGCCCGGGCTGCTGGACCTGCGCACGGAGACCACCTGGTCTGGCCTGGCCGCCACCCTGGCGGCGCTGGTGCGTGACGGCAACCGCGCGCTGCTGGTTGTCGCCCCCAGCCCGAAGCGGCCGCAGGCCATCCTGTCGATCGTGCTGCCGGAAGGCGAGCTGGACGCCCATCTGAAGGCCGCGGCGGCCAGCGTGGCGCTGCACAGCCTGGCGGTGGTGATCCCCACCGGCATGCTGGTCTATCTGGCGCTGCTGGTGCTGATGGTCCGCCCGATGCGGCGCCTGACCGACAGCATCGCCGCCTTTCGTGCCGATCCGGAGCGCACCCCCCCATTGGCCGAGCCGCGCGCCGCCCTCGATACGCGCGACGAGATCGTGGTGGCGCAACGCGAGTTGGCGGCGATGCAGCGCGAATTGCGCGCGGCACTCTGGCGCAATGCGCGCCTGGCCGCGCTGGGGGCGGCGGTGGCCAAGGTCAGCCACGACCTGCGCGGCATCCTCGCCCCGGCCCTGCTGACCGCCGAGCGGCTCCAGGGCAGTGCCGACCCGGCCCAGCAGCGCACCGGCGATTCCATTGCCCGCGTCGTCGCCCGCGCCACCGAGCTGATGCGCGACACGCTGGATTTCGCCGGCGAGGTTCCCGCAGCCGCACGCGAACACGTGCCGCTGCGCGACCTGGTGCACGAAGTCGCCGACGAGGTCCGGCTCCGCCACCCGCTGGTGCGCGTCGAAGTGGCCATGCACGGCGAGCTGGCGGTGCTGGCCGACCGCGCCGGGCTGCGCCGGGCCCTGGCCAACCTGATCCGCAACGCGGCCGAAGCCGGCGCCCGCGACGTGAGCATCACCGCCACCGCCGATGCCGAGCTGACCCTGCTGACCCTGCGCGACAACGGCCCGGGCCTGCCCGACGGCGTGCGCGAGCGGCTGTTCCAGCCCTTCGTGACCAGCGGCAAGGCCGGCGGAACCGGCCTCGGACTGGCCATCACCCGCGACCTGATCCGTGCCCAAGGCGGCGACGTCGCCCTGGCCGAAACCTCGCCCGCCGGAACCAGTTTCCGGATCGCGCTGCGCGGCGCGTGATCGGCGGCTGTCAGGGAAGGGGGCGAAAGCTCCATCCGCCGGGCGCGGCGACGGGGGTGCAACCGTAGCCGCGCACGCGTGCGGCACCCGCCAGGCACCCCGCCTCAACCCGTACGGCGCCGATCCCGGGCGGCGGCGGTGTGGCGGGCAGGCCAAAGCTGATGACCTCATCGATCGGGTTGTCCGGGTCGATCTCGCCGCTGTGCTGCACGGCGCGGCCCAGCGGCAACACATGGCCCTCGCGGCCGAACACCGGCAGGCGGTCCAGCGGCAGGCCTTCCAGTCGGAGCATCCGGCCGCCTTCGTGGCGCTCGCCGCTCCACAGGTCGTACCACCCGCCTTCGGGCAGCCAGAGTTCGGCGCGACCGCCGGGGCGCAGGATCGGCGCCACCAGCAGGGCGGGGCCGCAGCAGAACTGTTCCTCGAAGCCGCGGGTGGCGCGATCCCCGGGGAATGCCAGCGCCATCGCCCGCATCACCGGCAGGCCGGTTCGGGCGGCGTCGCGGGCGACGGCGTGGAGATAGGGGATCAGGCGCATGCGCAGGTCGAGCCAGACGCGGGCGACATCCTCGGCCTCGGCGCCGTAGGACCAGGGCTCGCGCGGGCCGATGCCGTGGAAGCGGAAATGCGAGGAGAAGACCGCCGCGCCGAGCCAGCGCAGGAACAGTTCGGGCGAGGGCTGGGTGCTGCCGTAGAAGCCGCCGATATCGCTGGCGTGGCAGGGCACGCCGGTCATGCCGTGGGAGAGGCCGCCGCGCAGGGAGGCGGCGAGGCCTTCCCAGTCCGATTGCGGGTCGCCGCCCCATTGCACGGGCTGGCGCTGGGCGCCGATCCAGCCGGCGCGGCCCCAGACGACGGGATCGCCAGTGAATTTCGCCGTCGCCTCGAAGACGCAGCGGTTGTAGAGCGCCGGATAGGCATTGTGCAGGCGGCGGCCGGTGTCGCCGTTGGCAGCGCGGGCTTCGTTGGGCACCTGCTCGCCGAAATCGCTTTTCACCACATCGACGCCGAGGGCGAAGAGCGCTTCGTGGCGGTCGCGCCAATCGGCATAGGCGGCTTGGTTGGTGTAGTCGGGCAGGCCGGAGGCGGGCAGCGGGGTCAGCACTTTGCCGAAGGGCGAGCTGCCGGGGGTCTTGTCCCAGTCGAAGACCAGCGGTTTGCCGGCGTCGTCGGTCAGCAGAAAACCCTTCTCGGCCAGCTCGGGGAACAACGCGCCTTCGACGGCGACGGGCGGGTATTCCCAGACGCAAATTCGAAAACCCTGGGCCTTGAGCTGGTCGATCACCGGCTTGGGGTCGGGGTAGCGGGTGGGGTCGAAGTGGAAGTGGAAGCGCGTCGGCGTGTCCTGCCAGGCGCGGCCGTCGAAGGTGATGACGTCGCAGGGCAGACGCTTGTCGCGCACGGTGCGGGCGGCGTCCAGGATCGCGTCGGCGGTGCGGTAATAGGCCTTGGACAGCCAGACGCCGAAGGACCAGAGCGGCGGGGCGGCCGGCGCGCCGGTCAGCGCGTGATACTGGCGCAGCAGGGCGGCGGGGTCGGGTGCAGCGAACAGGAACAGGTCCAGCGCCGCGTCCTCGCAGGCAATGGCCAGGGTGCGGTGCGACCACGGCGCATGGCCGCAGCCGAACAGCACGTCGCAGGGTGTGTTGACCAGGATGCCCCAGCAGGTGCCATCGGGCGTGAAGCCCCAGGCGAAGG
The DNA here is from genome assembly GCA_044369385.1 of Acetobacteraceae bacterium. Classification (GTDB taxonomy): domain Bacteria; phylum Pseudomonadota; class Alphaproteobacteria; order Acetobacterales; family Acetobacteraceae; genus CAMDGX01. The sequence continues at coordinate 436 of JBIPLY010000176.1, read as the reverse complement.
GGCATGGCTTGTAGGTGAGCGCGGTGTTGACCCCCAGCGCATCGTCGACATGGCAGCGCACCAGTTGGCCGCGCTTGTCCAGCGGGCCGAACTGTTCGCCCAGGCCGTAGACCGGCAGGCCGCTGTCCAGCGCGAAGGCGGCGGACCAGAGCCCGTCTTCACCGCGGCCCAGCGCCGGCAGGCGGGTCCAGCCGCGGAAATGCTCGTCGGTTGGCGGGCCGAGCGCCAGGCAGCCCTGGGCATCGCGCAGGGATAGGGTGACGGGTTCGGTGCCGAGGGCGAGGGTGGTGGTGGCGCCGCGGAGTACGCCGCCTTCGTCCAGCGGGGCGGAGAAGCCGGCGGTGTCGACAAAGCCATAGTCCGGCAGCGTGGTTTCGCCGAGCGTGACGCGCCAGACATCGCCGCGCACCGTGACGCGCAAGGCACCGATGGAGGT
>JBIPLY010000175.1:0-8103 GCA_044369385.1 Acetobacteraceae bacterium | reverse complement strand
TAGGCCATCAGCACGCCGAGGAACGTGCCCACCAGCGCGCCGCCGATCATGGAGCCGAGCACCGCCGGCGGCTCGTTGATGGAGCCCAGGGTCTTGATCACGCCCAGCACCGCGGCCACGATGCCCAGCGCCGGCAGGCCGTCGGCCATGTTCTGCAGCGCGTGGGAGGAGTGCAGCTCCTCGTGCAGCATCTTCTTCAGCTCGCGCGCCATGACGTCCTCGATCTGGTTCGGATCGTCGGCGTTCATGCCCACCATGCGCAGGTAGTCGCAGACGATGGCGGTGGCGTGGTGGTTCTTCAGCACGGAGGGGAACTTCTGGAAGGCCGCACTTTCGGCCGGCTTCTCGATATGCGCCTCCAGCGCCATGGCGCCCTTGGTGCTGGCCAGGCGGACGAAATAGTACAGCAGGCACAGCAGGTCGACGTAGTCGCTTTTCTTGTAGGCGCCGCCCTTCATGATTTTGCCGAAGCCATGCAGGGTGTGCTTGATGTCGTGCATCGAGTTCGACATCAGGAAGGTGCCGACGGCCGCCCCCCCGATCGACCAGACCTCGAACGGCAGGGCGGTCATGATGGTGCCGAACTTGCCGCCATGCACGACATAGCTGCCGAAGACGCAGAACAGCAGGAAGCCGAGGCCGCCGATTACCAGCATCGTCAGGAGTTCCGGTTCTAGGGCGAGCGGGATTCGCGCAGCACGGTGATCGCGATGCGGCGGTTGGCGGCGGCGAAGGGATCGGCCGGCAGCAGCGGGTCGCGGTCGGCGTTGCCGGTGACGCTGCGCAGCCGGGCCTCGGCGATGCCGTGGTCGACCAGCAGGCGGCGGGTGGCGTTGGCGCGCTCGGCGGAGAGCTCCCAGTTGCTGCGGTCGCTGCCGCGGAAGGGGGTGGCGTCGGTATGGCCGGAGATCGACAGCTTCTCCGACATCCCGGCCACCACCGGGGCGACCTTCAGCAACAGGGCGCGGGCGCGGTCGTGCAGGGTGGCGGAGCCGACGGCGAACATCGGGGTGCGGTCTTCGTCGAGGATCTGGATGCGCAGGCCGTCCGGCGTCTGGTCGATGGCGAGCTGGTTGGCGAGATCGCGCAGCTGCGGGTCCTGGCGCACCGCCTCGCGGATGGCCTCGGCGGCCTGGTCGAAGGATTCGCGCTCGCGGCGTTCCAGCTCGGCGCGCAGCGCGGCGTCGTCGATCGGGCGCATGCTGGCCGGCGTGGCGCCGGCGGGTGTGTTGGCGCCGCTGCCGGCATTGGCCAGGCGCTGGGCCTGGCCGAGGGCCTGGGCCTGGATCTGTGCTGCGGTAGCCGCGGTGCCGCCGCCGCCCTGCTGGCGGCCGGCGTTCTGGCTGGCGCGTTCGCCTTTGCCGCCGCCGGGATCGGGCTGGTTGCCGTCCGGGCGGCGCTGGTCTTCGGCGGCGCCGCGGACGCTGGCGTTGGGGGCCTGGTCGAATTCGGGGTCGTCCTGGTCGTTGACCTGTTCGGAGCGGCCCTCGATGATCGATTTGGAGCCGCGGTCGCTGACCATCTCGCCGCGCTCGTAGGGGGTGCGGCCGCCGAAGATGCGGCCGTTGCCGGATGAGCCCTGGCTCATCACGTTGGTGGGGGTGAAGTAGTCGGCCAGGCCGCGGCGCTGTTCCTCGGTGGTGGCGTTCAGCAGCCACATCAGCAGGAAGAAGGCCATCATCGCGGTGACGAAGTCGGCATAGGCGACCTTCCAGGCGCCGCCATGGTGGCCGCCTTCGACCACCTCTTCCTTTTTGATGATGATGCCGCGGCCCTTGCCGCCCTGCTTGCCCGCCATCGATCCCGCCTTGCCTGGGTGTCCGACAGGGACACCGGCGGCGTTTGTGCGGGAGGTCTGCTTAACCGATCGTTGAACGCGCGCGATTCAGCGGGGCGCGATTCACGCGGGGGCGGCAGTCTTGGCGGGGAAGCGGCACCATGCGGCGGCGGGGCAGCGCCAGCATTCCGGGCGCCGCGCCTTGCACACGTAGCGCCCGTGCAGGATCAGCCAGTTGTGCGAATCGCGGAGCAGCGGGGCCGGGATGCGCCGCACCAGCGCATCCTCCACCGCGCGCTCGTTGGCGCCCGGGGCGAGGCCGGTGCGGTTGCCGAGGCGGAAGACATGGGTGTCCACCGCCATGGTCGGCTGGCCGAAGGCCACGTTCAGCACCACGTTGGCGGTCTTGCGCCCGACGCCGGGCAGCGCCTCCAGCGCCGCGCGGTCGGCGGGGACCGCGCCCTCGTGGTGCTCCAGCAGCTGGCGCGAGAGCTCGATCACGTTCTTCGCCTTGCCCTGCCATAGTCCGATGGTGCGGATATGGGCGGCGACGCCATCGACGCCCAGCGCCACCATCCGTGCGGGGGTCGGTGCTGCGGCGAACAGCCCGGCAGTGGCGCGGTTGACCGAGATGTCGGTGGCCTGGGCGGACAGCACCACGGCCACCAGCAGGGTATAGGGGCTGGTGTACTCCAGCTCGGTCTTCGGATCGGGGTGGACGGCGGCCAGGGCGCGGATGAACGGCTCCACGTCGGCGCGACGCATGGAAGGGGTTTTGCGGGGGCGGGGCGGCGTGCGCGCGGGCTTGCCGGGCGGGGTGGGGTTTGGCATGACGGCAGAGTGGCCCGCGCGGGCCGGGATCGGCAAGGCGGCAGCGGGGGCAATGGACGCCGAGACGGTGCAGTTCCAGGCGACGATCGTGCCGCACCGCAGCCTGTCGCGGGCGGGGCTGCGTGTGCTGCTGGGCGCGGTCGTTGCGGGCTGTGTGGTCAGTTCGGTGGTGTTCGCGGCCATCGGCGCCTGGCCGGTGGGGGTTTTCGCCGGGGGCGAGCTGTTGCTGGCGGCCTGGCTGTTTCGTCTGCACATGCGCGCGGCGCGGGCCAGCGAGATGCTGTTGCTGACCGAGGCCGGGCTGCGGGTGGTTCGCACCTCGGCGGCGGGGCGGGTCGAGAGCCGCGAGCTGCCGGCGGATTGGCTTCGGGTGCGGCTGGAAGAGCGGCCGGGCCGGGTGCCGGCGCTGATCCTGGCCGGGGGCGGGGTGGCGGAGGAGGTGGGCGGTGCGCTGGGCGAGGAAGCGAAGCGGTCGCTGGCCGCGGCGCTGTCCGAGGCGCTGCACCGGCGGCGGCATCCGGTGTTCGACAATCCGCAACTGCGGGATCAGGCAACGTTTGGTTGAGACTTGGCCGTTAGCCTGACGCGGTTCGCCGCAGTGCAGGAGCCGGCCCTTGGACACCACCGCGAATTCCAGTTCCCCGTCGGTCCGGCTGCGACTGCGGCTGGGGGCGCTGATGCTGGTGGCGCTGCTGCCGCTGCTGGCCTGGGTTGTGCTCGCCGCGGAGGCGACGCGCCATGCCACGCTGGATTGGCTGGAGGCCGAATTGGGCGATGCGGCCGCGATTGCCGCCGCGCAGGAGGGCCGGGCGCTGAGCCAGGCCGCCGGGCTGTTGCGGGCGATGGAAGATGTGGCGCGGATGGATGCGCAGGGCTGTGCCGCGCTGCGGCCGTTCCTGGCGGGCGGGCCGGCGACCGGGCTGGCCATGCATGGCGCGGATGGGCGGGTGCTGTGCGGCGATGTCGGCGGGGCCGGGCATGTGCGCGATGCGCTGGCCCGTGCCGCATTGACCAAGGACGGGCTGGTGCTGGACGCGACGCCTGGCGGGCTGGTGCTGGCGCGCGCGGTGCCTGGCGGGGCGGGAGTGCTGGCGCTGCTGTTGCCGCCGGCGCATTTGCCGCCGCTGGCGTTGCCGCTGCGGCGTGAGGCGGCGGGGCGGATGCTGGTGGATGTCGATGACGGGGTTGTGCTGATCGGCGACTGGCAGGGCGCGGCCGCGGGCGGTCAGGGCGGCACGGTGGGCGCGCCGCGGCTGCTGGCGGCGCTGCGCGGCTTCGGCGGCGGGACGGTCACGGGGCGCGATGGCGGCGGGCCGCCGCGGCTGGTGGGGCATGCGCCGGTGCCGGTGCCGGAGAGCGTCTCGGCACGGCTGGCGATGGTGATCGCGCTGGACCAGGCGCCGCTGTTGGCCGAGGCGGCGGCGCGGCGGGCGGAGCAATGGGTGGCCAGCGGCGCGCTGGCGCTGATCGGGCTGCTGGGCGCCTGGTTGCTGGCGCAGGCGGCGCTGGTGCGGCCGGTGCGCGCGCTGCTGGAGCGGATGGGTGGCCAGGGCCAGGCGCGCACGCTGGCGGCGCTGCGCCCGGCCGGGGAGTGGCTGCGCCAGCATGCCGACATGGCCGCGGCGGTGGAAGCGGCCGGCGAGATGTTCCTGCGCCTCGATCCCGCGCTGCGGGTGTCCTATGCCTCGCCGGCGACGCGCGCGGTGCTGGGGTATGCGCGCGGCGAGGTGCTGGATGCCTCGTTGACCTCCGAGCCGGGCTGGGAGGGCTGCGTGGCGCAGCTCGATGCGCTGCGGCGGGGGGCGGACCGGGTGGCGCCGGTGCGGCTGCAGGCGCGGCGGCGCGACGATGCGATGGTCTGGCTGGAGGTGCGGGCGCAGGCGCTGGCCGATGGCGGGTTCCTGCTGGCCTGCCGCGACGTGACCGCCGAACAGGGGTTGCGCGAGCAGTTGGCCGCCGCCCAGGGCGCGCTGGCCGCCGTGCCGATGACCGATGCCCGCACCGGGCTGGCCAATCGCGCCCGCTTCGGCGACGCGATCGAGGACGAGCTGCGGCGGGCGCGCCGGTCGCAGGAGCCGGTGTCGCTGGTGCTGCTGCGGCTGGAGGACTGGCCGGCGACGGCAGCCAGGCTGGGGGAGGCCGGGGTGGAGGCGGCGCTGGGCCGGCTGGCGCGGGTGCTGGGCGGGATGCTGCGGCGGCCGGGGGATCTCGCGGCGCGGCTGGAAGAGGATCTGTTCGCGCTGCTGCTGCCGACCACGGACCGGATCGGGGCGCAGCGCATGGCCGAGCGGCTGCGCGAGGCCGTGGCGGCGGAATGGGCGGAGCTGCCCGGCGCGGCGCCGACGGCCGCGATCGGCGCCGGCTGCCTGATCCCGCAGGCTGGCGAGGATGACCGGGCGGCGTTGCTGGAACTGACCGAGGAGGCGATGGCCGAGGCGCGGCCGATTGCGGCGCTTTCCGTGGGCTGAGCCGGCTTGCCTTGGGGCGGCGGCTCGCGCAGTCTCCGCGCGAATCCGAGGCGGCCAGCAAGGGAACGGTCCATGAGCGAAAATCAACCGATGAACGGCGCGGAATCGCTGGTCCATACGCTGCTGGCCAGCGGGGTGGACACCTGCTTCGCCAATCCGGGCACCTCGGAGATGCATTTCGTGGCGGCACTGGACCGGGTGCCGGGGATGCGCTGTGTGCTCGGGCTGTTCGAGGGCGTGGTGACCGGGGCGGCGGATGGCTATGCGCGGATCGCGGGCAAGCCGGCGGCGACCCTGCTGCATTGCGGGCCCGGCCTGGCGAACGGGCTGGCCAACCTGCACAACGGGCGGCGGGCCAGCACGATGATGGTCAACTGCGTCGGCGACCAGGCGACCTATCACCGGCCGCTGGATGCGCCGCTGACCGCCGATACCGAGGGCTTCGCGAGGGGCGTCTCCGGCTGGGTGCGCACGGCGATGCGGGCGGCGGATGTCGGTGCGGACGCGGCCGTGGCGGCGCAGATGGCGCAGGTCTCGCCGGGGCAGATCGCGACCCTGATCCTGCCGTCCGACACCTGCTGGGATGCCGGCGGCGTGGTGGGCAAGAAGCTGCCGGTGCCGCCGGCGCCGACGACCACGCCGCATGCGGTCAAGGTGGCCGCCCAGATGCTGCGGGCGGGCCGGAAGACGCTGTTGCTGCTGGGCGGCAACGCGCTGCGCGCCGATACGCTGGCGCAGGCCGCAAGGGTCTGTGCCGCCACGGGGGCGACGATGATGAGCCAGGGCAGCAACGGACGCATGGAGCGCGGCCAGGGGCGGCACCCGATCAACGGCATTCCCTATCCGGTGGACCAGGCGGTGGCGGCGCTGAAGGATTTCGAGACCATCATCCTGGTGGGCACGCTCAAGCCGGTGATCTTCTTCGCCTATCCGAACAAGCCCGGCTCGCCGGTGCGCGCGGACGCCACCGTGCATCCGCTGAGCCGGCCGGAGCATGACCAGCTCGCCGCCCTGACCGCGCTGGCCGAGGAGCTGGGCGCGCCGGCGGCACCCGCGGCGCCGGTGCTGGCGCGGCCGGAGATCGCGCGCGGGGCGATCAGCAGCGAGAGCTTCGCCCAGTCGCTGAGCGCCATGATGCCGGAGCAGTCGATCATCGTGAACGAGGCGGTGACGTTCGGGCGGGCCTTCATCGGGGCGACGCACGCGGCCCCGGCGCATGACTGGCTGACGGTGACGGGCGGGGCGATCGGCGGCGGGATGCCGATCTCGACCGGGGCGGCGGTGGCGGCACCGGGGCGGCGGGTGATCAACCTGCAGGCCGACGGGTCGGCGATGTACACCATCCAGTCGCTGTGGACCCAGGCGCGCGAGCGGCTGGATGTCACGACGGTGATCTTCAACAACCGGAAGTATCAGATCCTGCTGGGCGAGCTGGCCAATGTGGGGGCCAATCCCGGGCGGACGGCGCTGGACATGATGGATCTGGGCAATCCGGACATCGACTTCGTCAAGATCGCCGGGGGCATGGGCGTGGAGGCGGCGCGGGCGGAGACGATGGAGCAGTTCAACGACCTGTTCGCGCAGTCGCTGACCCGCAAGGGGCCGTTCCTGATCGACCTGGCGACCGCCTGAGCGCCTCTCCCCTGCCTCGGTTCAGCGCCGGGGCAGGGGGGGCAGGAGGAAGCGGGCGGTGATGGCGCTGTGGAAGAGCCACAGGCCGAGACCGAAACTGAGGCCGATCGACAGGCCGCGCACCCAGGCCATCAGTTGCCAGCCGCCGGCGATCGGGGTGCCGCGGATCGTGGCGACGACGAAGAAGCCGACCATGGTGGTGGCGGCTCCGGTCAGCAGCGCGAGCGGCAGGGTGCCGATGCGCACCCGGCCGGCCAGCGCACCGAAGACGGCGCCGTAGAGCCCGCCCCAGAAGCATTGGTTGACCAGGGTCGGCAGGCCGAAGGCGCGCGGGTTGGCGGCCAGGTTCCAGACGCGGGCGGAGGACGGCAGCGTGCCGATCTCGCGCAGCAGGAAGATCATGCCCTGATGAAAGACGATCACGGCGAGAACGCCGCAGAGGAAGCCGATGGCGAGCCGCTGAGGTGTTGACATGGTGGCCCTCTCGTTTCGGGTATGGCGCAGGGTGACAGTTCACAAACCCTGGCGCCAGGGCGGGGCGCGGTATCGCGGCGGGCGGCGATGCGTTAATTCGGGCCGGTGGGCGGCGGAGGGCGCGCGTGGGTGAGGTGTCGGGCGAGGATATCGAGCGGTTGGCCGCCCGGGTGGCCATGCTGGTGTCCGACGATGGCGAGGCGGACAATGCCGGGCGGGCGGTGGGGCAGTTGGCGCGGCGGCTGGGGCTGTCGGGCGGCGACCTGAAGGCGATGCTGCTGGCGGGCGCCGGGGCGGGGTTTCAGCCGGGCAGCGATCCGGCGCGGCTGAAGCTGGAGCGCGAGATCGACCGGCTGCGCCAGGAGCTGCGCGCGGTGCAGGAGGCGGCGCGGTCGGCGCAGCAGGATCGCAACGCCATGATGGAGCAGGTGGGCGGGATGCGGCTGGCGTTTCATCGCCGGCGGGCCGGGGCCAGGCTGCGCTGGCTGGTGGCGGGGCTGGGGGTGCTGGGGGTGGTGGTGGTGGGTGCGGCGGTGGCGCTGATTTCGCCCGAGGTTCTGCCGGCCATGACGCCGTCATTGTCCGGGCCGCGGCTGGAGGCGCCGGCGCGTGGGGCGCGGGTGGCGCTGGTGCGGGCGGGCGGGGCTTCGTTGCGGCGGGAGCCGGAGCCGGGGAGCGAGGTGGTGGCCAAGGTGCCGGCGGGGCATCGGCTGCTGGTGCTGCGGATGGAGTGGCGCAGCCTGATGCAATGGGCGCTGGTGGAGGTGGATGGGCGGCCCGGCTTCGTGGTGGTGACGGAGCTGGAGGTGTTCTGAGGGCGGGGGCTGGGGGTTTTTTGTTTGATTCGATTGCAATATAAATAAGGGCGTGAGTCGGCGCCCTCCGGTTGGAGGGGGATTTCAGCGCGGGGGGTGATTCAAG
>JBIPLY010000174.1:0-8114 GCA_044369385.1 Acetobacteraceae bacterium | reverse complement strand
CGAGCGGGCGGCGGGCACGCGGGGGCGCTCGTGGCGGCGCAGTGCGGCCGCCATCACCTGGATCTCCTGGGCCGGCGGGCGGCCATGGGCATGGGCGAGGGCGGCCACGCAGCGGTCATAGGCGGCCAGCGCCTCCTCCCGTGCTCCTTGTTCGGCCAGGGCCGCGATCGCCGCGCGCCATGCCCCCTCATGCACCCGGTCCAGCGCCAGCAGCGTGCGCGCCGCGGACAGGCGCGCTTCGGGGTCGGTCTGCGCCAGCAGCATCGCCTCGCCGCGCCCGACCGCGCCCAGCAGCAATGCCTGGCGCCGCTCTTCCAGGTGGCGGTCCAGCGCGGGATCGATGCCCACCATGTCCTCGGCCAGGCGGCTGGGGTGGATGGCGGGGTCGTGGGCCACCTCCAGCCCCGGGCCGCGCAGCGCAATCATCGTCCGGTCGGCGGACAGCAGCCGCGAAGCGGGGCCCAGGGCCTGGCCCAGCTCATGCAGGCATTGGCGCAGGCTGGCGCGGCCCTGTTCCTCGCCGCGGCCGCTCCACAGCAGCGCGGTCAGGGCTTCGCGGCGCAGCGGCTGCGGGCTGGCCAGCGCCAGCAGGAGCAGCAGGGCGCGCGCCTTGCGCCCGCGCGGCAAAACGGCCGCGCCATCCGGCCCAGTGGCGGTGAGCGGGCCGAGCGGGGTGATCCGCAGCAACGCGGCCGGGGCGGCGACCGGATCGGGCAGCGGTTGCGGCGGGGCTGGCAGGCTTGATTCGGCGGTGCGAATGGCTCTGCTCCTTGTTGCGTATTCGCTATTGGTTCACGTTCGATTAACGCTAACCCGTCGCCGCGACCCCTGCAATATCGTTGACGATCGGCAGGAAATTTTTTCTGCCAAGGCTCACGGCAAAAAATCCGCAATACCAGGAAAAATTGCTTGACGACGCCCCCGATACCCGGCATCCTGCCGATGTCGACGGGCGAAGTGCGCCCGCGGCACCCCCCAGCCCCTCCCCGGCCCCGATCCGAGTCGCACCGCCCGGCCCCTGTGGTTTCGGGCCAGGCGCCCGCGCGTCATGCCGGCCGGGGAGGGGCGGCAACATGCAACAGGAGCAACGCACATGATCCGCACCATTCCGTCCCAGCCGGCCACCATCCTGCCGTCGCTGGTGGTTCCCGCCGAGGTGGCCGACACCGGCCGCATCCGCATCGGCGCCGCTGTCGGCCGTCCGCCGCGCCGCTGATTCACGCTGGCAAACGGAGCCGACACACGGGGCGGCGGCGTGCCGCCCCGTGCAGGAGACCGCGCAGCCGAAGGCTGCCGAACAGGAGACCGCCGATGCCCCAGCCCATCGCCCGCTTCTACCGCATGGTCGAGGACGCCCCGCCCCCGGTCCGCGCCGACCGTGCCGCCGGCGGCATCCTGCCGGCCCGCGCGGCGCAGTACTGCGACGCGGTGACCCAGGCCAGCGCCTTCGGCTGGTGGATTTTCCCCCCCGCCGACATCCGCCTGGCCTGGGATGGCGAGCAGGTGCATTGGGCCTATGACGGCCACCCCGCCTGGCTGCCGCTGGACGCCGCGCAGTTCCCCAATCTGCGCCCGCGCTTCGATGCCGCCGCCCCCGCCCATCTGCGCGGCACCGCGCCGCCGTTCCTGACCGCGCTGCCGGAGCCGGGCGTGGTGCAGGTCTGGACCGGCCTGTTCGCCCGCACCGCGCCGGGCTGGAGCCTGCTGTTGCGCGCGCCGGCGAACCTGCCGCCGGCGGCGGGCTATGTGCCGTATGAGGGCATTGTCGAGGCTGACCGCTGGTTCGGCCCGGTCTTCACCAATATCCGCCTGACCCGCACCGACACCGCCGTGCGCCTGCGCCCGGACGTGCCGTTCCTCCAGGCCCAGCCGCTGCCGCGCGCGGCCTATGCCGAGGCGACGCTGGCGTCCACCGACCTGGTGGGCAACCCGGCCGGGCTCTCGGCCAGCGACTGGGACGATTACGAGGCCAGCGTGGTCGCGCGCGAGCCCGGGCAATACGCGCTGGCGGCGCGGCGGCGGCGGCGGTGCCCGATGGCGGCGTAGGAAGGCAAGGGTCCACATGGAGACGAAGAGGCAAAGAGAAGCCCCGCACCTCTCCGTCTCTTCGTCTCCATGTGACTCCTTGCTTCCTCAACTGTTCGTCGCAAACGGCTCCGCCACCCGCGGCCAGAACGGCAGCGTGCGCTTGGTGAAGGCGATATTGGCGAAATCCGGCCCGATCGCGCCGTGCTGGGTGGCGATGTAGCGCACCTCGGCGGCCAGCGGCGCGAAGCCGGCGTAGAAATGCTGGGTGGACTTCACCACCACCAGCCGCTTGTCCGCGAGCGTGCAGCCCAGCCCGGTGAAGGCGTCCTGGTGGAACACCTGGCTGCGGTTGCTGTTCAGGATGATGTCGATGCCATTTGCCCGCACCCACGCGGCGGCACCCAGCTCCGCCCGCCCGCCGGACAGCCCGCCCTGGGTATGGTGCTCGGACAGCGCCATGACCGTGACCCGCAGGTCCACCGGCGCGCCGGAGGCCACCCCGCACTTGCCGCCGATGCGCAGGTCGAAGCTGGCGCCCACCCCGGCCTCGCGGCAGAAGGAGACAGCGATCGGGTCCCAGAAGCAGCCGATCGCCGCCCCCTGCACGCCGCGCGCCACCAGGCGGGCGAGGATTTCGGTGTTGTCGCTCGGCGCCCCGCCGCCGGCATTGTCGGCGACATCGGCGAACACCACGGGCTTTCCGGCAGGGGCGGCGAGCGCCCGGTCGATGGCTTCGTCGATGCTGTCATGGGTCGGGCTGGTCTCGTTCCGAATTCGGAAAATCTCCTCGCCCAGCTCCTGCGCCAGGTGCTCGGCCTTCGCCATGTCGCCATCGGTGATCACGATCATCTTGGCGCCCACCTCGGCCACGTCGCCCCAGGGGAAGCCGTGGCCGAACGACACGCTCAGCACGCCGTCATGCCCCTCCAGCGCCTGCATCTTCGCCACGAAGCTCTTCATCGGCTCCACCGGCGTGCGCCACATGCTGACCATGCGGCAATCGTAGTAGGCCATCGCGGGCTTCACCCGCCCCAGCCGCGCCGCCACGCACAAATCGTACAGCTCCACCGCCCGCACGCCGACATCGACATGCGGGTATTCCTTGTAGGTGATGATGGCGTTGCAGGCGGTGCGCATCGTCTCCGTCAGGTGGCAGTGCAGGTCCAGCTCCAGCCCGATGATGGCATCCGGCCCCACCACCTTGCGGATTTCGGCGCAGGTATCGCCCTCGCAATCGTCGTAGCCATAGGCGACCATGGCGCCGTGCATCTTCATCAGCACGATATCCACGGGCATTGCTGCGCGAAGGTCGGCGAGCAGGTCGTCGCGCAGCTTCTCGTAGACATGGCGCAGCGTGGTGCCGGCCGGCTGGGCGAAGGCGCTGATGCTCTCCGCCACCGCATGCCCGTCGCGCGCGCACAGCCGGCGCCATTCGATCTGGGCGATGTTGCCGTGCCCGGCCGGCGCCAGGCTGCCGTCGCGCCGATGATAGCCGACATCGTGGAACCCGGCATGGCCGGTGGGGATCGGCGAGAAGGTGTTGGTTTCGGTCGCCAGGTTGGCAAAGAAGATCTTCATCGCGCGCTCCTCGGTCGGTGCGCGAGCCTACCGCCGCGCAGCGCGCTCGGCTAGGCTTGTGGGAATGCAAGTCCCCGTCCCCGCCGCCGAAATCCTCACCGTGGCCCAGGAGTATTTCGACGCCGGGCGCCTGGACGCCGCCGCCCGCCTGGCCGGCCACGTCCTGGCCGCCGCCCCCGAGCATCTGGCGGCGCAGGCGATCGCGGGCCTGATCGCCCTGCGCCGCGGGCGGCTGGAGGAGGCCGGCGAGCGCCTGTCCCTGGTCGCGCAGCGCGGCGGCGGGGCGGCACACTGGCGCAGCCTGGCCGAAATCCGCCGGCTCCAGGCGCGGCTGGACGAGGCGCGGGGTGCGGCGCGCCACGCCGTCAGCCTGGACCCCGCCGAGCCGCTCGGCCTGTTCCAGCTCGCCATGGTGCTCTACGACCGACAGGAGCTGCCGGCCTGCATCGCCATGGCGCGCGCCGCGCTGGACCTGCGCGCGGAGCTGCCGGAAGGGCATATGAAGCTGGCGCAGGCGCTGCTGCAATCCGGCGATCTGGCCGCCGGTTGGCCGGAATACGAATGGCGCTGGCGCATCCCCGGCGCGCCGCCGCTGCTGCCGCTGCCCGGCAGCCATGCCGAATGGGACGGTGCGGCCACCGACGCCACGGTGCTGCTGATCGCCGACCAGGGCTATGGCGACGCGGTGATGTTCGCCCGGTACCTGCCCTGGGCGCTTGCCCGCGCGCCCAATGCCGTGGTGGCGGCGAGCCCGGAGCTGCACCCGATCCTGGCCGCCATCGCCCCCGGGCTGACGCTGTTCGCGCGCTGGGAGGAGGTGCCGCCGTTTGCCGCCCATCGCGCTTTCTCTTCCCTGCCGCTGCTGGCCGGCACGGTGCTGGAGACGATCCCGGCCGCGATCCCATACCTGGCGCCCGAGCCTGCCCGGGCCGCCGCCTGGCGCGCGCGCCTCGATGCCGCGCTGCCGGCCGGCGTGCGCCGCGTGGGCCTGGCCTGGGCCGGGCGGCCGACGCACAACAACGACGTCAACCGCAGCGTCGCGCTGTCCGCCCTGGCGCCGCTGGCCGCGGTGCCCGGCCTGGCCTTCGTGTCGCTGCAGAAGGGGCCGGCGGCGGGCCAGGCGGGGGTGGGGCAGGCGGGGGAGTGGCCGGCGCCGCTGCTGAACCTCGATGCCGCGATCGCCGGCTTCGATGACACCGCCGCGATCCTGGCGGGTCTCGATCTTGTGATCAGCGTCGATACCGCGATCGTCCACCTCGCCGGGGCCATGGGCGTGCCCTGCTGGGTGATGCTGCCCTTCGCGCCGGACTGGCGCTGGCTCGCGGAGCGGGCGGACAGCCCGTGGTATCCCTCGCTGCGCCTGTTCCGCCCGGCTGCTCCGCGCGGCTGGCCGGGGCTGGTGGCCGATGTCGCCGCGGCGCTGCATGGCTGGCGCGGCGCGGATCAATGACCTAGAAACGACCGGATTTTCATGCGCAGCACGCGCCCGATGCATTGCGGAGGAACCGGCCATGGCTGCCTGGAACGATGGCTATGTGTTCGACGTCGCCTATACCACCGGCTTCTACCGCGAGATCTCGCCGGGCTGGATGGCCACCGCCGCCATGCTGCTGGGCCATCGCCCGCCCGACACCTCCCGCCCGTTCCGCTGGGCGGAGCTGGGCTGCGGCAACGCGCTGTCGCTGTGCATCTTCGCCGCCACCACCCCGCATGGCGAGTTCCACGGCTTCGATTTCAACCCGTCGCACATCGAGAACGCGCGCCGCATGGCCGCGGCCGCGGGGCTGACCAACGCGCATTTCCACGAAACCGCGTTCGAGGACCTGGCCGCCGCCCCCGAAGGCCGCTTCCCGCCATTCGATTTCATGGTCGCCCACGGCATCTGGAGCTGGGTCTCCCCGGCCTCGCGCGAGCACATGATGCAGAGCGTGCGGCGCTTCCTGACGCCGGGCGGGCTGTTCTACAACAGCTACAACTGCCTGGCCGGCTGGGCCTCGCTGCTGCCGGTGCAGAAGTTCATGCGCGAATACGCCCGCGTGCATCCCGGCGGCTCGGCGGAGACCACCTCGGCGGCGATCGCCATGGTGCGCGAGCTGATCAAGGCCGAGGCGCCGTTCTTCACCGCCAACCCCGCCGTCGCCGCGCGGCTGGACAGCACGGCCAACATGGACGCGAAATACCTCGCCCATGAATACCTCAACGGCCACTGGGACCCGACCACCTTCGGCCAGGTCGCCGATGTGATGACCGAATCCAAGTGCGGCTACATCGGCAGCGCGACCCTGATCGAGAACATCGACGCCGTCGCCGTGCCGCCGGCCACCATCAAGGTGCTGCAGGGCGTGACCGACATGCGCATGCGCGAGATGGTCCGCGATTTCGGCGCCAACCGCTCCTTCCGCCGTGACCTGTACCGCCGCGGCACGGACCAGCCGCCGGGCGGCGAACAGCGCGAGATGCTGGACGCCATCCAGCTCGTCGGCACCGGGCGGGAGAAGGAGACGAACATCCAGATCGCCACCGGGATCGGCCAGCTCGGCCTGCGCATGGACATCTACGGCCCGATCCTGGCGCGCATGGCCGAGGGCCCGTTGAGCATCCGCGAACTGCGCCAAGCCCCGGCGCTGGCCACCCAGCCGCTGTCCGAAACGCTGCAGGCCGCCGCCTTCATGATGACCGGCGGCCTCGCCCATCCCGTCATCGGCACCCCGGATGGGCCCGGCGCGGCGACGGCCCAGGCGCTGAACGCGGTGATCGCGCGCGCCAATACCCTGGGCGGCACCATGACCGTGCTCGCCTCTCCGGTCGCCGGCACCGGCATCGGCGTGGATTTTGCCGAAACCCTGATCCTGCCGGAGCTTCAGGCCGGCCGCAGCGAGCCCGCCGCCCTGGTCGAACACGTGCTGTCGCGGCTGACCCAGACCGGCCGCTCGGTGCTGAAGGACGGCAAGCCGGTGACGGATCCCGCCATCGCCCGCAGCGAGATGACCGCCACCGTGAACCGGCTGCTGGCGGATCGGGCGGGGCTGTGGAAGCGGTTGGGGCTGCTGGCGGCCTAAGCCGCGACACCGCTGCGCCATTGCAACGCTGGCGCGGGCGGTCCAGGCTCTTGGCATGACCGCCGCCCGGCTGCTCGGCTTTCGTGTCGTCGTCGCCCTGGCGCAGGGCGCGGCGCTCTATGGCCTGGCCGATGCCGTGACCGGGCGCGACGGCTGGCCGGCGACCTGGCCCGGCCTCTTTGCCGCCCTGCTGATGACCGCCGTCTTCGCCCCGTTCGTTGCCCATATCGCGGCCGGCGCGGTCGCCGAGGGCGCGATGTCGCGGCGGGCGATGCTGCTGTGGCTGGCGCTGGCCGGGGCGGTCGCCGCGGCGCTGGGCGCATTCGCCGTCGCGCGCGGCGCCCTGCCGAACTGGTCGGGCACGCGCTCGCCCTGGCCCGAGTTTCGCCTGTTCGCCGCCGTGGCCGCCGCGCTGTTCATCGCCCATGTCCGGGTGGTGGACTGCCTGGCCGAGTGCCGCTTCCTGCCGTCCTACACGCGGCATTTCGACACCGCCTGGAAGCTCGCGCTGCAACTGGGCCTGGCGGTGGCGTTCCTCGGCGTGTTCTGGCTGATCCTGTATCTGGCCGACGCCCTGTTTGCCCTGGTGGGCGTGAAGCTGTGGGAGCCGGTCTTCGGCCGCGGCTGGTTCGCCTGGCCGGCCAGCGCGCTGGCGGTGGGCCTCGCGCTGCATGCGACCGATGTGCAGCCGGCGCTGATCCGCGGCGTGCGCACGGTGGGGCTGGTGCTGTTCGCCTGGCTGCTGCCGCTGCTGGTGCTGGTGATCGGCGGCTTCCTGGTGACGCTGGCGGTGGTCGGTATCGCCCCGCTGTGGGCCACCGGGCGGGCCAGCGCCATCGTGCTGTCGGCCTGTGCGGCGCTGGTGCTGCTGGTCAACGCCGCCTATCAGGACGGCACCGGCGCGCGCGCCCGACTGCAGCACCTGTCGCTGCACGCCGGGGCGCTGCTGGCGCTGCCACTGGTCGTGATCGCCGCCTGGGCGCTGGGGCTGCGGGTGGCGCAGCATGGCTGGACCGCCGAGCGCATCGTTGCCGGCGCCGTGGCCCTGCTCGCCGCCACCTATGGCCTGGGCTATGCGCTGGCGGCGCTGCGGCCGGGGCTGCGCGGGTTCCGGGCGACCAACCATATCGCGGCACATCTGGCGGTGGCGCTGATCCTGGCGCTGTCCACCCCGCTGGCCGATCCGGCGCGGCTGATGGTGGCAAGCCAGGTGGCGCGGCTGGAGTCCGGCGCGGTGCCGCCCGAGCGCTTCGATTTCCTCGCCCTGCGCCTGGATGGCGCGCGCTGGGGCACCGACGCGCTGCGCCGCATGGTGGCAGAAAATCGGCCGGGCATCGCATCGGCAGCCAGCGACGCTTTGATGGCCATGGACGGCAGCGCCCGCCACAACCGCCGCCGCCCCGGCGAGGACCCGGCCAGCCGCTTCACCCTGTTCCCGCCGGGCACGCC
>JBIPLY010000173.1:0-8117 GCA_044369385.1 Acetobacteraceae bacterium | reverse complement strand
TGGACCCCGCCGCCGCGCCTGCTGCCCTGCCGGCGGGCCTCGGCGCCGTGTCCGACAGCCTCCAGGCGGCCGCCGCCTGATCCGGCGGCACCGCTCCCCCCCCCAAATCCCGGAGAATCCTGACGTGATGAACCGCCGCACCCTGCTGACGGTCGCCGCCGGCGCCGCCATGCCTGTCGCGCTGTCGCGCGCCGCCCATGCCCAGGCAATGCCGAGCGAACTGGTGATCGCCATCGTCCCGGCGGAGAACTCGTCGGGCGTCGTCGACCGCATGACCCCGCTGGCCGCCTATCTGACCAAGCACACCGGCATCAAGACCACGCTGCGTGTTGCCAGCGACTACGCCGCGGTGATCGAGGGCCAGAAGGCCGGCAACATCCATATCGGCGCCTATGGCCCGGGCAGCTACGTGCGCGCCCACCAGCAGTCGAACGGCAATGCGATCGCCTTCACCACCACCAAGAGCAAGGCCGGCGCGGTCGGCTACTACGCGGTCGGCTATGTCCGCGCCGACAGCCCCTTCAAGACCATCCAGGACCTGAAGGGCAAGAAGCTGGGCCTGGTCGACCCCAACTCGACCTCCGGCAACTTCGCCCCGCGCTATTTCCTCGACAAGGCCGGCATCAATCCCGAGACCTTCTTCTCCAACGTCGCCTTCACCGGCAGCCACGAGAACGCGGTGATCGCCGTGCTGAACGGCACCGTGGACATCGCGATGAACTGGTGGAACGCCGATGGCGACTCCAACTTCGACCGCATGGTCACGAAGGGCATGGCCAAGAAGGCCGACCTGCGCATCGCCTGGAAGTCCGACCTGCTGGCCGGCTCGCCCTATGCCATGCTCGCCAGCCTTCCGGCCGCGCTGAAGAAGAAGATCGAAGACGCCTTCTACAACATGCACATCAACGACAAGGCCATGTTGGACAAGATGGAGGACGGCCAGACCGAGGCCTTCATCAAGGTCACCCATGCCGACTACCTCGATACCGCCAACATGCTGAAATACATCGACGCGCTGCGTCGCAAGTCCTCCTGACCGGCGGAAGCGGGGCGGCGGCTCTCCCGGGTTCGGGAGGGTGGCCGCCCCGCGCTTGTCCCATGGCCGCCTTGCCCCTCCCCACCGACGCCCCCGCCACAAGGCGCCTGCACGACGCCTATCGCGCCGAACAGGGCGCGCGGCGCTTGCGCAGCCTGTTGTTCGTGGCCGCCACGCTGGTCGCCTGCCTGCTGGCCGCCTGGATGGGCGAGGTCGACATCGGGAAGTTCATCGACAACTTCCACAAATTCCCCAACTATATCCTGTCGATCACGCCGCAGCTCCGCTGGGCGACGCTGGGCGAGGATTTCGCCGAGTGGTACTGGGGCTGGAAGCGCTGGGGCCGGCTGCTGATCGACACGGTGCTGATCGCCTATGCCGGCACGCTGCTGGGCTTTGTCGGCGGGCTGATGCTGTGCTTCACCGCGTCCGCCAACCTCACCGCGCGGCGCTGGCTGGTGCTGTTCGCGCGCCGGCTGCTGGAGATCCAGCGCAGCGTGCCGGAGCTGGTCTATGCGCTGATCTTCGTGGTGGCCTTCGGCCTCGGCCCGTTCCCCGGCATGCTGGCGATCGCCATCCACACCACCGGCGCGCTCGGCAAGCTTTTCGCCGAGGTGAACGAGAACATCGACCTCAAGCCGGTCGACGGCATGTATGCCTCCGGCGCCTCCTGGATGCAGGCGATGCGCTTCGCCGTGGTGCCGCAGGTGCTGTCCAACTATGTCAGCTACACGCTGCTGCGCTTCGAGATCAATGTGCGCGGGGCGGCCGTGCTGGGCTTCGTCGGCGCCGGCGGCATCGGGCAGGAGCTGCTCAGCGCCATCCGCCAGTTCTACCTGCCCGATGTCAGCGCGATCCTGCTGATGATCGTGCTGACGGTGGCCGTGATCGACATCGCCACCGAGCGGTTGCGCCATGCCCTGATCGGAATGGAGCAGCGGACATGAGCGTCTCGCCCGGCGCAGCACTGCGCCACGCCGCGTTGACCGACGCCGCCGGCATCGCCGCCCGCCATCCCGCGGTGTTCAGCCCGCCCTGGGCCGACCGCCTGCTGGGCCCCGCGGTGCTGGCCCTGGTGCTGGGGCTGTTCGCCTACAGCCTGGTGGCGCTCGGCTTCACCTTCGAGCGCATCTGGAACGGGCTCGGCCGGCTCGGCTACATCGTCGGCTACATGCTGCCGCCGGACCCCGGAAAGCATTTCTGGAAATACTTCCACGCGCTGGGCGAGACGGTGGCGATCGCGCTGCTGGGCACGCTGCTGGCCGCCGTGATCGCGGTGCCGCTGGCGCTGCTGGCGGCGAAGAACATCGTGCCCAACCGGCTGTTCCATTTCGGCTGGCGCCGGGGGCTCGATTTCTTCCGCGCCATCGATGTGCTGATCTGGGCGCTGATCTGGATCAACGTGGTCGGGCTCGGCCCGTTTGCCGGCATCCTGGCGATCGCGATGTCCGATATCGGCGGCTTCGCCAAGCTGTTCTCCGAGGCGATCGAGGCCGCCGACCGCAAGCCGGTGGAGGGCGTGACGGCGGCCGGCGGCGGGGCAGCGCACGGCGTGCGCTTCGGCATCCTGCCGCAGGTGTTCCCGATCATGATCAGCCAGGTGCTGTACTACATCGAGTCGAACACCCGCTCGGCCACCATCATCGGCATCGTCGGCGCCGGCGGCATCGGGCTGCATCTGTCGGACACGATCCGCCTGAACGAGTGGCAGAACGTGTCCTTCCTGATCGTGATGATCCTGGTCACCGTGGCAGTGATCGACTGGCTCTCCACGAAGCTGCGCTTTGCCATCATCGGCCGACGGACCGGCTGAGCGCGCGCGCTGGCCACCCCTCGACATTATCGCCGGCCGGGATAGGCTGCGCGGCAGTAGCCGGCACGCAACGCTGCGGGCCAATGGATGCAAGGGAAGCGCGCATGTCCGTGGTGACAACCGAACAGATCGGCCTTGTGTCGGTCATCCGAATCAACCGGCCCGACAAGATGAACGCCATCAGCAAAGCCGTGGCCGAGGGCATCCAGGCGGCGTTCCAGGACTTCGACCGCTCCGACCAGCGCGTGGCGGTGCTGTCGGCGGTCGGGCTGAAATCCTTCTCGTCCGGCGCCGATGTCACCGATCTGCCGGAGCTGTGGCGCTGCATCCCCACCGTGGGGTTCAAGACCAACAAGCCGATCATCGCGGCCACCAGCGGCTGGTGCGTCGGCGGGGCGATCGTGATGGCGATGATGTGCGACATGATCGTCAGCACCAGCGACACGATCTTCTACTATCCGGAGGCCAAGCTGGGCCTGACCGGGGGCATGATCTCGTCGCTGGTCACGCGCATGCCGCACAAGATGGCGATGGAGGTGATGCTGCTGGGCACCAAGGTGGGCGCGCAGCGGGCCTACGATGTCGGCTTCATCAACCGTGTCACCGAGAACGGCGGGCATGAGGCGGAGGCGATCGCGATGGCGCAGGAGCTGGTGAACTCCGCGCCGCTGGTGATCGCCACCCTGAAGCACTTCGTCAACGACATCATCATGCCGGCCGGGCCGGTGGAGCGGATGGTGGCGGTGAGCAACCAGCTTGCGGCGGTGCGCAACAGTTCCGACCTGAAGGAGGGGGTGGCGGCGTATCGGGAGAAGCGGGCGCCGCGGTTCACCGGCAGCTAAGACAGAAAGCATGTTCTTTTTTGAAAAAAAGAACCAAAAAACTTTTGTCCATTAGCGAACGGATGAAAGTTTTTTTGCTTCTTTTTTTTCAAAAAAAGAAGACTCTTCCTTGCCTTCAGGAGCCCCGCGATGACCCATTTTACGCAGTCCCACTGGGGCACCTATCGCGTCGACCAGGCCAGCGACGGGTCGCCGGTGCTGCGCCATTGGGAGCGCGATCCCGATCCCTGCGACATCGGCCTGCACATGTTGGCCCCGGAGTTGGACCGCACCCGGGTGCGCCGGCCCTCGGTGCGCAAGTCGTGGCTGGAGCGCGGGCCGGGGGCGGCGCCGCATCTGCGCGGGCGGGAGCCCTTCGTGGAGGTGGACTGGAACACCGCACTCGACCTGGTGGCCGGGGAGTTGGAGCGGGTGCGCGCGGCGCATGGCAACCGGGCGATCTTCGGCGGGTCCTATGGCTGGGCCAGTGCCGGGCGGTTCCATCATGCCAATTCGCAGGTGCACCGCTTCCTGAACATGATCGGCGGCTATGTGCGGCACAACGACAGCTACTCGCTGGGCGCCGGGCGGGTGCTGCTGCCGCATGTGCTGATGCCGATCGACCAGAGCTGGGAGCAGCTCACCTCCTGGGACGTGATGGCGGAACACACGAAGCTGTTCGTGGCGTTCGGCGGCGTGCCGCTCAAGAACGCGCAGATCAGCCAGGGCGGGGTGGGGTTCCATCAGCACAAGCCGGGGCTGCACGCGATGGGCCGCGCCGGGGTGCGGTTCGTCAACATCTCGCCGGTGCGCGACAACCTGGAGACCGGCGGCGCGGTGGAGTGGATCCCGATCCGGCCCAATACCGACACCGCGCTGATGCTGGCGCTGGCCCATCAATGGGTGGCCGATGGCACGGTGGACCGCGATTTCCTGGCGCGGTGCTGCTCCGGCTATGAGAAATTCGAGCCGTATCTGACCGGGGCGTCGGATGGGCAGCCAAAGACGGCGGAATGGGCGAGTGCCATCACCGGGGTCCCTGCGGCGCGGATCGTTTCGCTGGCGCGCGAGATGATGGGCACGCGGACCATGATCAACACCGCCTGGTCGCTGCAGCGCGCGAGCCATGGCGAGCAGCCGTTCTGGATGACCATCGTGCTGGGCTGCATGCTGGGCCAGGTGGGGCTGCCGGGCGGGGGCTTCGCGCTGGGCTATGGGCCGACCAACCGGATGGGCTCGCCGCAGACGCGGCTGTCCGGGCCGTCGCTGCCGCAGGGCACCAACAAAGTGCGCGACTTCATCCCGGTGGCGCGGATCGCCGACATGCTGCTCAATCCCGGCACCGCGTTTGCCTATAACGGCGGGGTTCATACCTATCCCGAGATCAAGCTGATCTACTGGGCCGGCGGCAATCCGTTCCATCACCACCAGGATCTCGGCCGGCTGGCGAAGGCGTGGCAGAAGCCGGACTC
The DNA here is from genome assembly GCA_044369385.1 of Acetobacteraceae bacterium. Lineage (GTDB taxonomy): Bacteria > Pseudomonadota > Alphaproteobacteria > Acetobacterales > Acetobacteraceae > CAMDGX01. The sequence goes on along the minus strand of JBIPLY010000173.1, from coordinate 2,975 downwards.
GGTGATCGTCAACGAACCGTTCTGGACCAGCACGGCGAAGTTCGCCGACATCGTGCTGCCGGTGACCACCACGCTGGAGCGCAACGACATCGGCTTCGGCAGCCATGAGGGGCTGGTGGTGGCGATGCGCCAGGTGGTGCCGCCGGCAGGCGAGGCGCGCGACGATTTTGCCATTTTCTCCGCCCTGGCGGAGCGGATGGGGGTGAAGGAAGCCTTCACCGAGGGGCGCGACACGATGGGCTGGATCGAGCATCTCTACGACATCCTGCACAAGCGCGCCGCGGCCGGAGGGATCGCCCTGCCCGACTTTGCCACCTTCTGGGAAGAGGGCATCGTGACGCTGGAGGCGCATGCCAAGCCGATCGTGATGCTGGAGGCATACCGGGCCGACCCCGACGGCAACATGCTGAACACCGAATCGGGAAAGATTGAAATTTTTTCGGAGCGGATCGCCGGGTTCAACCTGCCGGACTGTCCGGGGCACCCGACCTGGTTCGAGCCGGGTGAGTGGCATGGCAATGCCGGGCTGCATCCGCTGCATCTGCTGTCCGACCAGCCGGCGCGCAAGCTGCACAGCCAGCTCGACGCCAGCCCGCATGTGGCCGCGGGGAAGGTGGCGGGGCGGGAGCCGATCTACCTCAACCCCGACGATGCCGCCGCGCGCGGGATTGTCGATGGCGCGGTGGTGGAGGTGTTCAACGACCGCGGCCGCTGCCTGGCCGGGGCGGTGGTGACGCAGGACATCATGCCGGGGGTGGCGCGGCTGGCGACCGGGGCCTGGTATGACTACGACTGGCAGACCGGGATCGAGAAGCATGGCAATCCCAATGCGCTGACCCGCGATGTCGGCGCCTCCGGCCTGTCGCAGGGCTGCACGGCGCAGACCTGCCTGGTGGATGTGCGCCGGGTGGACGGACCGGTGCCGGCGGTGACGGCGCATGCGCGGCCGGAGCTTGTCCAGGCGCCATGAAGCGGGGCCGCCATGCCTGGGCGCGGTGACAACGGCGAAATCCCGCTGAGTGCGGCCGACCTGCGCGCCATGCTGGACATGGTGCCGGCGCGGATCGCGCTGGTCGATCGCGAGGGGCGGCATTGCTATGTCAACGCCGCCTACTGGACCTATCTGAAGATGCGGCCCGAAGAGGTGCTGGGGCGCACGGTGCGCGAGCTGGTCGGCGAGGCGGCCTATGCGCGGTTGCGGCCCGATCCGATCCATCGCGCGCTGTTCGAGCGGTCGCTGGCGGGCGAGATCACGGTCTGGGAAGGGTGGCTGGGGTATCTGGACGGCGAGCGCTATGTCCATCGCACCTATACGCCGTTCCGCGATGCCGCGGGCGCGGTGGTGGGCGTGGTGGGGCATACCCGCGACCTGACGGCGCTGAAGACCAGCGAGGCGCAGTTCGCGGCGATGGCGGATTCGGCGCCCGACTGCATCATCGTGTTCGACGATGGCGGGCGGGTGGTGGAGTTCAACCCGGCGGCGGCGCGGATGCTGGATGTGCCGCGAACGGCGGCGCTGGGGCGGCCGGTCAGCGATTTCCTCGCGCTCGCGGGGCTGCAGCCCGATGGCGAGGGGCGATGGTGCGCGCCGGCGGCCACCCCGGACTGGGTGGGGGCGCGGATCGAGACGGCGGCGCGGCGGGCCGATGGCTCGTCGTTTCCGGCGGAGCTGGCGGTCGGCGAGATGCGGCTGCCGTCGCGGCGGCTGTTCACCGCCTATCTGCGCGACCTGACCGGGGCGCGCCAGGCCGAGGCGGAGATCCTTCGGCAGCGCGAGGCGTTGCACGAGAACGAGAAAATGGCGGCGTTCGGCTCGCTGCTGGCCGGGGTGGCGCATGAGCTGAACAACCCGCTGTCGATCGTGATCGGCAATGCGATGATGCTGGGCGAGGAGGCGCGCGAGCTGGCGCCCGGGCTGGTCGGGCGCACGGATCGCATCCAGGCGGCGGCGGAGCGGTGCGGGCGGATCGTGCGCAGCTTCCTGGCGCTGGCGCGGCAGAACCGCAGCCAGGTCAAGCCGATGGCGGTGCCGGTGGCGGTGCAGACGGCGCTGGAGCTGCTGGCATACGGGCTGCGCGGCAGCGGGGTTGCGGTGCTGCGCGACATCCCCGACGAGCTGCCGCAGGTGCCGTGCGACCATGACCAGTTCAACCAGGTGCTGTCCAACCTGCTGGTCAATGCGCGCCAGGTGCTGGAGGCCAGGCCGCAGCCGCGCCAGGTGCGCATCGCGGCCCGGCGGGATGGCGGGTTCGTGCGCATCTGCGTCGAGGATAACGGACCGGGGGTGCCGGAGGCGTTGCGCGGGCAGATCTTCGACCCGTTCTTCACCACCAAGCCGGCGGGGATCGGCATGGGAATCGGGCTGGCGGTCTCGCGCGGGATCGTCGAGGTGCATGGCGGGACGCTGACGCTGGAGGAATCCGATCTGGGCGGGGCGTGTTTCGTCATCCGCCTGCCGGTGCGGGCGATGGGCGAGCCGATCGACGAGGCGCCGGCGGCGGTGCCGGAAGCGGCGGTGCGGCAGAGCGCGCTGGTGCTGGACGACGAGGCGGAGATCGCGGCCCTGCTGGCCGACATGCTGGGGCGGCTGGGGTTCGACTGCACGGTGGCGGAGAGCGGGGAGGCGGCGCTGGCGCTGCTGGAGGGGCGGGATTTCGACCTGATCCTGTGCGACCTGCGCATGCCGGGGATCGATGGCGCGGCGGTCTACGAGTGGCTGGCGGCGAACCGGGCGCATCTGTGCCGGCGCGTCGGGTTTGTCACCGGGGATACGCTGGGCTCGGCGACCGAGGGGTTCGTGGCGCAGTCGGGGCGGCCGGTGCTGGAGAAGCCGTTCGTGCCGGCGGCGCTGCGGCAATTGATCGCGGCGATCCGGGCGGGGATGGCGCCGGGCTGAGGGCGCGGGGTACGCGCCGGCGGCTCCCGTCCGGCGGGGTGCCGGGGGAGTTGGGGCAGGAGATGGGCGGTTTTCGGAT
>JBIPLY010000171.1:0-8173 GCA_044369385.1 Acetobacteraceae bacterium | reverse complement strand
AAAAAGATAGAGGTCCAGGGTCTCGGACCCTGGTGGGGGTCCGGGGGCAAAGCCCCCGGCCTTGCCTTGCTTGCCTACCCGCCCGCGTTGATGCGGCGGATGGTGCTCGTGGTCGAGTGTCCGGCTTCCAGCGGGATGAGCGCGACGCGGCCGCCGGCGGCTTGGACGATATCGGCGCCGACCACCTGGTCGATGGTGTAGTCGGCGCCTTTGATCAGCACCTCGGGCAGGATGGCGCGGATCAGGCGTTCCGGCGTGTCTTCGTCGAAGATCACCACAAGGTCGGCCGCGGCCATGCTGGCCATGACGGTGGCGCGGGCGGATTCGGTCTGCACCGGGCGGTCCGGGCCTTTGAGGCGCTGGACCGAGGCGTCGCTGTTCAGGCCCACCACCAGGCGGTCGCATTGGGCGCGGGCGGCGGCGAGCAGGCGGACATGGCCGGGGTGGATCAGGTCGAAGCAGCCATTGGTGAAGCCGACGCGCAGGCCGGCGGCGCGCCAGGTGGCGATGCGGGCCAGGGCGGCTTGCAGGGTGGCGACCTTGCTGTCGATCGCCAGCACCTCCTCGCGGTGCAGGGCGGCGGCCAGCTCGGCGGCGGTGACCGCGGCGGTGCCGGGCTTGGCCACGGCCAGGCCGGCGGCGAGGTTGGCCAGCAGGGCGGCATCCGGCATCGTCGCACCGGCGGCCAGCGCCAGGGCGAAGGCGGTGACCAGCGTGTCCCCGGCGCCGGAGACATCGGCGACCGCCACGGCACGGGTCGGCACATGGCGCGGGGGGTGGCCGTGGCGCACCAGCGTCAGGCCGCGCTCGGAGCGCTTGACCAGCACCGCCTCGGCGCCGGCCTGGGCCAGGGCGGCCGCACCGGCCAGGGCCGCGGCGGCGTCGTCCTCGGCGGGCAGGCCGGTGGCGCGGGTGACTTCCAGCACGTTCGGCGTGATCACGGTGGCGCCGGCATAGGCCTCGAACCGGGCGCGCTTGGGGTCGACCACCACGGGCTTGCCGGCGGCGCGCGCCGCGGCGATGGCGGCGGGCAGCACGGCATCGGTCAGCACGCCCTTTTCGTAGTCCGACAGCACGACGACATCGGCGTCCGGCAGGGCGGCGGCGAAGGCGGCGAGCAGCCGGGCCGCGGCCTCGGCCGGGGCGGGGGCGGCGTCTTCCTCGTCCAGGCGCAGGAGCTGGTGGCCGCCGGACATGAAGCGGGTTTTCACCGTGGTCGGGCGGCCGGGGACGGGCTGCAGGCGGTTGTCGATGCGCCCGGCCAGCATGGCGGCGATCTCGTCGCCGGCCGGGTCGTCGCCGATCAGCCCGACCAGGATGGCGCGCGCGCCCAGCGCCACGGCGTTTTCCGCCACGTTGCCGGCGCCGCCCAGCACGGCGCGGCGGCTGCGGGCGCGCAGGACCGGGATCGGCGCCTCCGGCGAGATGCGGCGGACCTCGCCATGGACATAGCGATCGAGCATGACATCGCCCAGCACCAGCACGGTGACCCGCGCGAGATCGGCGAGGTGGCGGGCGAGCAGGCGTTCGGTGGCGTCTTGCGGGGTGGGGGGCACGCGCTGGGATCCGGCCGGTGGGGCGGAGAGTATAGCCGGTGGCGGGCGCCGCCCAAATGCCCCGCTTAGCGGGCGGCTCAGCGGGGGGCTCAGCGGGGGCGGCGGACCGGCACGATCTCCAGCGTCTTCCACATCGCCGCGCCCTCATTGGCGTGGCCGGCGGCGAGCAGGCGGGCGGCGACCGGGGCGTCCGGGCGGATCACCATGGTGCGGATGCCGCCGCAGGCCAGGCGCTGGGCCAGCGCCTCCAGCTCCTGCACCAGGGCGGCGCGCACCGGCTCGGGGTCCAGCAGGTCGACGGCGACCAGATGCTCGGCGGCCAGCACGGCGCCGTGCTCGAGGTCGTCGTCGCGCCGCCAGATGAACAGGCCGCAGGGCATCGGCCGCGGGGCGCGGCGGGCGACCATGATGCCGGAATGCCCGGTGCGGCGCGGGGTGGTGAGGCGCCGGGCGTAACGCAGCCAGGCTTGCAGGTCGAGCGCCGGGATCGCCTCGCGCAGCAAAGGAAAGACGGTGCCCGCCAGCGCCGGGAGCAGCGCCTCGCAGGTCAGGCCGGGGGCGGGGACGATGTCCGACAGCATGGGCCGCAGCATGCGGGGTGCGGGGGGCGGTTTCCTTGACCCAGATCAACCCGCATATGCGCAAGCTCGAAATTAGGGCTCACGCTGCTGTCGCGCACGTTGTATGGTGCAAAGCCATTCCGATGGCACGGAATGCGTCGCCAGGAGATTGCATGTCTTCCCTGACCCGCCCTCGGCCCCTGGTGATCGACTCGCATCGGGACTCCAGGATCTGCGTGACCTGCCAGGCGCGGCCGTTCAGCGTCTGCAGCGTGATCGACGATGCCGATCTGGAACGGCTGGCGGCGGCGGCGGTGACGCTCAGCGTGCAGCCCGGCCATCACTTCATCGAGGAAGGCGACCCGGCGGAGCATTTCTTCAACGTCACCGCCGGGACCGCCAAGCTGTACAAGCTGCTCCCGGATGGGCGGCGCCAGGTGACCGGATTTGCCGGGGTGGGGTATTTCCTCGGCCTTGCGGTTTCCAGCGGCTATTCGTTCAGCGCCGAGGCGCTGGAGCCGGTGAAGGTTTGCCGCTTCAGCCGGGCCAAGCTGCGCGGGCTGCTGGATGATTTCCCGGCGCTGGAGAAGAAGCTGCTGGAGGTCGCGTCCAACGAGCTGGTGGTGGCGCAGGAGCAGATGCTGCTGCTGGGGCGCAAGACGGCGCGGGAGCGGCTGGCCTCCTTCCTGATCGCGCGGGCCAACATGCTGCCGCATTGCGCGGCGCAGACGGGGGTTCCAGGGAGTGACAAGGAGCGCATCCACCTGCCGATGACGCGCAGCGACATCGCCGACTATCTGGGCCTGACCATCGAGACGGTCAGCCGCACGCTGTCGCGCTTCAAGGCCGAGAAGATGATCGAGATCCCGACCAACAGCGAGATCGTGGTGCTGAAACACGCCGCACTGGACGAGATCGCCACCGGGATGAGCTGAGGCCGGATCACCCGGCGCGGGCGGTGCGCGCGGCGATGGCTGCGGCGCGGGCGAGCAGGTTCTCGGCGCGGCGCACCACGGGGATGTCGATCATCCGCCCGTCCAGCGCGACGGCCCCGCGGCCCTCGGCCTGGGCGGCGCGGTCGATCGCGATCACCCGGCTTGCATAGGCGATCTCCTCCGCGCCGGGGGAGAAGGCGGCGTTGAGCGGCGCGACCTGGGCCGGGTTGATGCAGGACGCGCCCTCGAACCCCAATGCGCGGGAGCGCTGCGCCATGGCGGTGAAGGCGGGGATGTCGCCGAAGCCGGCCAGCGTGCCGGTCAGCCCCAGCGGCATCACCCCGGCGGCGCGGGCGGCGTGCAGCAACAGGCCCTTGGCCAGCGCCAGCGCCTCCTCGGTCGGCTCGGCGCCCAGGGCCAGGGCGAAATCCTCGGCCCCCAGCGACATGGCGATGGTGCGGCGGCTGGCGCGGGCGATCGCCTCGGCATGCGGCAGCGCCTGCGGCGTTTCGACCAGGATATAGAACCAGGTGTGGCCGTCCGGCAGGCCGGCGCGGGCCTCCGCCTCGCTGGCCAGCTCGTCCAGCAGGGCGATGTGGTCGGGGCCGCGGGCCTTGGTGATGACCAGGCCGTCGACATCGGGGCCGATCGCCGCCTGGATGTCGGGCACGGCCAGCGACAGCGGGGCGTTGATGCGCACCATGACGTCGTTCGGGCCGCGCCGGACGCGGCGGGCGGCGGAGGCCAGGTTGGCGCGGGCGGCGGGTTTTTCCGCCGGCGGCACGCTGTCCTCCAGGTCGAGCTGGATGCAGTCGGCGCCGCGGGTGTGGGCGCGGTCGATGAAGCGCTCGACATGGGCGGGGACATACATCAGGGAGCGCCAGACCGGGCGCGGGCGCAGTGTCATGGTTCGACGCGGGCCGCATCCCACGGCAGGGTCCACAGCTCGGCGCGGCCCATCTTGTCGGCGAGCGTGGTGGCGATGGCCTCGAACAGGCGGGCGCCCTTGGCCGCGCTGGCCGCTTCCGGATTGCCGATCACGCCGGTGGCGGAGCGCGATCCGATGGCGCGCCACATGTACACCCCACCGCCGACCAGGTCGGAGACGTCGGGGGTGTAGTTCACGCGGGCCATCGCGATGCGGTCCTCGGCGACCAGCTCGGGGCGGACGGCCATCATCATCGCGGTTTCGGCCTCGCAGGCGTGCAGCAGGGCCTTCTGGGTGTCCAGGATCGCCTCGATCGGCTCGGCGGCGGCGTACCAGTAGGTGAACTGCACGATCGGCGTGCCCAGCTTCGGGGTCAGCTCGTCGGCGATCACGCGCAGGCCGTTGTCGTTGCCGCCATGGCCGTTCAGCAGCACGATGCGGCGGAAGCCGGCGCGCAGGACGGAGCGGCAGATGTCCTCGACCACGGCGCGGTAGGTGTCGAAGCCCAGGGTGATGGTGCCGCCGAAGCTCATGTGGTGCTCGGAGATGCCGGGCCAGAACATCGGCAGCACCAGCACGGGCTGGCCGCGTTCGGCCATCACGCGGGCGGCACGCAGGGCAACCTCCTCGCCGAGGCGGGAATCGACCTCGACCGGCAGATGCGGGCCGTGCTGCTCGATCGAGCCGAGCGGCAGGATCACCAGCGCATCCCGTGCCGCCATGGCGCGAAGCTGGTCGGCGCGCAGGCGGCGCCATTCGATCTCGGGGCTGCTCATCGGGCGGCTTCCACTTCCGGGAGGATGTCGGCGTTCAGCGCCAGGACCTCGCCCATCCACAGCGCGTGCTTCAGATGGTCATCCTTCGGCCGGCCGGTCTCCGGGTGGACCAGCACGGTCAGCCCGGCACGGTTCAGCGCCAGGAACGGGACCAGGGAGGGGAACAGGCCCGGCGGGAAGGCGATCTGGAACATGGCGCGCGGGTGTGGGCCGACCGGCACCGCATGCCAGCGGCCGAGCACGGCGGCGGGGAAGCGGGCGCCGACCTGCTCGCGCAGCGCCAGCGCCGGGGCGCGCTGTTCCGGGTCGAAATAGACATGGGCGTGCCAGGCATGGATGGCGTTTGCGTCGCGCGGTGCGGTCATGGGTGTGCTCCGTCAGGCGGGGGCGGCCTCGCCGCGTTCCTCGGCCTCGCGTTTCAGCCGGCGATAGCTGCGCATGCTGAACGGCAGCATGCCGACATAGACCAGCCCGCCGCCGGCCAGCGCGATCCAGGGGTCCGCGACCAGCAGTGCGGCATACAGCCCGACGCCGAGCAGCAGCGGCAGCACGAAGGGGCTGGGCACCTTGAAGTTCTTGAAGCTCCAGACCGGCAGGGTGGAGACCAGCAGCAGCGCGGTGCCAACCAGCATGGCGGCGACAAACGGCGGGAACTGCGACACGGCGACCAGCCAGTCCCAGCCCATCGCCTGGCCCTCCAGCCCCAGGAACAGCGGGAACAGCACCACGCCGGCGCCGGCCGGGGCGGGCACGCCGGTGAAGAAGTTGTAGGTGTAGGCGGGGTGCGGGCCGGCATCCAGCGCCGCGTTGAAGCGCGCCAGGCGCAGCGCCATGCACACGGCGAACATCAGGCAGGGCATGTAGCCGAAGCCGCCGGCGACCTGCAGCGACCACAGGTAGAGAATGAACCCCGGGGCGACGCCGAAGCACAGGAAATCGGCCAGGCTGTCGAATTCGGCGCCGAAGCGGCTGGTGGCCTTCAGCAGCCGGGCGATGCGCCCGTCCAGCCCGTCGATGCAGGCGGCGACGATGATGGCGCCGGCGGCGGCGGCGAAGCGGCCCTCGATGGCAAACCGCATCGCCGTCAGCCCGGCGCACAGGCCGAGCATGGTCAGGATGTTGGGGATCATCCGGTTGAACGACAGGCCGGAAAAGCGCGGCCGGGCGCGCGGGCGCAGGCGGCGCTGGAACAGGCGCATCCGCTCCGCCGCCGTGGGGCGCGGGTCGCTCATGCGCCGGGCGGGTCCAGGGTGGCGATCACCGTCTCGCCGCCGATCATGAGCTGGCCGACCTGCACCAGGGGTGCCACGCCCTCCGGCAGATAGAGATCGGTGCGGCTGCCGAAGCGGATGATGCCGAAGCGCGCGCCGGTGCGCACCTGATCGCCCTCCTTCACGTCGCACAGGATGCGCCGCGCGATCAGCCCGGCGATCTGCACCACCGCGATTTCCTGCCCCCCGGCCAGGCGGATGGCCAGCGCGTTGCGCTCGTTGTCCGTGCTGGCCTTGTCCAGGCTGGCGTTGAGGAACTTGCCGTGGCGATAGGCGATGCGGGTGACGGTGCCGTCGATCGGCGCGCGGTTCACGTGGACATCGAGCACCGAGAGGAAGATCGCCACCCGCCAGCGCGGCGCCGGGCCCAGATCGAGTTCGGGCGGGGGGGCGGCCATGCCCACCAGCACCACCCGCCCATCGGCCGGCGCCACCAGCACGCCGGGGCGATCGGGCGCCACGCGCTCCGGGTCGCGGAAGAAATACAGGCAGAACAGCACGAAGGCGCCGCCGAGCCAGGCCAGCCAGGGTGCAAAGATCACCCCGGCCAGAACCGCCACGCCGCCGCCCGCGATGAACGGGCGACCGGCCGGATGCGGCGGGGACAGGACCATCTGCAGGGAGGCGACAAGCGACATGCGGGGAGCCTCGGGGGGTGCAGGGCGGGCGTTTTAGGGGGGCGGGCGTTTATGGATGCTTCATACCACAGGGGCAAGATCGCGGTCACGCCACGTTCCGGGACTGCTCGCCATGCCGCTCGACGCGCCCTTTCAGCTCGGCCCTTTTTCGGTGGATGGGGAGGGGCGGCTCTCGCTGGCCTCGGCCGAGACCTTGCCACGCTTCTCGATCGAGTGGCGCGGCTGCCGGGTGGAGGCGGCGCTGGCGGTCAGTGCTGCGCGGGAGCTGGGCGAGCTGTCGCTGTGCGCCACGGTCGGGCGGGTGCCCAGCACTGCGGCGGATGCGGCCGGGCAGCGCGCGGCACTGTTCGCGGCCCTGCGCGGCCTGCCGGCGACGCTGCCGCCGGGGTGGCGCACGGACCTGACCGCGGATCACCGGGTGGCGGTGCTCTCGGCGACCAAGGTGGAGATGCCGACCACGGTCGAGCACCTGCTGACCGACATCACGCTGTTCCTGCTGGCGCTCGGCCCCTATCTCGATCTGTTGGCCGGGCTGGGGGTGGAGACGCCCCCTGGCGCGCCAGGCACCGTGAAGACCTGACCGGGGTAGATCCGCGCCGGATCGGCGATGACATCGCGATTGGCCGCGAAGATTTCCGTGTAGCGCACGCCCTGGCCATAGGCGCGGCGCGCGATGCGCCACAGGTTCTGGCGCGGCTGCACCACCACGCGCTGCACCCCGGCCGCCATCGCGGCCACCGGCGCACGCTGGAACGGCAGTTCGACGCGCGCCGCCACGCCGCGGCCCGCGGCATCCATCTGGTCGAGGCGCAGGCGGTGGTCGCCCTGCGCAATGCGCGCCGCGGGGCTCAGGCTCCAGCGGCCATCGGCGCCGGCCTGGGCGTCGCCGACATGGGCGTCGTCGACATAGAGCCGGATCGTGGCGCCGGCGGGCGCGGTGCCGGCGAAGCGGATCTCGCCGCCATCGTCGTAGTCGACCAGGTCGAGCCCCAGGCGGGACGCGGTGCGCCCGGGGGCCTGCAACAGCGTGGGCGGGCCCTGCGGCGTGGTCAGCACGACCAGCGGGGCGGGTGCTGCGGGGGCGGCACCGGCGCTGGCTGCGGCGGGCGGCGACGGGGCGGCCACCACGGCCACGACATTGCCGTCGCCGGCGATCTCGGTTCCGGCGGCATCGCGCATCGCCAGGGTGATCTCGTGCGTGCCCGGCGCCAGCGGCGGGGCGCCGGCCATAACCCATTGGCCCTGGGCATCCGCGCGGGTGCGGGCGAATTCGCGGCCGTTGCTGCGCAGGATCACCTCGGCGCCCGGGGCGGCGCGGCCGGCCATCACGGCCGCACCCTGCGGGGTTACACGCACGATGTCGAAGCTCGGCGGGGCGAAGGCCGGGGCGGGGGCTGCGGCGGCCGGCGGGAGGCTGGGCGGGGCCATTGGCGGCGCAGGGGGAGCGGGCGACGCGGGGGCGCGGGCGGGGGCAGCCGGGGGGGGCGCGGCCTGGGTAGGCGCGGCCGG
>JBIPLY010000170.1:0-8177 GCA_044369385.1 Acetobacteraceae bacterium | reverse complement strand
CGCCTCGCGCCGCACCGTCAGCCGCCGCTGCTGCTGTGGGCTGCCCCGGTCGACCCGAAGCCGCCGCGGCTGGCGGCGCCGGCGACCGCCCCGGCCGCCGCCCCGGCAGCGGCCGCGCGACCGGCCGACGAATCGCTGCCGCCGGAGGAGGAGGAGGAGGAGGACCACCCGCTGGAGGTACTGGACCGGCCGGTGCCGGAGGAACTCGGGCAGGCACCGTTGACCTGCTGGGCCGGTTCGCAGTCCGGGCGGCGCAACAGCGGCACCGCGGCAGTGGCCACCAGGCCGCCGCCCATCAGCACCAGGAGCACTTGCGTCGAGCGTCGCATGGCCAAACCCTAGGCCAGCCCACGGCGCGATGGAAGCGCGCTGTCGCACCGGCAGCGCCCGACCTGTGCGGCGTGCGTCACTCGGCGAACAGGGGCTCCCGACGCGACAGGCCGCGCGGGGCGAGCGGGGTGCGCGGCGGCTCGTCGACCAGGTAGCCGGTGCCCCAGACGGTGCGCACGAAGGCGCCGAGCCCCGCCGCGGCCAGGCGCTTGCGCAGCCGGTGCATCAACACGTTGAGCGACTTGACGTCCGGCTCATCGAACGCGCCGTACAGCAGGTCCATCAGCGCCGTCTTGGTGACGACCAGGCCACGGCGCAGCACCAGCAGTTCCAACACCTTGTATTCGCTGGGCGAGAGATGGATCTCGGCGCCGCCGGCGCGCGCAATGCGGCTGTCCATGTGCAGCTCCAGCGGACCGACGCCGAGTACGGAGCGGGTGAAGCCGCGGCTGCGGCGCACCACCGCGCGCAGCCGGGCGCAGAGTTCCGCGGTGTCGCAGGGCAGGTCGATGACGTCGTCGGCCCCGGCATCCAGCAGCCGGCCGCGGGCACGCCCTTCCATGGCGCGGACCACGGCCAGCGCGGCGGTGTGGATTCCGGCGGCGCGAAGCTGGCGGATGAAGGCTGCCCCGGCGGCACCGGCCGGGCCGGCGCCGAACAGGATCACATCGAAGTGATGATGGCGAGCCAGGCCGAGCGCGTCGTCGTGATCGTCCGAGCGCTCCAGGATGAAGGACTGCCCCGCCAGCACCACGGCGAAGTCGGCGGCAACGAAGCCGTCCAGGGCCGCCAGTAGAACGCGCATCCTGCGCCTCCGTTTTGGATGTTCACTGCCGCCAGGCTGGGCGGCGCCGGGAACCACGCAACAACGATGCCAGTGCAAAGCGCGGGGCAGTGTGAGCTTGCGTTGCGAATTCTCGGAAATGCGACACGCGCCGCAACTTCGCCGTGATGCCGGCGTCAATCGCCGGAGTCGGAGCAAACCGCGCCGCAAGCTGCGAGGCAAGGCGCGGCGGCGCCGGCAGAATGCAAGGCCGCGACGGAAGGGGGCTGAAACGCGGCTGTAGCGCGGTGGCGGATAGCCTGGTCCGACCCTGCGGATTCTCCTCATGCGCTGCTTCCCGCTGCCGATCTTCGCAGCCCTCTCGGCCTGGCTGGCGGCGGTGCCGCTGGCGCGGGCGCAAGGCTGGGCCGATGCCGTGCTGACGCCGGTGCTGGCGCCCGCGCCGGCCGGGGCGGCGGCGCTGCCGCGCGTGCTGCCGATGCCGGACGATCCGTTCCGCGCGCCGCCTGGAGCGCGGGGGCTGGCCAGCGGCAGCGGCTTCTTCGCCGGGCCGCATGCCGTGCTCACCGCGGCACATGTGGTCGCCGGCTGCCAGACGATCGCGCTGGCCTCGCCGCACCTGGTGCCCGGCAGTGCCGGCGTGACCGCGCGCGTGGTCCTGGTGGACGCGGCGCACGACATCGCGGTGCTGCACAGCGAGGCCGGGGCGCCGGCGGTCTTGGCGCTGGGCATGGCCGCCCCCGGCGCGGTGCGGGTGATCGGGTTTGCCGGCCCGGCGCGGCGCGGGGCCACGGCGGCGGAAAGCTGGGCCAGCCTGGCCAATGCCCGGATCGCACCGGCCGCGGCGCTGGAGCGCGATCCGGCCCGGCTGCTGTGGCTGCAGGACCGCAGCATCGTCCCGGGCCATAGCGGCGGGCCGATCCTGGATGATGGCGGGCGGGTGGTGGGGCTGGTGCGCGCCACGCTGGACCCGCCGCTGGCGGCCCGGCACTACGGCATCGCGCTGCCGGACCTGGCCATCGGGCCGGGGGTGGCGCCGCTGCGGGCGATGCTGGGCGCCGATGGCGCGGCCGCGGCCCCCGCGCCGGCACCGGATGCGGCGACGAAGGCGGTGGTGGCCGTACTGTGCTGGCAATAGGCGCCGCCAGCGGGCAGCAGCGTCAACGGGCGCCGGCGGCCGAGGGGAACAGGACCACGCGCAGGGTCTGCAGGATGATCAGCAGGTCGAACGCCACGGAGAAGTTCTTCACGTAGTAGAGGTCGTAGCCCAGCTTGGCGCGCGCATCCTCGATCGAGGCGCCGTAGGGGTAGTTGATCTGCGCCCAGCCGGTCAGCCCGGCCTTGACGGTCAGCCGCTCCTCGAACAGCGGGATCTGGGCGGCCAGGTCGCCGATGAACTCCGGGCGCTCCGGGCGCGGGCCGACCAGGGACATTTCGCCGCGCAGCACGTTGAACAACTGCGGCAGTTCGTCGATGCGGGACTGGCGCAGGAAGCGGCCGACGCGGGTGACACGGGCATCGCCAGCCGCGGCCCATTGCGCGCCGCCCTTCTCCGCATCGGTGCGCATGGTGCGCAGCTTCAGGATGCGGAAATGCCGCCCGCCGCGGGTGACGCGGGTCTGGGCGTAGAACACCGGGCCGCCATCCTGCAGCTTCACCGCGATCATGCCCGAGATCAGCAGGAAACTGCCCAGCAGCAGGATCACCAGGCTGACCGACACATCCAGCAGCCGCTTCAGCGCGCGATCGAGCGGGCCGAAATAGTAGCCGTCGGAGTACAGGAACCAGCCCAGCTCCATCCAGGCCAGATCGACGCGGCGCGCCTCGCGCTCGACAAAGGCCAGGTGCTGGACCACCGGGAAGCCGTTCTTCTTGCAGTCCAGCAGCTTCTCCAGCCGCATGCCGCGGCGCTCATCCGGCGCCACCACGATCTGGTCGACATCATGGGCGATGGCCAGGTGGAGGTAGTTGCTGTCGTTGGCCACCACCACGGTCTGGTGCGCGCCGTGGCCAAGCTCCGGATCGCGCGGGCCCAGGCTGGGCTCGTGGACGAAGACCACGTCGAACTGCGGCTCGTTGCCGTGCTGGGCGACCATGGCGATCATCTCGGCGGCGCGGCGGCCGGCGCCCAAGACCATCACCCGGCGGCGGAACACGCCGCGGCGCAGCAGCGCGAACAGCAGGATGCGGGCCACGGCGGCAGCCCCGGCAAAGGCCACGGCGGCGGCGAAGGCCAGGTCGGCAACATCGATCCGCGCCGGCGGAACGCCGATCCAGGCGGCGCCAAGCTGCACCACCGCAGCGCCGCCGATCGCCAGCCCGACCACCAGCGGCAGGCGCAGCAGCGTGCCGCGCGTCGACAGGATCGCCTCGCGCCGGTACATGCCCATGGCATAGAGCATGGCGACCTGGCCGAGCGGGAAGGCCAGCAGCAGCGGCTCCAGCAGCAACTCGGCCGCGCGGCCCGGTGCCATCGCCCAGAGCAGCAGCGGCCAGAGCAGCACCAGCAGCAGCAGGTCGAACGCGAACAGCGCCGTGCCGATGCGCGAGATCAGAAGCCTCAGCGAACGCATGCCGGCCAGTCCTTTTGCGGCCTGTTGCCGCGGTGCCTAAGGGCAAAAGATGAACAAATGGTCGCTTCGGCGCAATCTGGCGCCGATCGTGAAATGATCGTCATCATTCCCAGAACAAACAAAGAACCGATACCGTGCCTCATCGGTCGGTCAGCCGCAACTCGATGCGCCGGTTGCGGGCATAGGCCTCCGGCGTGTCGGCGCGGTCGAGCGGCTGGTGGTCCGCGAAGCCGGTGGCGGCCAGGCGCTCGGCGGGGATGCCGGCCAGGGCCAGCAGCTTGACCACCGTGATCGCGCGGCTGGCCGACAGCTCCCAGTTCGAGGCGAAGCGGGCGCCGCTGGTCGGCTGGCGGTCGGCGTGGCCGTCGACACGCAGGATCCAGGCGACATCGGCGGGGATGGCGGAGGCGACCTCGCGCAGCGTGTCGGCCAGGCGGAACATCTGCTCCATCCCGGCGGCCGACATCTCCGCACTGCCGACCGGGAACAGCACCTCGGACTGGAACACGAAGCGGTCGCCGACCACCTGCACGCCGGGGCGGCCGGCCAGCACCTCGCGCAGGCGGCCGAAGAACTCGCTGCGGTAGCCTTGCAACTCCTCGACCTTCTGCGCCAGCGCGGCATTCAGGCGCTGGCCGAGATTGACGATCTGCACGTCCTTGTCGCGCGCCGAGGCCTCGCTGGCCTCCAGCGCGCGGGCCAGGCCGGCCATCTGGCCGCGCAGCTCGTCCATCTGGCGGTTCAGCAGCGCGATCTCGGCGCGCGCGCTGGCGCCGAGGCGCTGCTCGTCGGCCAACTGCGCGGCGACGGCGGCGCGCAGCTGCGCCTCGGTGGCGGCGCGGGCGGCGGCGGTCTGGGCCTGTTTTTCCAGCTCGTCGCGCAGCGCGGTCAGCGCGCGGGTTTCCTCGGCCATGCGGGCGAGGTCGGAGAGGCGGGCGGCGATGGTGGCGCGGTCGACCTGGATGGTGCGGTCCAGCGCCGCGGCCTGGGCGCGCATTTCGGCCAGCCGTGCCTGGGTGGATTCCAGGTCACGGCGGGTGGCGGCGAGCTGGGCGGCGGCGGTGGCGGCAAGCTGGGCGGCGTCCTCGGCGCGGCGCGCGAGGTCGGCCCCGGCAGCGAGCTGCTGGCTGCCCTGGGATTGCGCCGATTGCAGCCGGGTTTCGGCGTCCGCCAGGCGGGCGGAGAGGCGGTCACGCTCGCCCGTGGCGGCGTCGCGGGCGGCGGCGGTGCGGGCCTGTTCGGCGCGCAGGGCGGCGAGCTGCTGGGCCAGCGTGTCGCGCCCGCCGGCCGCCTCGGCGAGGTCGCGGTTGAGCTGGGCCAGGGCCAGGCGCAGTTCGCCGGCGCGGCTGCGCTCCAGCGAGAGCAGGTCCGACAGCTCCGACATCTGCCGGTTGACCCGGTCCAGCGCCCGGTCGCGCCCGGTCAGCGCCACGGACAGGAAGGCCTGGCCGAGCACGAAGACCAGCAGGACGAAGATGATGACCATCAGCAGCGTCGACAGCGCGTCGACATAGCCGGGCCAGGCGTTCAGGGTCTCGCCGCCGCCATTGTTGCGCCGCCGCAGGGCCATGGCCGGCTACCGCGGCGGCTCGGCCGCGAGGGCCGCGATGGTGCGGGTCAGGATCTTGATCTCGTTGCGCAGCTCGGCGGTGGACTGGGCGCGGCCCTGTTCGGTGTCGGTGAGCAGGCGTTGCAGGTAGAGCTCGATGTTGCGCAGATGCGCGCGCGCCGCATCGTCGCCGGCGGGCTCCGCGAGGCGGGCGAGCACCGGGGCCAGCGCCTGCTGGCCCTCGGCGATGCGCAGCATGAGCTGCTGGCTGGCGCGCATGGTGTCCGACAGGGCCGCGAGCCGCTCGGACAGGGCGATCAGCGCCTGGGTGCCTTCGCGCCGGTCGTCCTCGCCGCGGGCCAGGGTGCGTTGCAACCCTTCCATGTTCTCGGCGGTCTGTTCCAGCAGGGCCTGGACATAGACCGGGATCGAGCCCTCGCCCTCGCCGCCCAGCACGCCGGAGGAGACCCGGGTCAGGCTGGCCAGCCACTCCTCCAGCTCGTTGTAGAAGCGGTTCTGCGCCTGCCCGGCGGTGAGATCGAGAAAGCCCAGCACCAGCGACCCGGCCAGGCCCAGCATCGAGGCGGAAAACGCCGTGCCCATGCCGCGCAACGGCTTGCCCAGCCCGGTCTTGAGCTGCTCGAACAGCGCGTTGATGTCCCCGGAGCCGACCGACATGCCGGCGATCACCTCGGCGACCGAGGCGATGGTCAGCAGCAGGCCCCAGAAGGTGCCCAGCAGGCCGAGGAAGATCAGCAGCCCGATCATGTAGCGCGACAGCTCGCGGCTTTCGTCCAGGCGGGAGGCGATGGTGTCGAGCATCGAGCGCATCGACTGCGACGAGATGGTGAAGCGCGCGCCCTCGGTGCGGCGTGCGTCGCGGGCGGCGAGCATGCTGACCATGGGGGCGAGCAGCTTCGGATTGGGCAGGGCGGCCAGGCTGGGTCGGTTGCGCTGGAAGGTCTCGAGCCACGTGACCTCGGGCGCCAGGCGCACCACCTGGCGGATGTTCCAGAAGACGCCGCCGAGCAGCACCGCCAGGATCACCGAGTTCAACAGCGGATTGGCGGTGAAGGCCACCAGCAGCTCGCCGGCCAGCAGCGCGGTGACGCCGATGACCAGCGCCAGGAAGACCAGCATGCGGATGAGAAAGACGGTGGGGCGGGTCATGGGCCGGGGGGTGCCTGTTTCGTGGCTGCCTGGGGGGCGGGGGCGGCGATGGTGAGGTCGGCGCGGTCCGGCGGCCCCTCGGCAATGGCCGGGCTGGCGCCGAGCGCGCGGACGAAAATGCGCGGCGAGGCGATGCCCTCGGCCAGCAGCGCGCCGCGGGCGGCCAGCGCGCGCGCCAGGGACAGCCGGCGCGAGGAGGAGGGATCCTCCGGCGTGCCGGGGGCGAAGGCGGCGATGGTCACGCTGGCGCCGGGCGGCAGCGCGCGGGCGAAGTCGCGCAGGGCCTGGGCCGTGACCGGGTTCAGCGCGGCGCCGGCGGGGCCGAAGGTGAGGCGCAGGGCGTCGGCGGTGCGGCTGGCCGTGCCCGGCGCGTCGGCGGTGATCTCCACCGGCGCGGGCGGCGGGGCAGGGCGGGTGGGCACGGCCAGCGGCGGCGGGATCACCGGCGGGGCGGGCGGGGCCAGCGGAACCAGCGGCGCCGGCGGCGGATCGAGCGCGATCGGCGGCTCGGCCACGGCGGGTGCGGCCAGCGCTGGCAGGCTGGGCGCCGCCGGCGGCACATCCGGCATTGTCGGCGCCGGGGCGGTGACGGTGGCCGGCGCGGGCACCGGCGGCGGCGGGGTGGGGGCCGGGCGCTGGGACTGCGCCGGGCGCGGGGCGGGGCGCTCGCGCTGCGGCCGCTCCGGGGCAGCGGGTTGCGCACCCGCGTGGCCGGCAGCGAGCAGGGCGGCCAGGGCGAGGGCCAGGAGGCGCGGGGGCGACATGAACGGCAACACTCTAGCCCAGCGCGGGCCGGCGCTCAACGAAGCAAGTGCTGCGCCGCAGCGTGATCGACCTCGGCGGCCACGCCCCCGACGCCCGCGGCGCGATCTACTCCGACGCGCCCGCGGCGCGATGCGCCGCCGCCACCCCGTCAGCCACGGCTGCCCGCAACGTGTCGTGCAGATGCGGGTTGGCCGCGACCACTTCGCCACTCGCCAGCGGGTCCTGCCCGCCCTGCGGGTCGGTGACGAAGCCGCCGGCCTCGCGCACGATCAGCAGCCCGGCGGCCATGTCCCACGGCTTCAGGCCCAGCTCCCAGAACCCCTCGTAGCGCCCGGCGGCGACCCAGGCGAGGTCGAGTGCCGCGGCACCGAAGCGCCGGATGCCGGCGACCTGCGGCATCAGGGTCGCCAGCGTGCGAGCAAAGGCGAGCTGGCGCCGGCGCGGCACCACGGCGAACGGGATGCCGGTGGCGAACATCGCCTGTTGCATGTCGCGCCGGGCGGAGACGCGCAGGCGGCGCTCGTTGAGAAAGGCGCCGCCGCCCTTCTCGGCCCAGAACATCTCATCGGCCGCGGGGGCATAGATGCAGCCGGCGGCGATCTCCGTGCTGCCATCCGGCAGGCGCCGTTCCAGCCCGATCGAGATCGCCCAGTGCGGGATGCCGTGCAGGAAGTTGCTGGTGCCATCGAGCGGATCGACCACCCAGCGCCAGGTCCAGTTGTCCCCGCCCGAAGCGCCGGATTCCTCCATCAGGAAGGCGTAGCCGGGCCGCGCCTTGGCCAGGTCCTCGCGGATCGACTGCTCGGCGCGCAGATCGGCCTGGCTGACGAAATCGCCGGGGCCCTTGATGCTGACCTGGAGTTGCTCCACCTCGGAGAAGTCGCGCAGCAGGCGCTTGGCCGCGCGGCTGGCGGCGTTCTGCATCACCGTCATGTGGGCCGACAGGCGCAGGGCCATGGGGGGAACTCCTGAAACGGGAAAGGCGGGCTGAAGCCCGCCCTACAGC
>JBIPLY010000169.1:0-8180 GCA_044369385.1 Acetobacteraceae bacterium | reverse complement strand
CCCTCACCGCCCCCGGAACACCGGCCGCCGCTTCTCCATGAACGCCGTCCGCCCCTCGACATAGTCCTCGCTGGCAAAACACGCGGCGACCAGCCGGTCGCATTCGGCCAGATCGGCGTCCGGCGACAGGGTCAGGAGCTGGTCGACGGTGCGCTTGACCGCCAGCATGGTCATGGGCGCGTTGTCGGCGATGGTGGCGCAGTAGCCGGCGACGTAGGATTCCAGGTCGGCTTCCGGCAGGACGCGGTTGACCAGGCCCATGTCCTTGGCTTCCTGTGCCGAGAAGTGGCGGGCGGTGTAGAAGATTTCCTTCACGTGGCTGGGGCCGACAAGGTCCATCAGGCGCTTGACCCCGCCGGGGCCGTAGCCCAGGCCGAGACGGGTGGCGGGGACGCCGAATTTCGCGCCCTCGGCGGCGATGCGCATGTCGCAGCACACCGCGATGCCGACGCCGCCGCCGATGCAGAAGCCGCGGATCATGGCGATGGTCGGCTTGGGCGACAGGGCGATGCGGCGGTTGGCTTCGTCCGAGGTGGCGTCGTATTTGGCCACGGTTTCCGGGCTGGAGCGCAGCTCGTTGAACTGGGAGATGTCGGCGCCGGCCACGAAAGCCTTGTCGCCGGCGCCGTGCAGGACCACCACGCGCACGGCGGGATCGGCCTCGAAGGCGTCGAAGGCCAGCGGCACGGCCTCCCACATGTCCTGGCTCATCGCGTTGCGGCGGGCGGGGTTGTTGAAGGTGAGCCAGCCGACGGCGCCCTCGATGCGGGCGAGCACGCGGTCGGTGGGGAGGTCGATGCGGCGCGTTGCGTCCATGGCCAGGTTTCCTCTTTGCACGGCGGCGCCGGCGTTGGACACTGATCCAACATCGACTTCACGGCGGAGGCAACCGGCATGGCGCGCGCAAGGCTGCGGGATCTGGGCATCACCACCGGGCTGCTGCCCACGGGGCGGTGGAACGCGATCACGGATGTGGCGGGGGTGAAGGTGGGGGTGGCCACCCTGATCGCCGACGCGCCGCATGTGGTGCGCACCGGGGTGACCGCGATCTGGCCGCGCGGCGAGGAAATCTGGCAGAACTACTGCTTCGCCGGCACGCATTCCTTCAACGGCAATGGCGAGATGACCGGCCTGCCCTGGATCGCCGAACAGGGGCTGCTGGGCGCGCCGATCTGCATCACCAACACGTGGAGCGTCGGCACGGTGCGCGATGCCATCAGTGCCGCGGCGCTGAAGGCGGGCGCCACGCAGAATTTCCATCTGCCGGTCGCGGCCGAGACCTATGACGGGTGGCTCTCGGAATCCGAGACCTTTCCGGTCACCACCGGGATGGCCATCGCGGCGATCGAAGCGGCGCAGTCCGGGCCGGTGCCCGAAGGCAATGTCGGCGGCGGCACCGGCATGATCACGCACGAGTTCAAGGGCGGCACCGGCACCGCCTCGCGCGTCGTGGATGGCTGGACGGTGGGCGCGCTGGTGCAATCCAACTACGGCGCGCGGGAGCTGTTCCGGGTGGACGGGGTGCCGGTGGGGCGGATGATCGGGCCGGAGGTGGTGCCGTCGCATAGAACAGTCCCGCGCGAGGCCGGTAGCATCATCGTGGTGCTGGCCACCGACGCGCCGCTGCTGCCGATCCAGTGCCAGCGCCTGGCGCGCCGCGCGACCACGGGCCTGGCCTGGGTCGGCGGGATCGGGGGCAACGGGTCCGGCGACATCTTCATCGCGTTCTCCACCGGCAACACGGTGCGGCAGGGCGATCCGGTGAACGACGTGAAGATGCTGGCGCCCGAGGCGATGACCAACCTGTTCCAGGCGGCGGCGGAGGCGACGGAAGAGGCGATCCTGAACGCGATGTGCGCCGCGGAGACGATGACCGGGCGCGACGGGCGGGTGATCCACGCCCTGCCCCATGACCTGCTGGTCAAGGCGATGCGGGACTATCGGAAGTAACGGGGGGCCTGGCTGGCCAAGGGGACGCGGTCGGGTATCATCGTGGCATGGCGCAACCCGACACCCTGCTGGACGTGGCCAACCTGGCCTATTCCTACAACGGCCTCGCCGCGGTGCGGGATGCGTCGTTCCAGGTTCGGCACGGCGAGGTGGTGGCGCTGCTGGGCGCCAACGGGGCGGGCAAGTCGACCACGGTGAAGGTGATCGCCGGCGCGCTGCGGCCGCGGGCCGGCACCATCCGTTTCGAGGGTGCGGCGATCGAGGGGCAGCCGAGCCATGTGGTGGTGCGGCGCGGCATCACGCTGGTGCCGGAGGGGCGGCTGGTGTTTCCGCTGATGACGGTGGAGGAGAACCTGCAGATGGGCGGGTTCACCCAGGCCAGCGATGCCGTGGGCCGGGCGATCGGGCATGTGCTGACGCTGTTCCCGCGCCTGGCGGAGCGGCGGGCGCAGCTTGCGGGGTCGCTGTCCGGCGGCGAGCAGCAGATGCTGGCCATCGCGCGGGGCATGATGAGCGGGCCGAAGCTGATGATCCTGGACGAGCCGTCGCTGGGGCTCGCGCCGCTGCGGGTGCAGGAGCTGTTCCGGCTGATCGCGGCGATCGCCGAGGAAGGGGTGTCGGTGCTGCTGGTGGAGCAGAACGTCCACCAGTCGCTGAAGATCGCGCACCGGGGGTATGTGATGGAGAAGGGCGCGACGGTGCTGGCGGGGACGGGGGAGGAGCTGTTGGGCAATGACTATGTGCGGCGGGCGTTTCTGGGAAGGTAAGCAAGCGGTTCTTTTTTGAAAAAAAGAACCAAAAAACTTTTCATCCGTTTGCGCACGGCCTGTCCGCGCGCAAACGGATAAAGTTTTTTTGCTTCTTTTTGTTCACAAAAAGAAGATTCTTTCTTACCTGCCGCGCAGCGTGACCCCATTCGGATAGCGCGACTTGTACTCGCCGACGGCCGTTTCCATGGTGACGAACTGGGCGCCTTCGCGCTTCAGCACCTCGATCATGTGCTCCAGCATGAACATGCGGTGGCCGCGGCCGATGACGTGGGGGTGGAAGGTATAGGTCAGGATGCCCCAGTCGTAGTATTTCTTCATGTAGCGGAATTCGTTGACGAAATTCTCGATCACCAGGCGGGCGTTCATGTTGCCGGGCAGGATGCCCTGCGGCGAGCGCGAGTATTCGAAGTGCGGGTGGTCGTCCAGCGCCCAGGAGATCGGCATTTCGACCAGGGGCGTGTCGGGGCCGAATTCCAGCGGCTCCAGCAGCTCGATCCGGTCGCCCTTGCGCGCCTGGTAGGGGATGTAGTCGTGGCCCATCATCGAGCTGTCATAGGTGAAGCCGTGCTTCAGCAGCAGGTCGATCGAGACGTCGGACAGGTCCCAGGACGGCGAGCGGTATCCGCGCGGGGCTTTTCCGGTCAGGCGCATGATGGATTCGGAGCCGCGCACCAGCTCCTGTTCCTCGCCCTCGGGGCCGAGGGTGGAGGGGACGCGGTGGGTCCAGCCGTGGTTGCCGATCTCGTGCCCGGCGGCGTGCACGGCGGCCACACAGGACGGGTAGCTGTCGATGGTGTGGCCGGGGATGAACCAGCTGGTGGGAATGCGCTGGTCGTTGAGCAGGCGCAGGATGCGCTGCGTGGCCGGGATGCCGAAATCGCCGCGGCTGATCATGGTCGGCGAGGTCTGGCCGCGGGAGATGGCGGACGAGGTGTTGTCGTGGTCAAAGGTCAGGCAGACGAAGAGGTCGGCCATGGCAAGCTCCTTGGTCGGTCAGCGGAAAGGGAACACCGCGCTCAGGCTTCGGGCTGGGCGCGGTAGCGGGTGGCGATCCAGCCGCCATCCACCACCAGCACCTGGCCGGAGATGAAGGCGGCGTCGTCGGACAGCAGGAAGGCAGCCGCCGCCGCGATGTCCTCGGGCGCGCCGTTGCGGCCCAAGGGGGTCATCGCGGTCATCTGGTCGCGGAACCATTCGCTGTCGGCGATGCGGGCGCGGGTCATGCCGGTCTCGATCAGGCCGGGGGCAATGGCGTTCACGCGAATGCCGCGCGGGCCGTAATCGGCGGCCATCTGGCGGGTGAGGCCGGCGACACCCGCCTTGGCCGCGGCATAGGCGGCGGTGCCGGGAAAGCCGATCAGGCCGAAGATCGAGGCCAGGTTCACGATCGCGCCCCCGGCCGGCATCATGCCGACGGCGGCACGGCTGAAGCGGAACACGGCGCGCAGGTTGACGGCCAGGTGGCTGTCGAACGCCTCGTCATCGGTCAGGTCGGCGCGTTTGGAACCGCCGACGCCGGCGTTGTTGAGCAGCAGGTGCAGCGCGCCGAAACGGGCGACGGCGCCACCGATCACGGCGGTGGGCGCGGCATCGGCGGCGATATCGGCCAGCATGGTCTCGATCGGCGTGCCCTGCGCCTGGGCCAGCGCCGCGGTTTCGGCCAGGCCCTCGGCGGCGCGGTCCGCGGCCAGGACGCGCGCGCCCTCCTGCGCCAGGCGCAGCACGCTGGCGCGGCCGATGCCGCTTGCCGCCCCGGTGACCACCGTCGCCTTGCCTGCCAGACCGTTCATGCGCCCTCCTGGGGCGGGGATGTGATGGGCAAGGATCGGTGTTGCGGCGCGCCGTGTCAAAGCGGGCAGATTCCGGTTGCCGGGCGGTGGGCGCATGGCCATGCTGCGGCAAAACCTTGGGGAGACGACCATGACCGCACAACGTCCCGCGGCCGCCGGGATCGCGCGCATCGCGTTGGCAGCGCTGGCCGGGCTTGGCCTGGCGACGGCGGCTTCGGCCCAGCCGGCCGGACGCCCGCTGACCTTTGCCGTGGCCAGCGACGTGACCTCGCTGGACCCGCATTTCCACAACACCGCGATCAACCACGCCACCGGCGACCACATCTACGAGCCGCTGACCTTCCAGGACGCGCAGGGCCAGGTGATCCCCAACCTGGCGCGCAGCTACAAGCTGATCGACGACCACACCTGGGAGTTCGAGCTGCATCCGGATGTGACCTTCCATGACGGCACGAAGTTCGATCCGGAGGATGTCGCCTTCACCGTGGCCCGCATCCCGCAGGTCAAGGGGCCGAGCTCCTACACCCATTTCATCGAATCGATCGTGGGGATGGAGCGGATCTCGGCCACCACCTTCCGGCTGAAGACCCGCACGCCCGATCCGTTCCTGCCGTTCAACCTGGCTGGCGCCAAGATGCTGAGCCGGTCGATCCACCAGGACGCGCAGACCACCGATTTCAACAACGGCAAGCTGGCGGTCGGCACCGGGGCGTTCCGCTTCGTCAGCTACGCGCGCGGCGACCGGCTGATCCTGAAGCGCAACGACGCCTGGTGGGGCAACCGCAACCCGGCCACCGCGATGCCGTGGAGCGATGTGACCATCCGGGTGATCAACTCCGATGCCTCGCGCATGGCAGCCCTGCTGGCCGGCGAGGTCGACCTGGCCGACCGCGTGCCGCCCGACGACCTCGGTGCTGTTCGCGGCAATGCGGCGCTGTCGCTGTTCAGCATCCGCGGCCACCAGGTGGCCTATCTGTTCCCCGATTCGACCCGTGACGGGCCGTTGCCGCTGACCTTCGACAAGAAGACCAACCAGCCGCTGGCCACCAACCCGCTGCGCGACCGTCGCGTGCGCGAGGCGATCTCGCTGGCCATCAACCGGCGCGCGATCTCGGAGACCATCATGAACGGCGGCTCCTTCCCGGCCGACCAGATGGTGGCGCCGGGGGCCATCGGGCGCGACGACAGCCTGCCGGAGCTGGGCTTCGATGCCGCGAAGGCCCGCGCGCTGCTGGCGGAGGCCGGCTATCCCGATGGCTGGCGCTGGACCATCGTGGCGCCGAACGGGCTGTTCTCCGGCGATGCCAAGATCGCCCAGGCGATCGCCCAGATGCTGACCCGCGTGGGCATCGAGACGCGGCTGGACACCATGGTCAACGCCATGTTCATCCCCAAGATCAACGCCCGCGAACACCCGATGTTCATGATGAGCTACCTGTCGTCCACCTCGGTGACCGTGCTGCGCTCGGTGTGGGTGACCAAGGGGACCGGGCCGGGCAACGGGGTCGCGAACCGGATGCACTACACCAACCCGGCGCTGGACCAGGTGTTCCTGTCCGGCGTGACCCGGATGGACGACGCGCTGCGGGCAAAGGAGCTGGGCGAGGCGATGCGGCTGGGCATCCAGGACCTGGCGACGATCCCGGTGGTGTTCGCCGGCTACAACTGGGGCACGCGGCGCGACCGGGTGGTGATCGAGCCGAACGTGCTGGGCTTCACGCAGGCGATGCTGATGAAGCCGGCGAAGTAGGGTTTACGACCGTCGGAGCCTGAACGCCGGAGACGGGGATCAGCCGCCGCACTTGCAAGGGTTGTCTACAATCGCGCGAACGCGCAGACTGCCCCGGCGCGTTGGGGGCTGTGCTGCCGACGACACCGCAACACGAACCATGGGTGTGGAAACAGGATGAGCATCAAGGGAAAAGGGTACATCGTGGGTGCTTTCGAGCATCCCACGCGCAAGGCCCCTGACAAGTCGGTAGCCCAGCTGCACGCCGAATGCGCCGCCGGCGCGCTGGCTGACGCCGGGCTGACCAAGGACGACGTGGACGGCTATTTCTGCGCCGGCGATGCCGCGGGCATGGGGCCGATCAGCGTGGTCGACTACATGAACCTGCGCCTGCGCTATCTGGACAGCACGGATGTCGGCGGCACCTCCTATATCGGTGCGGTTGGCCATGCCGTGGCCGCCATCATGGCGGGCAAGTGCAACGTGGCGCTGATCACGCTGTCGGGCCGTCCGCGCTCCGAGGGCGTGCAGACCGGCACCGGCCAGCGCGCGGGCAACCCGCAGGTGGCCGACAGCCCGTGGGAGACGCATTTCTCGCCGGCGACGACCAACGTCTATGGCATGGTGGCCGCGCGCCACATGCACGAATACGGCACCACCAGCGAGCAGCTCGCCTGGATCAAGGTGGCCGCGAGCCATCACGCGCAGTGGAACGAGCATGCCATGCTGCGCAACGTGGTGACGGTCGAGGAAGTGGTGAACTCCCCGATGGTGTCCACCCCGCTGCACCGGCTTGACTGCTGCGTCATCTCCGATGGCGGCGGCGCGCTGATCGTGACCCGGCCGGAGATCGCCAAGTCGCTCAAGCGGCCGCTGGTCAAGGTGATGGGCCATGGCGAGAGCTGGAAAGGGCAGATGGGCGGCGACGTCGACCTGAGCTATTCCGGCGCGCGCTGGTCCGGTGCCTCGGCCTTCGCCGAAGCCGGCGTCAAGCACGCCGACATCAAATACGCCTCGATCTACGACAGCTTCACCATCACCGTGCTGATGCAGCTCGAAGACCTCGGCTTCTGCGAAAAGGGCCAGGGCGGCAAGTTCGTCTCCGACGGCAACCTGATCTCGGGCGTCGGCAAGCTGCCGTTCAACACCGATGGCGGCGGGCTGTGCAACAACCACCCGGCCAACCGCGGCGGCATCACCAAGGTGATCGAGGCGGTGCGCCAGCTGCGCGGCGAGGCGCATGCCAAGGTTCAGGTTCCGAATTGCGACGTGGCGCTGGCCCACGGCACCGGCGGGCTGCTGGGCAGCCGTCATGGTTCTTCCACGCTGATCATGGAAAGGGAGTAATCGACCATGGGTATCATGGAAGATCGCAAGATGCCGCCGAACTGCACCAACCCGGAGAGCGAGCCGTTCTACGCCGCTGCCGAGCAGGGCAAGTTCATGATCCGTCGCTGCACCTCCTGCAAGAAGGCGCATTGGTATCCGCGCGCCGTCTGCCCGTTCTGCTTCGGAGCCACGGAGTGGGAGGAAGCCTCGGGCGAGGGCACGATCTACAGCTTCTCGACGATGCTGCGCAGCAACTTCACCATGGCCTATGTCACGCTGAAGGAGGGCCCGACGATGATGACCAACATCGTCAAGGCCGACCCCGAACAGCTCAAGATCGGCGGCAAGGTGAAAGTGGTGTTCGTGCAGACGGATGCCAACAAGGTGCCGTGCTTCGAGCCGGCCTAGCGCAAAGTTAATAGTGGCGGATTGAGATTTGGACCAGGACGCCTCTCAGGCGTCCTGGTTTTTTTGATGCCTATAGGATCACTATTCGATCCTTAGCGATTCGTTCTCGAACCAACTCCAGTGATAGGAGGGGTGTCACCGCCATCAGTTGTGCAGCGCTGCTGGCAACTATCCACTGGCGAGCAGTTTTTACAACGAAGTCGT
>JBIPLY010000168.1:0-8196 GCA_044369385.1 Acetobacteraceae bacterium | reverse complement strand
CGAACTAGATGTATATCGTTCTTTACCGAACTGAGGAGATGACAGTGAACCCTTCCCGGCGCAAACTGATGCTTCTTGTGGGCGGAGGGGCCGTTGTGGCGGCAGGTGGCGCCTTTGGCTACGCCGTCACTCGCAACCCGCAAACGGCTCAACTTCCTTGGGATCGAGCGGGCAACTATGTGGACCCTCGTATGCGGGCCCTCTCTTGGGCGCTGCTGGCCCCGAACCCGCATAATCGCCAGCCTTGGCTGGCCGATCTATCCGAAGCTGGTGTCATCACACTGCATGTCGATCGTGACCGACTCTTGCCGCATACTGATCCTTTGAATCGGCAGATTGCCATTGGCCTTGGGTGCTTTCTGGAGCTTCTGCGAATGGCAGCGGCGCAGGATGGGCATCGGGCCGAGATAGCGGTTTTCCCGCAGGGCAGCAGCGCTACGGCCCTCGACCAGCGTCCAATCGCCCGCATCACCTTGAAGCCCGACCCGGCGGTCGCGCGAGACCCTCTTTTCGCGTTGGTTCCTTCCCGGCGCTCAAATAAGGAACCGTTCGACGTGAGCCGTCGCCCTGCACCCGAATTGGTGACGCAGATGGCGACGGCCGCCCGGAGCGGAACGCGGTTCGGCGGCACCGTAGATTCAGCCGAAGTTGCCGAATTGCGGGCACTAACGCGAGAGGCGCTGCGGATTGAGGTCACGACGCCCCACACGTACCAGGAAAGTGTCGATCTGTTCCGCATCGGACGCCGGGAAGTGGATGCAAACCCAGACGGGATCGATTTCTCAGGACCGATGTTCGAGGCTATGCGTCTGACGGGTATGTTCAACCGAAAAGTTGCCGCTGAACCGACGAGTTTTGCCTTCAAGGCCGGTATGGATGCCGTCTACGCAAATGCCGATACGGCGATGGGGCATGTCTGGCTGGTGACCGCCGACAACAGCCGTGAAACACAACTCGCCACAGGGGCTGACTGGCTGAGGGTGAACCTCGCAGCGACAGCACAAGGCCTCGGGTTTCAGCCCCTGAGCCAAGCCTTGCAGGAATTCCCGGAGATGGCAGGGCCATACCGTGAGGTGCATGCACGCCTTGCGCGTCAGGGGGGCACAGTTCAAATGTTGGCGCGCATCGGCTATGGCCCAGTTGTTGGAACCAGCCCGCGTTGGCCCCTTGAAAGCAGGATCATGAATGCCTGAAAGAAAAATGCTCGACTATTTCAGGCTCTTCAACGAGATCGGGATCATTGGGCAGCTGTCACGCAGCCTTTTGGAGGCCCGTTTACCACCAGGCATTGTTGCGGCACAGTTCTCGGTGGTGAACCATTTGGTGCGGCTTGGCGATGGCAAGACACCGCTTGCCCTTGCGCATGCCTTTCAGGTGCCCAAGAACTCGATGACGCATTCCTTGACCGTTTTGGTACGCGAGGGTCTGATCGAGTTCCGTAATAATCCGCAGGATGGTCGGTCCAAGCTGGTTTACATCACCGCTGCAGGGCGAAGTTTTCAGGCGAAAACAATCGACGCCCTGGCTCCAGATATTGCACGGATTGCTGCCGCATTTCCTCCCGAGTTCGTGGTGCGCTTGATTCCTGACCTGGAGCGCCTTCGCAAGTTCCTCGATGCAGACCGCAATACGCCAAAATAGGCGCAGGACCCACAAGCGGTCACATTTCAGGGGAGTACGTCGTCGTCCGTGAAGAACGCGCTTTCAGCGCATAGTCAGCTGCGTTGCCCGCACCGGGGCTGGGTTCGTGCTGATCGCGAGGAGGCTGATCAGGAACGCCAGAAGCCGGATGATCCAGGCGCGGAGGACGCGCAGGTTGTGGCCGGCAGCGGCGAGGGTGACGTTGGTGGCGTCGCCTGTGGCAGCAGCGAGGAAGTTACGTCCGAGATGGCCGTCGTCCTTCATGCGCCCGATGACCGGCTCGATGCCGGCACGACGTCTGATCTCGCGGCGAATGGTGGGCGTGACGCCGCGTTTCTGTCCGGAGACGAAGACGCGCGCCTTGTCGGCATCGTGGCCGCGGTAGCCTCGGTCGACATAGGCGCGTTCGATGGCGACGCCGGTGATGCGCTCGGTCTGGGCGGCCAGCGTGTGGCCGTCGAAGGGGTTGCCCGGCAGGCTGCGCGCGCCGATCACGAACTGCCCGCCAGGTGCCGGGCGGTTGGTGGTGGCGAGCGAGACCTTGCACCCGAACTCGAAGCGCGCGCGGGCCTTGCCCTTGCCGATGCACTCCACCTCGGAGGCGTGCAGGGCATAGATCTTCTCGCGCCCGCGATCCTCGCGGCGTTGGAGCAGCAGTTGGGCAATACGCTCGAGCGGGGCTGCGAAGGCTTCGCGCACCGCCTCGGCGACGCCGGCGACCTTGCGGGCGATGTCGCGCGCGAGCCGGCCGAGCCAGGTGCGCATGCGGGTGACCTTGCGCTCGGCCTCGCGGTGGCGGCCACGATGGATCAGCCTGGCGACCTCGCGCCGGGCATGGGTGGAGACGCGCGTGTAGGACTGGCGCAGCGCGACGCCGTGCCGGCGGGCGAGACGGCCGAGGATCTCGACGCCGCGGTGGATGAGCTTGCTGTCGGTGGGGTGCGTCACGGCCTTGGGCTGGACGGTGGTGTCGATGGTCACCCGCTGGAAGTGCTTCGGCTCGGCCGCACCGGCGCGCTGTGCGGCGGCGAGCGTCTCGGCCAGCAGCAGTTCGAGCTGCTCGGCGCCGATGCGCTTGCGCCAGCGGGTCATCGAGGAGCGATCGAGCGGCAGGGCGTGCTGGAAGTGGGTCTCGCCGCAGAAGAACTGGACATAGGGGCTGTCGAGGAAGCGGGCGCAGACGGCGTCGTCGGAGAGGCCGTCCATGTGCTTGATCAGGTGCAGGCCGACCATGAGGCGGATCGGCAGGCCGGGCCGGCCGACATCCTCGCGATAGAGCGGGCCGAATGCGGTGGCGAAGCGATCCCACTCGATCAGGCCGGCCAGGCGCACCAGGGGATGGCGGCGATCGACAAGGTTGACCAGGGCGGAGCGGAAGAGCTCGGGCTGCCCGGGCGGCGGCCACTTCGGCTGCATCGGCGATCTCCAGCGCGGCGACCCCCTGAAGGAATCACGCCGCTCGACCGCCTTCAACAGTGAGGCCGTTTTGCAAGGTTTCGGCGCGTGCTGCGGCGTCGCCTTGCAATCGCGAATACTGATGCCGGACGAAAGACCCAAGGATATAAAGGGCTTCAGCGTTATTCACGGGCGACTCGCTAGCCTGCACCAACATCATCGAGAACATCATCGGCTCGGTCCGCCGCGTCTGCCGCAACGTCAAGCGCTGGCGCGATGCCTCGATGGCGCTGCGCTGGACCGCCGCCGCCATGCTCGAGGCGGTCAAAGGCTTCCGAAGGCTGAAGGCCAGGAGCCAGCTGCCGCAACTGCGCGCCGCGCTCCAGGCACACCAACAGAAGGTCGATCTGGCCTCCTCGGTTGCTCAGGCTCAGCAGGCCGCATAGTATCCATCAACGACGCGCCGCGAACGATTTTCAACATCACGCGGGACATCCCCTCCAGACCGGGTGCGGTCCAGAGTTACCAGAGCGCTCGTCGCACTCGGTCCGGCGCGGGTGCTACCAGGGCTTACGTCCGCACCAGTTCGGCTGTGCTCAGGCAGATCAGCTTGCCGGCCGTCTCTACGTCCACCGGTCGGCTGAACAGGTAGCCTTGGAACTCGTTGCAGCCCGCGTTCTCCAATAGGTCGAGCTGTTCCTGCGTCTCCACGCCCTCAGCCAGCACCCGCATTCCCAGCGCCTTGCCCAGCCCCAGCACCGCCCGCATGATCTCGATGCTGGTCGTGTTGTGCGGGAGGTCACGCACGAAGGATTGGTCGATCTTGATCTTGTCGAACGGGAATTGCTTTAGGTAGCTCAGCGATGAGTAACCGGTGCCGAAATCGTCGATCGAAATGTGTACCCCGAACTGTTGCAGCCGGTGCAGCACCTTCAGCGTCTTCTCGCTGTCCTGCAGCAGCACAGATTCGGTGATTTCCAGCTCCAGCCGCTCTGCCTGAAGGCCCGATTCGGCCAACGCACGGGCAACCTCGTCTTCCAGCCGCCCGGTGATCAGCTGCAGCGTCGAGAGGTTGACCGAGATCCGCACATGCGCCGGCCATTGCGCCGCTGCCGCGCAGGCAGTGCGCAGCACCCAGGCGCCGACGTCGTGGATCAGCCCAGTCTCCTCGGCAAGCGGAATGAACATGCTCGGCGGCACTACGCCCCGCACGGGGTGGGTCCAGCGCACCAGCGCCTCGAACCCAGAAAGAACGTGGCTGCGCGCCTCTATCAGCGGCTGGTAGTGCAACGCCAGCGCGCCCTCCTGCACCGCCTGGCGTAGGTCGACCTCCAAAAGTCGCCGCTTGTGGATTTCTTCGTCCATGCCGGCTTCAAAGAACCACCAGCGGCCGCGCCCCATCGCCTTGTCCCCGTGCTGTACTACCGGAAGCTCACGCTTCAGGTGCTCGAGGAACGTCACCCGGTTCGGCGAGTGAAAGACAGTTGGGGGCATCCGGGATCTCCTGGCGTCGGATGAACGTGTTTGACGCAAGGAGATCTTCGCGAAGCGAGTGCCATCCTCAAACTATTGATTCAAAATGGTTAATATGAGAAATCCTAGGCCAGCTAGGACGTTTTCTACCCGGCAAATTCTGCCGAGAGGCACCCAATGCTCAGGTCGTGTCCATCAACGTGTCGGAAAATTGGGTGTTGCTAACGTGGCCGTGGAACATGCCGCGACGGTGGTGATCTGCGGTGTGGTGATGTCGAACAATCCCAACGGCGGAAGTAGTCGTTGACCGTGCTGCGCGGCGGCAGGTCCTTCGGCAGAGCCGCCCACTGGCAGCCGGTGCTCAGCACATACATCACGCCATCGACCACCGCGCGCACGTCCACCGTACGCTTGTTCCCGCCCCGCTTCGCCGGCGGGATCAGAGGTCCGATCAGCGCCCATTCCTCGTCGGTCAGGTCACTCGGATAGCGCAGGCCACGACGCCCATAGCGGGCGCGATTTTCGTTCGTCCACATGGCGGAAGCATCGATGGCACCTCCGCGTCGGCCAAAATCACAACCGATTCAACTTGCTACCCTTGTTCTCAGATGGACACTAAGAACATGTTCGAGAAGCGGGAATTCGCCGGCCTGGTCCGCGCTTCCTGGGGCGATGCGGTGGTGGTGCTCTCGACCTTCCTGCTGGTGATTTGCCGTGACCTGACCGAAGGAATCCTGGTGGGGTTCGCGCTGGGCACGCTGTTGTTTCTGCATCGGATGGCGCAGGCGGTGGAGGTGCAGACCGGGATGCCGCTGGTGGCCGCGGATGAGGCGGATGATCGGCCGGGGGAAGCGCGCACGCCGTATGATCTGCGCCTGGCCTCCGATCCCGACATCGTGCTGCACAAGATTTCCGGGGCATTCTTCTTCGGCTCGGCGGCGAATGTGGCGATTGCGCTGGACCACCTGGCGGAGCGGCCGAAGGCATTCGTGCTGGATTTCTCGGCGGTGCCGCTGTTGGATTCAACGGCCGCCAGCACGATTGAGAGCTTCGTGCGCAAGGCGGAGCGGCGGCAGCCGGCGGTGCATATCGCCGGGGCGGTCCCGGGGGTGCGGCGGGTGCTCGAGAGCCATGGGGTGCGGGCGCCGCATGTGCAGTTCAGCGCCTCGGCGGCCGAGGCGCTGACGGTGGCACGTCATACCGTCCTGGGCGCACAATGATGAATTAACAACTTTGACGTAGGTGTTGTCCCCACTGTCGAGGGGATGCGGGTATGAGCCGTCTGTTTAGCTATTGCCGGATTGGCTGCCAGATCGCACTGCTGGGGCTGATGGGTCTGATCGGCATGGCGGGCATCGAAGCGATCCACTGGTGGGGGACCCAACGCACCAACGCCAGCCACGCGCTGGTGGCCGATGCGCGGGCCATCGTGCTGTTGCAGGAGACGCTGCAGGTGAACATGCTCCAGGCGCGCCGGCACGAGAAGGATCTCCAATTGCGCCGGGACGAAGCCTCGGCCACCAAGCATGCCGGGGCAATGCGGGATATCGCGCGCGATCTGAAGGCGCTGCAGGATGCCACCGCGGGCGTCGCGCAGGCACAATCGTTGCTGGAACGCACCACCGCGGCGGTCGGGCGCTATGGCGAACAGTTCAAGGTTCTGCATGGCGTTCTGGTCGAACTCGGGCTTGACGAGAACAAGGGGCTGCAAGGCGGGTTGCGCTCAGCGATCCGCGAGGTCGAGTCACGCACGGCGAAGGTCGGCGCGCTGACGGTTCAGGTGTCGATCCTGATGTTGCGGCGGCACGAAAAGGATTTCCTGGCACGTGACGAGGCGCGGTATGTCACCCAGCTTCAGGCCGAGCTGCCGAAGCTGGCCGCCGCACTGGACGGTGCCGGCATCGCGGCGGCCGAGCGTGCCGAGCTGGACGCGCGGATCGCGGTCTATCGCGATTCATTCCTGCGCCTGGTCGATGGTCGGGTGCGGTTGGCCAAGGCGCTGAGCGAGTTGTCTCGCGCCTATGCCGAAGTGGAGACGCAATTGGACAGCATCAGCGTGCTGTTCACCAAGGCCGCGGAGGAGGAAACCGCGCGCGGCGATGTGATGGTCGCCCAGACGCGGCAGATCAGCCTGTCGGTGGCTGGCGGTCTGGCGCTCGTGGTGTCAGTGTTTGCCTGGTGGATCGGCCGGCAGATCGCGCGCCCGGTGGTTGCCGTGACCGCCGCGATGCAGGGCCTGGTCGCTGGGCGCCTGGATACCGCCTTGCCGCAGGACAAGCGGCATGACGAACTCGGCCAGATGATCCACACGCTAATCCGCTTCCGCGACGGCCTGGCTGAAACCGAGCGGCTGCGCCAGGGTCGGGCGGCGGAACGCGAGCGGGCCCAGGCTGAAAAACAGGCGGCGATGCAGGCCATGGCCGAGCAAATCGAAGCCGATGCGAGCCGGGCGGTGACGCTCATTGGCGAGCGGGCCAGCCAGATGAGCCGCGTGGCCGAGGAGATGCGGGTGATCGCCGAGCATTCCCGCGGGTCCGCGCGGGCGGCGTCGCAGGCATCGGACCAGGCGTTGGCCAATTCGCAGACCGTGGCCAGTGCCACTCAGGAACTCGTAGCGTCCATCCGCGAGATCGGCGAGCAGGTGAACCAGTCAACGACGGTGGTGACCCAGGCCGTGGCCGCGACCGACGATACCCGCAGCGTGATTGCCGAGCTGAACGACCGGGCCGGACAGATCGGCGTCGTGGTCGAGATGATCACCGAGATTGCCGGGCGGACCAATCTGTTGGCCCTGAATGCCACCATCGAGGCGGCGCGTGCCGGCGAGGCGGGCAAGGGGTTCGCCGTGGTGGCCAACGAAGTCAAGCAACTGGCAACCCAGACCGCGCGCTCCACCGACGAGATCACGCGCCACATCAGCGGCGTGAGGGCCGCCACCGAGCAGGCTGTGGCGTCGATGTCCCGCATTGATGCCACCATCGGCAATGTCAGCTCCATCGCCAGCTCGATCGCATCGGCGGTGGAACAGCAGGGAGCGGCCACCGCCGAGATCGCGCGCGCGGTGTCGGAAACCAGCATGACCGTCCAGGAGATGGCAGCCCGCAATAGCGATGTGGTCGGCGATGCCGAGCGGAGCGACAGCTATGCGGGCGAGGTGTTGGACAGCGTCGCGGTCCTGACGGGGGCGTTGCAGGATCTGCAAGAGACGATGGTTCGGACGGTTCGCAACTCGTCCAGCGAGGTCAACCGCCGCAGCTCGCCGCGCTATCCGGTGGATCTGGCCGCCATGCTGGACATGGGTGGGCCGGGGGTTGAGGTTCGGGTTGTGGAGCTGTCCGAAGGCGGCGCACAGGTGTCTGGGGCCGCAGCGGTACCGGTGGGCCGTCGCGGAACGTTGCGGATCAACGGCAACCTGATGCCGATCACCGCGGAGGCGGCTGGCGTGGCCAGAGGCAATGTGCGGCTGAAGTTCCAGCCGGATGAAGCGACCCGCAAGAGTATTGCGGCACTTTTGCCGAAAGAGGCGTTGCCTGCCGCGGCGTGAGGCTTGGGCGGGACGACGAAGGGTTCTTTTTTGAAAAAAAGAACCAAAAAACTTTTATGTGTTTTGCGCCGCGCCTATCCGGTGAGTGCGGCGCAAATGGATAGAAGTTTTTGCTTCTTTTTTCAAAAAGAAGACTTTTCTTC
>JBIPLY010000601.1:0-2504 GCA_044369385.1 Acetobacteraceae bacterium | reverse complement strand
TGCAAAGTATACTGCTGTATTCTTCCCTGGATTGAACGCAAGTATTTTAGAGACCTCTTTCTTAAACGTTACCTGGGCTCAGGTTCTTGCCATCGCTTCGGTTGTTTTACTCACTTATTCAAATGCACAAGGTGTACAGAACGGGAAAATTATTCAGTTCATTTTTACTTCTGCCAAGCTTTTTGCCCTCGGTGCTTTGATTGTTTTGGGGATCTATTTTGGCCTGCAAACAGACGTTTTTTCCTTGAACTTTGCAGATGCCTGGAAAGCCACCAAAACAGTTGTTTCGGATGGAGGAAGTATTTCTCAAATCTCTCTTACGGGTTGGGCTTTGGTGGGCGCTTTGGGCGCTACCATTATCAACTCTTTGTTTTCGGCAGATGCCTGGAACAACGTCACATTTATTGCCGGAGAAATCAAAGACCCAAAAAAGAATATTCCCAAAAGCTTGTTTTTTGGAACCTTAATTGTCACGGTTATATACGTACTTGCCAATATCGCTTACCTTGCGTTGCTACCTGTAAATGGCAGCCCAGAGGGACTTACTTCCATAGACCAAGGGATGTTGTTTGCGAGCAATGATCGCGTGGGTGCTTCTGCAGCGTATGTCATTTTTGGCGACGCGGGCATCCTGTTAATGGCTGGCCTTATTATGGTTTCCACTTTTGGTTGTAACAATGGTTTGGTACTAGCTGGGTCGCGATTGTTTTATGCGATGTCCAAGGACGGTTTGTTTTTCAAGCGAGCGGCTGCACTCAATGCAAAAGGAGTTCCTGCTCAGGCACTCTGGATTCAGTGTGCATGGGCGAGTGTCTTGTGCCTCTCTGGTAAATACGGTGATTTGCTCACGTATAGCACCTTTGCCAGTTTGTTATTTTACATCCTGACCATCTACGGTATTTTCAGGTTGCGCAAACTAGAGCCTGATACGCCTCGCCCATACAAAGCTTGGGGTTATCCATTTATTCCAGCATTGTATATCATTCTGACGTTAGCTATTTGTATCGATCTTTTGATTTATGATTTCCGCAATGCGGGAATGGGCTTATTTATTGTTTTGCTTGGCATACCGGTTTATTACTTAATTGAATCGAAAAGAACGCCTCATTAAGCCAATTTCATGGGTGAGTTCTCGTTGTACCGCTCATGAAGAAACCCTTTGTTATTTTCTCGAAGCGCCTAGAAAGAGGTACGCTTATCTGGTTGCTGATTTGTGTGCTTGTGGTGTTTTTACCTCGAATCGAGGCATACTTTTATCCGTCGACTATTTCTTACACCTGGAGCTATACCCAAGAACGCGAAGCCCTCAAGCGATTTGAAACTGTCGACAAGGCACGTTTGAGCCGTTTTAAGCCGCTTTGGAAGCGTTGTGCTCCCGAATCCCTCAATGCTGCAGATTGGCAGCGCTTGGGGCTGAGTCCGAAACAAAGTGCTGCACTGATTCGCTACAGAGATAAATATGGTCTGCACTCGCTGGCGCAAATGCAACGCATACGCGTATTGCCACCCGCATTGCTACACCTAATTGCCGATTCATTGCTTTTCGAACATTTAGCTCATGAAGAAAATAGTCCGGGATGGATAAACAACAAGAAAACAGCACCAGATCAAAAAGAACAAAGCCAAACCCAAATCAAAAAGCTAGATTTGAATACAGCTTCAGTGGCGCAGTTGGTGGCCTTGCCCGGAATTGGCCAATATACCGCTGCTAAAATTATCGCTTACCGTTCGCGCCTGGGCGGATTTTTATCTTTAGATCAGCTTCGAGAAATTCGTGGACTCGAGCCCGAAATATTGCAAAAAATGTTGCCATATGTCCAAATTGACCAAGGTATTCAGCCCATTTTAATCAACGAGGTTTCCTATGAAACACTGAAGCAACATCCTTACTTGACGTGGAATCAGGCCAATTCAATTATCAAAATGCGCAAGCAACGCGGAGTTTTTAAATCGCTACATGAACTCAAAGAATCGGTATTAATTGACGAAGAAACGTACAAAAAACTGCTGCCTTACTTATCTTTGTGACATGACAGTTCACGAGCAGCTTAAAGCAGTTATCCGCGACGTGCCGGATTTCCCAAAACCAGGCATCCTTTTCAAGGACATCTCAACCATCATGTTAGACCCAAAAGTTTCTAATGCGGTTCTAGACCATTTGGTTTTGCAGTATCAAGATGCAGGCCTAGATGCTATTGCCGGCATTGAGAGCCGAGGTTTCTTATTCGGTTATCCGCTCGCCATGCGCTTAGGGCTTCCGTTTGTGCTGATTCGCAAGGAAGGTAAGTTGCCTTACGACAAAATCAAACACGCCTATGAACTCGAATATGGTTCTGCTGTTATTGAAATGCATACCGACGCCGTTAAAGTAGGACAGCGCGTCTTGATACACGATGACCTCCTTGCCACAGGTGGTTCAGCCGCCGCTGCCGCCACACTCATCGAAAAGAGCGGGGGAGTGGTCGCTGGCTTTGACTTTTTAGTCGCCTTAGATTTTTTGAATG
>JBIPLY010000570.1:0-2505 GCA_044369385.1 Acetobacteraceae bacterium | reverse complement strand
GCGGGGGAGAGCGCAATCGCCAGTGCGGCGGCGGCGAGGGGAAGGATGGCTCGGGTCATCGTGCGTCCTCTCTGCGGTGCGGTTCTATTGCGCGGCGCTGCGCCCGGCGATGCGGCCCATGACCAGGCACATGGTGAGCGCGCCGCCGATGATGTAGTCCTCGAAGAACGCCCCGCCCGCACCCTCGCCGGCGGCGAACAGGCCGGGGATCGGACGGTTGTCCGGCTCCAGCACGCGGGCGGCGGGGTCGGTCATGATGCCGCCGAAGGTCAGCGTGATGCCCGGGGCCAGCGGCGACAGGGCCAGGAACGGCGCCTGCTCGACCTTGTGGGCGAGAGTGCGCTTGGGCGGGGTGGCGGAGGCGGCGGCGCCGTCCTTCACCGCGTCGTTGAAGGCGGCGACGGTGCGCGCCGTCTCGGCCGGCGGCAGGCCGACCTTGGCGGCGAGCGCCTCGATCGTGTCGGCCTGGTGCACGTCGAGGCCGAGGCGGCGGAAATTCGCCACCACGCCGGCCACCGCCGGGAGGGCGGCGATGCGACTGTCGAACACCAGCGTCGTCACGCCCTCGGGTTCGCGCAGCACCGCCTTGCCGTGCGCCACGTAGCCGCGCGACTCGTCGATGAAGCGCTTGCCGGCGCGGTTGATGCTGAGCGCGAAGGGCACCGCCCAGGCCGGCTGGCCGGCGGCGGTGGAGTCCGGGTCGACGGCGGCGATGTGCAGCGCCATCATGCCCCCCATGCCACGCAGCCCGGCGCCGGCCGCCTCGGCCATGCGATGCCCGTCGCCGGTGGCGCCGCGATAGCCGCGGACCATCATCGCGCCGGCATTCGGGTCGGAATAGGCCTCCAGCACCGCGGTGTTGGCGGCATAGCCACCCGTGGCGATGACGACCGAGCGGCCGAGATAGTCGACCAGCCCGTCGGGCCCGGATGCGCGCACGCCGACGACGGCGCCCTTGGCGTCCATCAGCAGTTCGCGCGCCTTGACGCCGAGCACGAAGCGGCCGCCAGCGGCCTCGATGCGGCCGCGCAGGGTGTCGAACAGCACCGGCATGCCCTGCCAGGCGCCGGGAGCGGCCGTGCGCGCGGCGACGCGGTAGGGGGCTGTCTCAACTTCCGGATTGAAGGCAACGCCATGGCCCTCAAGCCAGGCGATGTTCTCGCGCACGTGGTTGCCCATCAGCGCAATGATGGCGGCATTGCCGCGGCCCAGGCAGATGCGCTCGTACTCGCGGGCGAAGTCCCGGCGGGCCTCCGGCGTGTCGCCGATCGGCAGGGCGAAGAAGCCGGCGGCGAGGCTGGAGTTGCCGCCGAGGCGGTTGGCCTTCTCGATCAGGATGACGGAGGCGCCGCGCGCGGTGGCCTCCAGCGCCGCGGCGCAGCCGGCCATGCCGCCGCCGATGATGATCACGTCGGCGTTCTGGCGGGTCTGCGGGGCGTGCAGGGTGGCGGCCTGGGCGGCGCCGAACCCGGCCGCGCCCGCACCGATCCCGGCGCCGAGGGCGGAGAGCAGGAAGCGGCGATTCGGCTTGGGGGAATTCTGGTCGGTCATTCTGGCCTCCCTGACGAATTGCGTTGCGCCGCGGCACGGAACGCGCCCGGCGAGACTGAAAGCATAGTCGTAAAAAAGAAGTGGGTTTGTCCTTGACATGGATCAGGGCTGATTTGGTGGCGGTGTGGGATGAATGCAATTTGGGTGGGTGATTTTCTTCTATCATGTTAGTATCGATACGCGGAGAGTTTGTTTCTGTTCCGCCTATCGTCGAAGCATCCGGCGCAGTTCGGCCCATTGCCAGGCGGCCAGGGCGGGCAGGCCGAAGGCGAGTTCCCGTATGGGCGAGGACGGCGATGCCGATGAGGGCGAAGGCGAGCTGGCTGGTGCCTCGATGGTGACATCGATCGTGGTGCCGGCGGCGGCGTGCACACCGGGGACGCCGCGATGGGCGAGTACTCGGATGCCGACGAGGTTGCCGCCGAGCTGGGCGGTGGAGAGCAGGGAGTTCACCGCCTCGCGGATGATGCAGATGCCGAGATAGGCGGCGAGCGAGGGGTGGCACCGCCGACCGCGCAGCGCCAGGCGACGGCGGAGAGCCACTGTTTGACGGCGTGGATGGCCAGGATTGGCGGGATCGCCCACCCTGCCAAGGTCGAACGGCCAAACCGAAGACCAGATCACCAAGCTCAAGCTCGTAAAACGGCAGATGTACGGCGGGGCCGGTCTCGATTTGCTCCGCGCCCGTCTCGTCGCGCCAGTCTGGTCTCGAAGACCGAATCTGCACCGGGAGTGAGTCAGAGCGGCTTTTATGTGCCGACTGACATCATATCGCCCAGCGAATGTTGGATTCCGGCTTCGACCGCTGTCAATCGGCACGCAAAAGTGCCCCCTCATCGGCATCCAAAAGGGACCCCGTTTGTTGCGCGTTGCGCGCGCGGGTCTGTGCTCCGCAGCCGTAGGCGGAGGGGCACAGACCCGCGCGGTGCGGGCAGTGATCGGGGGGGGGACGAT
>JBIPLY010000632.1:0-2506 GCA_044369385.1 Acetobacteraceae bacterium | reverse complement strand
CCTGGGCCGCGACCAGCTCGTTGCCCGCCATCTCGAGCAGGCGGTGCTCGAGATTGGGCAGCTCGTGCAGCAGGGACTCCATGCGCTGGCGCGGGAAGCGGCACAGGCGCAGCTTCGTCACCGCCTCGGCCGAATAGGCGTAGGTCTTGTTGAGCGCGACGCCGAGGAAGTCGCCCGGGAAAAGGAACCCCGTTATCTGGCGCCTTCCGTCGGGCAGCAGCTTGTAGAGCTTGACCGCCCCCTCGACGACGTTCGACAGGTGCTCGGCCGGCTCGCCTTCCTGGAACAGCGTGGCGTGCGGGTCGAGGCGCACGACGGTCGTGATCGTGCGCAGGCGCGAGAGCTGCTCGGGCTCCAGCACGTCGCACACGCTCGTCTCGCGGATCGCGCAATCGTCGCACGGGCTCTCGTGCGCGCGCAGCCGGTCTGACGTCGTCATCCGACGCGCTTCGCTACCCTGTTGGATCCCCGCCATCGTTCCTCACGTCATCCGGTACGCACACCCCGGTAAGGTGGGCATTCTGGGGGCAGCGCCCGCACGATACAAGTGCCGGGGTGCCGTGAACCGGCCGGCACCGGGCGGCGTATACCCTAGATGCGCATAATTCTCGCCGTTGCCGCCGTTCTGACCCTTTTTTTGCCGCCCGGCCCTGCCCCGGCCCGGGCCGACACGCGCGTGCTCGAATTCGAGGTACGGCGCGGTGGCGCGCCGATCGGCACGCACAGGGTCGCGATCCGCGAGGCGGGACCGCGCACCGAGGTCGAGATCGAGATCGACCTCGCCGTGCGCTTCGCGTTCCTCACGGTCTACCGCTACACGCACCGGTCGCGCGAATCGTGGGAGGCCGGCCGGCTCGTGGCACTCGACGCGACGACCGACGACAACGGCGAACGGACCCGGGTGTCGGCGCGCGCCGCAGCGGACGGCCTTGCCGTCGACGGCAGCGGCGGCCGCTACGTCGCGCCGCCGGGCGTCGCACCGACGAGTTATTGGCGGCGCGAGAAACTCGAGCGCACGCACCTGCTCGACACGCAGAGCGGCAAACTCGTCGCGGTGGCCAACGCCGCGCTCGGCTCGCGCGCGGTCCCGGTCGACGGCGCCGACGCGCCGGTCGACTTCTACCGCGTGTCCGGCGATCTCGAGGCAGAACTCGGCTACGCGGCCGACGGCAGCTGGGCGGCGCTCGCGTTCGAGGCGAGGGGTGCGCGCATCGACTACCGCCGGGTCTCGGCGTTGTCCCAAACGGGGCTCGCGAACACCACATCGCCGCGTTGACCTGAATCAACGCGGGCGGGCGCGCGGACGCCCACACTCCGGCATCATGCTCGCCAGCGTCCCGCCCGCTCCCGAACCTTTC
The DNA here is from genome assembly GCA_044369385.1 of Acetobacteraceae bacterium. Taxonomy (GTDB): domain Bacteria; phylum Pseudomonadota; class Alphaproteobacteria; order Acetobacterales; family Acetobacteraceae; genus CAMDGX01. Next base: position 1,148 of record JBIPLY010000632.1, on the reverse strand, counting down.
CGCCTGCCGCGCCGCCGCTTCATCGCGCGCGAACTGCGCGGCGCCGACGTGTTGCGCGCCTTCCCGCTCGCCCGGCTCGCGGCCGGACGGCTCACCCTCGCCGCCTGGCTCAGCTTCGCCGAGGCGATGGGCGCCGAACCGCCGGGCGCCAAGCGGCGGCGCACGAAATCGGCCGAACCGCGCGACCACGGCCTGCTCGGGCTCGAAGACCGGCGCGGGTACCTGCAGGCGCTGTGCAGCTACGCGGTGCGACCCGATCTCGGCGCGGGCAGGCGCCTCGACGTCGACAACATCGTCGCCCTCGACCTCGTCGACAGCGACGGCCCGGCGGACCACATGATCGGCACGATCGAGGCGCTCGCCCGCACGCTCGGCTGCCCGGCCGTCGCGATACACCTGCCGCCCTCGGGCCAGGCGGCCGGCGCCGGGCGACACGCGCTCGACCGCGTCCTCGGCACCAGCCACGATCAGTCCGGCATATACCGTCGGCTCGACGCGCCGGAATAGCGCCCGGAACCGACGCTACAGGCGACTCGTCGCTTGCCCTCGCAGGCCCGAGGCGCCTAGATTCCGTCCCGTGCGTGGCGGCCGGGCAACACCCCGGTCGCGCGCCGACTTCCGCCAGCGAGCAGGACGGCGTCCAACCCCGTGTTTACCGGTCCTCCGGATGTGCCGCGCCGACCCTTCCGCGTCCTGACGGCCGCGCTCGCGGCGTTTGCTTTCGCGAGCGTCCCCGCATCCGCGCAACGCGCCCAGCCCGAAGGCCCGTCGGGCAATGCCGCCCCGCGCGCCGCGGTCGTCGCCGAACGCCACATGGTGTCGGCCGCCAACCCGATCGCCGCCGAGACCGGCCGCCAGATCCTGCGCCAGGGCGGCAGCGCGGTCGACGCGGCGATCGCCATGCAAATGGTGCTGACGCTCGTCGAGCCGCAGAGCTCGGGCATCGGCGGCGGCGCGTTCCTCGTCCACTACGCGGCCGAAGGCCGCAAGATCGAGACCTATGACGGCCGCGAAACCGCCCCGGCCGCCGCGCGGCCGGCGATGTTCCTCGACGCCGAAGGCAAGCCGATGCCGTTCGCGCAGGCGGCGATGGGCGGCCACGCGGTCGGCGTGCCCGGCCTTCTGCGCATGCTGCAAATGGCGCATGA
>JBIPLY010000167.1:0-8275 GCA_044369385.1 Acetobacteraceae bacterium | reverse complement strand
GGTCGTCGGCGGCGGCATGGTGCTGCATGCGCTGAACACCTTCATCGTCGTCACCGTGATGCCGACCATCGTCGCCGATATCGGCGGCATGACCTATTTCGCCTGGAGCACCACGCTCTACGTCGTCGCCTCCCTGCTCGGCGGCGCTGCCTGCGCCCGCCTGCTCCATGCCCGCGGCCCGCACGGCACATACCACATCGCCCTGCTGCTGTTCGCGCTCGGCACCGCCGGCTGCGCGCTGGCGCCGAACATGGCGGTTCTGCTGCTGGCCCGCCTGGTGCAGGGCCTGGGCGCCGGAGTGCTTTCCGCCCTGTCCTTCTCCCTGGTGCGGCTGCTGTTCCCGGCCGGGCTGTGGGCGCGGGCGCTGTCGGTGATCTCGCTGGCCTGGGGCGTCGCCACCCTGGCCGGCCCGGCGGTGGGCGGCATCTTCGCCGAATACGGCGCCTGGCGCTGGGCGTTCTGGACCATGCTCGCCGTGGTGCCCTTGATCCTCGCCCTGGTCGCCGTCGCCCTGCCGCGCGACATGGCCCCCGCCCCGGCCCCGCGCCAGAAGATGGCCTGGCTCAACCTCACCGTGCTGGCCCTCTCGGTGATGGCGGTCTCGGTCGGCGGCACCTCCGGCTCGCTGAACGGCAACCTGATCGGCCTGGGCGTGGCAGCCCTGGGCATGGCGGCCTTCTTCCGGCTGGAGGCCACCGCCGAGCTGCACCTGCTGCCGCGCGGCGGCACCAACCCCGCCACCCCGCTGGGGGCGGCCTATGGCGCGATGATGATGCTGGCTTTCGGCGTCAACACCGAGATCTTCGTGCCGTATTTCCTGCAAACCCTGCACGGCACCCCGCCGCTGCAGGCCGGCTTCATCTCCGCGGTGATGTCGGCCGGCTGGACCACGGCCGCCGTGCTCTCTTCCGGCGGCGGGCGGGCGCGGGTGTTCCTGTCGATGCGCGGCGGCCCGCTGCTGATGGGCTTGAGCCTGGCCATGCTGTCCGCGCTGATGCCCGCCATCGACCCCGAGGGCCGCGCGGTCTTCGCCATCGGCGTGTGCCTGGCGGCCATGGGCCTGGGCATCGGCCTGGCCTGGCCCCATCTCGGCCCGCGCGTCTTCGCGTTTGCCGCCGAGGGCGAGAAGGACATCGCGGCGGCCTCGATCACCATCGTGCTGATGACCACCTATGCCTTCGGCTCGGCGATCGGCGGCGTGATCACCAACCTGGCCGGCATCGCCGACCCCGGTGGGGTCGAGGGTGCGTCGAGCGCCGCCGGCTGGCTGTTCACCGTCTTCACCATCCCGCCGCTGCTGGCCGCCATGCTGATCCGCCGCCTGCTGCGCACCGAGCTGCCCGCCACGAACTGAAACCCGGGCGACGCTTGCGCGGCGCAGCGGCGCGCCGCAGCATGGGCCTATGCTGTCCCCGCACCCGTTCCGCCTGTTCGCCAACCCGAACGCCGGCACCCCCGGCATCGTCGTGCTGCCCGATCGCGGCTTCCGCCGGGCACGGGCCGAGATCACCACCTGGCCCGGCTATGCCGCCACCCCGCTGCGCGACCTGCCGGCGATCGCCGCGGCCGCCGGCGTCGCCTCGGTGCAACTGAAGGACGAGGCCAGCCGCTTCGGCCTCGGCAGCTTCAAGGCGCTCGGCGGCGCCTATGCGGTGGCGCAGGTGCTCGGCGCCGAGCTGGCCCGCCGCGGCGTCGCCGACCAGGCCGGCTCGGCCGACCTCGTCGCCGGCACCTGGCTGGACACCACCCGCGACCTCACCGTCACCTGCGCGACAGACGGCAACCACGGCCGCTCCGTCGCCTGGGGCGCGCAGCGCTTCGGCTGCCGCTGCGTGATCTACGTCCACGCCACCGTCAGCCAGGGCCGCGTCGACGCCATCGCCCGCTATGGCGCCGAAGTCCGCCGCGTCCCCGGCACCTATGACGACGCCGTCCGCGAAGCCGCCCGCGCGGCGGACGCAAACGGCTGGTTCGTCATCTCCGACACCTCCTACCCCGGCTACACCACGGTCCCCGTCGACGTCATGCAGGGCTACCGGCTGATGGCCGAGGAAGCCCTGGACCAATGGCACGGCGCGCCCCCCACCCACTGCTTCATGCAGGGCGGCGTCGGCGGCGCCGCGGCTGCGGTCAGCGTGCAGCTCCGCGCCCGCCTCACCCCCCGCCCCCACTTCATCGTCGCCGAACCGGATCGGGCCGCCTGCCTGCTCGCAAGTGCCGAAGCCGGCGAGCCGGTCGCCATCCCCGGCGACCTCGACACGCTGATGGCGGGCCTGGCCTGCGGCGAGCCCAGCATCCTGGCCTGGCAGGAACTATCCCGGGCTGCCGACGCCTTCATGGCCATCCCGGACGAAGCCGCGGTGGAGTGCATGCGCCTCCTGGCCAAACACCGCATCGTCGCCGGCGAATCCGGTGTCGCCGGCCTGGCCGCCTTCCTCCTGGCCGCCGCCGACCCCGCCGCCCGCGCCGCCCTGAACCTGACCGCCGCCAGCCGCGTGCTGCTGTTCAGCACCGAGGGCGCCACCGACCCCGCGCTTTACACCCGCCTCGTCGCCGACGCGGCCTGATCCCGGAGCCCCCGCCATGCAGGACCTGTCGAACAGCACCATCGCCAGCCTCCGCGCGGCCCTGGCCGCCGGCGAGACGACCGCCACGCAGGTGACCCAGGCCTTCCTCGACCGCATCGCGGCCATCGACCGCGCCGGCCCGGCATTGAATTCCGTGCGCACCACGAACCCCGACGCCCTGGCCATCGCGGGAAAGCTCGACGCCAGCAAGCGCAAGGCGCCCCGCCCGCTGGAAGGCATCCCGATCCTGCTGAAGGACAACATCGCCACCGCCGACAAGCAGCCCACCACCGCCGGATCGCTCGCCCTGGAAGGCGCCAAGGCACGGCGCGACGCCACCGTCACCCGGCTGCTGCGCGAAGCCGGCGCGGTGATCCTGGGCAAGGCCAACCTGACCGAATTCGCCAACTTCATCGCCGCCGGCATGCCCTCCGGCTACTCCTCGCTCGGCGGCCAGGTGCGCAACGCCTGGGCGCCGGACCTCTGGAAAGACAACATCCCCGTCGTCCAGCCCGGCGGCTCCTCGGCCGGCTCGGGCGTGGCGGTCGCGGCCGGCCTGGCCGTCGCCACCATCGGCAGCGAAACCTCCGGCTCCCTGCTGTCCCCGGCCAACCAATCCGGCGTGGTCACGGTCAAGCCCACCGTGGGCCTGATCAGCCGCGCCGGCATCCTGCCGATCTCGCACAGCCAGGACACCGCCGGCCCGATGACCCGCACGGTGCAGGACGCCGCGATCCTGCTGAACGTGCTGGCCCAGCCCGACCCGCTGGACCCCGCCACCGAAAAGCTGAAACGCCCGACCGACTACACCGACGGCCTGACCGCCGAGGGCGCGAAAGGCATGCGCATCGGCATCCCCGTCGCCCCGGACGATCCCGGCCGCGACGTCTATTACGGACCGTTGTCCAAGCGCGCCCGCAAGGTCATGGACCAGGCGATCGAGGCCCTGGCCGATCTCGGCGCCATCATCGTGCGCGCGCCGATGCCCGTCCACGGCTGGCTCGGCGCGCCGGGCACCGACATGCCGGTGCTGAACACCAACCCCGAAAGCCCGCTGCGCCACACCGTGATCCGCACGCCGACCGTCTTCGTCTATGAGATCAAGCACGACCTGAACGAGTACCTCACCGAATGGCTGCGCGGCACGAAGATGCGCAGCATCGACGACATCATCGCCTTCAACGCCGCCCACCCCGAACGCTGCCTGCGCTTCGGCCAGGACCTGTTCCTCGCCGCCGCGGCCACCAAGGGCGACCTGTCGGAACCCGAATACAAATCTGCCCGCCGCCTCGATCTGCTGACCGCCGGGCGCGCCGGCATGGACGCCTACATGGACGAGCACCGCCTCGATGCCGTGCTCTTCCCCGGCAATGCCGGCGCCGGCATCGCGGCCAAGCCCGGCTACCCCAGCGTCCTGGTCCCGGCCGGCTTCACCAGCGGCATCGGCAAGATCGCCACGCCCGATTTTCCGCAGGGTGCCACCTTCGCCGGCCGCGCCTGGTCGGAGGCCAAGCTGCTGCGCATCGCCCACGCCTTCGAACAGGCCACCATGGCCCGCCGCGTCCCCCCGGGCTGCGGCGGCTGAGCCGATGCGCGCCGCCGTCTTCCACGCCCCCGGCGCCCCGCTCGCCATCGAGCCGCGCCAGCGCCCCGCCGCCGAGCCCGGCGAGATCGTGATCCGCGTCGCCTATGCCGGCATCTGCGGCAGCGACCTGCACGCGACGGAAACCAGCCTGGTCCCCCTGGAGCCCGGCACCGTGCTCGGCCACGAATTCGCCGGCGAAGTGGTGGAAAGCCGTGCGCCGGAGTGGCAGCCGGGCGATCGCGTGATCGGCGTGCCGCTGCGCGAATGCGACGAATGCCGCCCGCAGGGCACCTGCCGCGCGGCCCTGGGCATCCTCTGCCCGCGCAACCGCATCGTCGGCATGTCCGCGTCGGTCCCGGGCGCCTACGCCGAGTATGTCCGCCTCGGTGCCCGCCACGCCCTGCGCGTGCCCGACGGCATTGACCTGCGCGAGGCCGCCCTGGCCGAACCGCTGGCCGTCGGCGCCCATGCCGTGCGTCTCGCCGGCTCGCTTTACGGCCGCGACGTGCTGGTGGTCGGCGCCGGCCCGATCGGCCTGGCGGTGATCGCCTTCGCCCGCTTTGCCGGCGCCCGCCGCATCACCGCCACCGAGATCGACCCGGTCCGCCGCGCCCGCGCCCTCGCCTTCGGCGCCGATCACGCCCTCGACCCCGCCGGCACCGCCCTCCCCGCGGCGGAGATCATCTTCGAATGCGTCGGCCTGCCCGGCCTGCTCCAGCACTGCATCGCCGCGGCCCCCACGCGCGGGCGCATCGTGGTGGTCGGCGTCAACCGCGGCGAAGACGTGATCCTGCCGCGCGTGGCCATCCGCAAGGAACTCGCCCTGCAATTCGTGCTCGGCTACCAGCACGAGGATTTCGCCCTGGTGCTCGACCTGCTGGCCCAGCGCCGCATCGACGCCGCCGCCCTGGTCACCCGCGTGATCGGGCTGGATGCCCTGCCGGCGGTCTTCGAACAGCTCCGCCACCCCGGCCCGGACGCCAAAGTCCTGATCGACCCGCAGCTTTGACGCAGATGAGGATAGGAGCGCGGTCAGTCTAGGAAGCAAGAGTCTTCTTTTTCTGTAGAAAAAGAAGCAAAAAGACTTTTATCCGTTGGCATCCGGCTCAATCAACTGGCAAACGGATAAAAATTTTTTGGTTCTTTTTTTCAAAAAAAAACCGCTTCCTTGCCTTCCCTCCCTCCAGCCGCCAAACTCCCCCCCATGGCAAAGGGCGCGATCACCTCCAGCGACGTGGCAAGGCTGGCGCAGGTATCGCAGTCCGCCGTCAGCCGCACCTTCTCCCCCGGCGCCAGCGTCTCGCCCGCGATGCGCGCCCGCGTGCTCGCCGCCGCCGAGCATCTCGGCTACCGCCCGAACGCCATCGCCCGCGCCATGATCAGCGGCCGCTCCGGCCTGATCGCCCTGCTGGTCGCCTATCTCGACAACCATTTCTACCCGCTGGTGCTGGAGATGCTGTCGCGCAGCCTGCAAAGCCACGGCTATCAGGTGCTGCTGTTCATGACCGATCGCGGCCGGCAGGATCAGGTGGTGCAGCGCATGCTGCAGTACCAGGTCGAGGGCATCGTCATGGCCTCGGCCACCCTGTCCTCCAGCCTGGCGCGCGAATGCGCCAAGACCGGCACGCCGGTGGTGCTGTTCAACCGCTATGTGCCGTCGCTGCCGGCCAGTTCGGTCACCTCCGACAATGCCGAGGGCGGGCGCCAGGTGGCCCACCTCCTGGCCCGCGCCGGCCACAGCCGCATCGCCTTCATCGCCGGCCAGGAAGACAGCTCCACCAGCCGCGACCGCGAGTCCGGCTTCCTGCGCGGCCTGGCCGAATGCGCCACCCCCCTCTTCGCCCGCGAAGTGGGCGCCTACACCCGCGACGGCGCCGAACAGGCGGTGCATGCGCTGCTCCGCCGCCCCGAACGGCCCGACGCGCTGTTCCTCGCCAACGACCACATGGCGTTCGCCGCCATCGACCTGCTGCGCGGCCAGTACGGCCTGCGCATCCCCGAAGACATCTCGGTGGTCGGCTACGACGACGTGCCCGAAGCCGCCTGGGGCGGCTACAACCTGACGACGGTGACCCAGCCCGGCGCCGCAATGGTGGAAGCGACGGTGGCGATCCTGCTCGACCAGATCGAGCGCAAAACCGTCCAGCGCCGCACCGTCATGCTGCCCAGCCGCCTGGTCCTGCGCGGGTCCGCCCGAACCTAACTTCCCCGCCCGAACAGGCTGCGCATCCGCGCAAACACATCCACCCCCATCTGGTTCAACAGATGGAGAATGTCGATCGGGATCCAGTTCTCACGGATCTTGCCCTCGTGGTGCAGATAGAAATCCATCACCCGCATCGTCAGCTCGCGCCCGGTCGGCGGGATGCCCATGAAATCCCCGCCCAGATGCTGCGTGGTGATGCTGGGCCAGCCGCCGGTGGCGGTATAGGCGCCGTCGCCGATCCGCGCGTAATGCTGCCCGCCGCGGGTGTTGTGGAACGCGCGCCGGAACGGCATGCGGTGCCAGTCGACAAACCCCTCGATCCCGCGCGTGCTGCCGACGCCGCTCGGCCCGTACCACATCATCTGCGGATGCCAATGCTCGGTCTGCGAGGCCGGGCGCAGCATCGCCGCGCGCCCCTCGGCGAAGATGTCGCCGTGCAGCCCCAGCTTGTTCTGCATGTCGCGCATCTGGATCAGGTTCGCCGCCCCCTCGGCCGGGTTGGTGTCGCGCAGCACCACGCCGTCCGCGGTGATCGGCCCGGGCCACATCCCCTCGGTGCCCAGGCTGGGCGCCACCGGCCAGAACCCGGCCTGCCGCATCACATCCAGCACGTCGACCAGCACCGTGCTCTGGTCGATCCGCCCGTCGCGCAGCCGGTGGAACTCGCCATAGCGCAACCACACCGCCCGCCCCGTCGCCGGAATCCCCAGCCAGTCGCGCCGGAACGTGCCGCAGTAATGCCCCATGGCGCCCACCAGCGCCGCCCCCTCGTACTCCCCGCCGATCAGGATCGAATCGCGCCGCTCCAGATCGGGAAACGCCGCCAGCAACGGCCGCCAGGCCTGCGCCGCGATCGCATCGATGCCGCGCAACTCGTTCATCGGATGCGACCCGCGCCACTCGGCGTCCGGATGATACGCCGCCGCCAGCCGCCCCATCAGCGTCTGCGGCGTGGCCCGCGCCAGCTCATACAGGGCGGAATGGACGAACCGCTTGTTGGCCAGATGAACCCCGCCCATCGCCCCATCCCCCAAAAACCCGTTCCACCCCTGTTGCATACGTAGTCGCATTCTGTCAACGTGACACCAAGCGCGGATGGGCAAGCCAGACCGCAACCGGGGGCCTTTGGGACATGGTGCAGGTGACCCTGCGCGGCGTAACCAAGCGATGGGGCGGCTTCGTCGGCGTGCATGCTGTCGACCTGGCCATCGCCGACCGCGAGTTCATCGTCCTGCTCGGCCCCTCGGGCTGCGGCAAGACCACCACCATGCGCATGATCGCCGGCCTCGAAGACCCGACCGAGGGCGAGATCCTCATCGGCGATCGCGTGGTCAACCGGCTGGAGCCGAAAGACCGCGACGTGGCCATGGTGTTCCAGAACTACGGCCTGTACCCGAACCTCTCGGTCTACGAGAACATCCGCTTCCCGCTGAAGGTCCGCCGCATCGACCCCGCCACCCACGACGCCCGGGTGCGCCGCGCCGCCGCCATGGTCGAACTCGGCGACCTGCTCGCCCGCCGCCCGCGCGAACTCTCCGGCGGCCAGCGCCAGCGCGTCGCCCTCGCCCGCGCCGTGGTGCGCGAACCCGCCGTGTTCCTGATGGACGAGCCGCTGTCCAACCTCGACGCCAAGCTGCGCGTCTCCACCCGCGCCCAGATCAAGAACCTGCAACACGACCTGCAGGTGACCACGATCTACGTCACCCACGACCAGGTCGAGGCGATGACCCTGGCCGACCGCGTCGTGGTGATGAACCGCGGCATCATCCAGCAGGTCGGCAGCCCGATCGAGATCTACGACCGCCCGGCCAACGCCTTCGTCGCCGGCTTCATCGGCTCCCCGGCGATGAACCTGGTCGCCGGCACCCTCGCTGGCGGCGTCTTCACCGCCCCCGGCGTCCGCCTCGCCGGCCTGCC
>JBIPLY010000166.1:0-8280 GCA_044369385.1 Acetobacteraceae bacterium | reverse complement strand
GCCGTCGCCATGCACCGCGAACACCGCCTCCGCCCCCGCCGGCACCCCGGCCGCCACCACCGTGCGCCACCACGCGGCCGTCGAGAAGAACCCGCTGCCCCCCAGCAATCCCGCCGGCAGCGCGTCGGGCGACGAAACCAGCCGCATCCCGTCAGCCTCCATCGCGCAGCGCATACCAGGCCAGGCCGATCCACTCGTGCATCGCATACCGGCTGTCGGACCAGGCCTGCGCGCTCGGCACGAAGCTGGCGAAATCCAGCCGCGCCGGCCCGCTCAGATGCGACGGCGCCGCGGCCGCCGGCAGCCCGGCCCGGCGAAACGCCAACAGGCTGCGGCGCATGTGCCAGCCATGGGTCACCACCTGCACCGCCCCGATCCCGTCGGCGCGCAACAGCACGGCGCTGAACGCGGCGTTCTCCCAGGTGGTGGCCGACCGATCCTCGATCCAGCGCGCCGGTGCCGCGAATTCCTCGGCCAGCACCCGCGCCATGGCCTGGGCGATCGGCGGGTCGCCCGGGCGCAGCACGCCGCCGGCCACCAGGATCGGCAGCCCGGTGCGCTTGTGCAGCAGCGCCCCGGCGCGCAGCCGCTGCAGCGTCAGCGCGCCGAGATCGGGCGGATCGACGATGCCGCCCGGCACCGCGCGCAGGTCCTCGGCCGACAGGATCACGATCGCCCCCGGCGCCTCGGCAGTCTCGCTCGGCAGGTCGCGCTCCAGCGCCCGCAGCAGCACCCAGGGCGTCGCCGGCAGCGCGAACACCACCAAGGCGGCGAACCCCAGCCCCGCGATCCACCCACCGACGCGCCGCCGCAGCGACCGCCGCGCGGCATCCGCCATCAGCCACAGCCCGACCGCGATCACCGGCAACAGGTTGATCGGCGGTTCCACCAGCACATTGATCAGCACGCCGCCCAGCGACACATCGCCTCCCGCTTCCGCCGCCCCACTATGGTCGCCCGCCGCGCGCCGGTCCATCATGCCGGCCATGCCGAACCTCCGCCTGGCCCCGCCGCCCGACTGGCCCACCCTGGCCGCGATGTGGCGCGCGCTGGAGGCCCGGGCGGATGGCAGCTTCTTCCAGAGCTGGAGCTGGGTCGGCTGCCAGGCGGCGGCGCGCTTCCCCCACCCGCGGCTGCTGACCGCACAGGCGGATGGCCGGGTGCTGGCGCTCGGCCTGTTCAACCGCCGCCGCGGCGCGCTCGGCCCGGCGCTGTGGCTCAACGCCAGCGGCGATGCCGCCCTCGATGCGCCCCATGTCGAATACAACGGCCTGCTGCTGGCCCGCGACGCCCCGCCGGGCCTGCTCGCCGCGGCCATGCGCCGCCTGCTGGCCGAAGGCGCCGTGGTGCTGCCCGGCACCGACCTCGCCCATCGCCGCGCCGCCGCCGCCACCGGTGCCTTCATCCTCGACCGCGCCCACCCCTCCGCCGCGCGGTGGATCGACCTCGGCGCCGTGCGCGCCCACCCCGACGGCCATCTCGGCCTGCTCAGCGCCAACACCCGCCAGCAGCTGCGCCGCGCGCTGCGTGCCTATGGCCCTCTGGCGGTGGAAAGCGCCGCCACGCTGGATCAGGCGCAGGACTGGCTCGCCGCCCTGGCCGTGCTGCACCAGCAAACCTGGACCGCCCGCGGCAAGCCCGGCGCCTTCGCCCTGCCCGGCTTCACCGCCTTCCATGGCGAACTCCTCGCCACCGCCTGGCCGCGCGGCGAGATCGACCTGCTGCGCATCACCGCCGGCGCCGACATCGTGGGCTATCTCTACAATTTCGTCTGGCGCGGCCGGGTGGCGAACTACCAGAGCGGCTTCGCCTACGCTGCCGCCGAGGGCACGCCGCGCAAGCCCGGCCTCACCTGCCACCATCTCGCCACCCAGCACTATGCCGCGGCCGGCATGGCGGCCTACGACCTGCTGGCCGGCGAGGCGCGCTACAAATCGAGCCTGACCCAGCACGCCACCGACCTGCACTGGATCGAAGCCCTGCCGCCCTGGTCGCTCGCCGCCCTCGCCCACCGCACCCGCGCGGCGCTGAAACGCTAACCCGCGGCCATCCAGGCCAGGGTCCGCGCCAGCCCGTCCTCCAGCGTCACCCCCGCCCGCACCCCCAGCAGCCCGATCGCCCGCGCGGGATCGCCCAGCGAGCGGCGGATATCCCCCGCCCGCGCCGGCCCATGGGCGATGCGCGCCGCCCGCCCGTTCAGCCGCGCCAGGGTCGTGGCCAGCACCAGCACCGAAGTCGCCCGCCCGGTGCACACATTCAGCACCTCCGCCGCCGGATGCCCGCCCAGATGCGCCATCGCCGCCATCAGATGCGCCACCACATCCCCGACATAGACGAAATCCCGCTCCTGCAACCCGTCGCCATGCACCGTCACCACCTGGTCCGCGGCGGCCAGCGCGGCAAAAATGGAAATCACCCCGCTATACGGGGAGCGCGGGTCCTGCCGCGGCCCATAGATGTTGAAGAAGCGCAGCCCCAGGCTCGGCACCCCATGCACGCCCCAGCCCACGGCGGCATGCAGTTCCGACCCCAGCTTGTCCGCGCCATACGCGGTCAGCGGCGCCGGCCGCAGCCCCTCATGCGCCACCGCGTCGCCCAGATTGCCGTAGATCGCCGCCGAGGACGCATAGACCACCGGCACCGCGCCCGCCGCCCGCGCCGCATCCAGCACGGTCACCGTCGCCGTCTGGTTGGCCAGGTGCGTGGTGCGCCACTCCTCATTGCCGCGCGCCACGGACGCAATGGCCGCCAGGTGAAAACACCCCGCCACCCCCGCCATCGCCGCCCCCACCGCCGCCGGGTCCGCCGCATCGCCGCGCCGAAGCTCCGCGCGCGGGTCCAGGTTCGCCACCTTTCCGGTGCTGAGATCGTCCAGCACCCGCACCGCATGGCCCGCGCCCAGCAGCGCATCGACAAGGTGCGAGCCGATGAAGCCGGCACCGCCGGTGACCAGGTACAGGGCCAAGCCGCTTCTCCTTCAGACCGGGGCAGAATGCCGGCAAATGGCTTCCGCCACGTTACCGTAGGTTACCCGCCCTTGACCCCGCCGGCGGTCAACCCGGCGACGATCTCCTTCTGCATCAGCAGCGTCAGCAGCAGCACCGGCAGCGTCACCAGCAGCGCCGCGGCCGCCAGCGGCCCCCACGACACCTGCTCGAAGCTGATCACGTTGTAGACCGCCACCGGCAAGGTCCGCGTCGCCCGCCCGGCCAGCACCACGCCGAAGATGAAGTTGTTCCAGGAGAAGATGAAGGCCAGGATCATCGCCACCACGATCCCCGGCCGGGCCAGCGGCATGGCGATATGGTAGAACGCCTGCCAGATCGTCGCCCCATCCACCAGTGCGGCCTCCTCCAGGTCGGGCGGCAGCCCCTCGAAGAAGCCGATCATCACCCACACCACGATCGGCACCGTGATCACCAGATGGGTGATCACCAGCGGCGCCAGCGACCCGGTCAGCCCGATCCACTGGAACATCAGGAACAGCGGGATCAGATAGGACAGGCCCGGCGTCACCCGCGCGATCATGATCAGCGCCGCCACCCGGTGCGCCTTGGCCTTGGCGATGCCGAACCCGGCCGGCACGCCCATCAACAGCGCCAACCCGGTCGCCCCGAACGAAACGATTACCGAATTGATCGTGTAGGTCAGAAAATCGTTGCGCTCGAACACCTCGATGAAGTTGTTCAGCGTCGGCGGGTTGGGGATGAACACCGGAACGAAGGACATGTTGTCCACCTCGTTCTTCAGCGACAGCGACAGCATCCACAGGAACACCAGGATCGCCGGCGACACCAGCGCGAACACCGACAGCCCGAAGAAGAACCGACCGATCAGCCGGCGAACGCGATAGCCCTTCATTGCCACTGCTCCCTTTGCCGCACTGAGAACAGCACCAGGCTGATCAGCAGGATGATGATGAAGAACACCACCGTCATCGCCGCCGCATAGCCCATGTTGTAGAACGCGAATGCGGTTTGGTACAGATACAGGTTGATCGTCTCGCTGGACGTCCCCGGCCCGCCGCCGGAGATCACGAAGATCAGATCGAACGCCTTCAAGGAATCGATGGTGCGGATGACCGTCGCCACGATGATGTGCGGCCAGACCAGCGGCACGGTCAGGTGGCGGAACATGTCCCACGAACTCGCCCCGTCGATGCGCGCCGCCTCGAACGGATCGGTCGGCAGGGCCGCCAGCCCGCCCAGCACGATCAGCATCACCAGCGGCGTCCACTGCCAGGTCTCCACCAGCACCAGCGTCGGGATCACGGTGGCCGCATCATAGCTCCACATGCTCGGCGGCAGGCCGATCGAGGTCAGCAGGAAGTTCAGCACCCCGGCCTGCGGGTGGAACATCATGGTCCAGACCAGGGCGATCGCCACCGGGGTTGCCATCATCGGCAGGATGAAGATGGTGCGCGCCAGCCCGCGGAACGGGAAGTTGCGGTGGAAGCACACCGCCGCGGCCACCCCCAGCCCGACCGGGAACACCACCGACAGCGCGGTGAAATACAGCGTGCGCAGCACCGAGGAGGTGAAGCGCTCATCGCCCGGCAGGCGCAGATAGTTGTCCAGCCCGACAAACGTGACCCCGCCGCCCACCTTCCACTCATGCACGGACATGTAGAGCGTGAAGATCCACGGGAACACGATCACCGCGAACACCACCAACCCCGCCGGCACCACGAAGGGCCAGTATTTGCGGGCATAATTGCGCCCGCGCAGCCCGGTCGAGGGCGCTCGCGCCGCAGCCCCGCTCATCGCCGGCGCTCCCGCCGCATCCCTGTCCGCTGGTCCATTGCGTTCCCCCTCACTTCGCCGGCCGCCGCGGCGCGCGGGTCACGGAACCGGCAGGTCGCTGACCTGGCACAGATTCGCCCCCTTGCGCTCCAACGCGCGACGATCCGCGAATACCACCCTCAGGTCGTGGACGCACTCCCCCCCGCGCGGCAGCCGCAGAATCTCCGCCGATTGCGGCAACAGCGGCCCCTGCGCCAGCCGATTGGCCCCCCACTCGGCGCTGCCGGCCGGCCGGGCAAAGATCGCCGCGATCGGCTGCTGGCCGCGGTTCAGCAGCCGGACGCTGGGATCGTCAGCCGGCTTGCCCTGGGCGGATGTGGTCGCCGCCGCCGGCGTGCGCGCGCCGGCCCCATAGCACTGGATGAACAGGGTGGAGGCATGCGCCACCTCCCCCACCTCGCGCGCCCGCCGGTCCGCCCCCGTGCTGGCCGCCAGCCGCGGCGCCACGGATTGCTCGCGCAGGAAGCGCAGCGCCTCCGCCCCCTTGATGGCGAAGTTCACGTTCTGCGGAATGTCGCCGCCGGTCATCTGGGCGATGCGCATCGCGTTCAGCTTGCTGACCACCACGCCCACCACATTGGCCTGCGCATCCAACAGCGGCCCGCCCGAATTGCCCGGCTGCACCGGGGCACTGATCTGGAAATGCAGCGGATTGTCGCGCAACCCGGCCAGCGCGCTGATGTCCCCGGTGGTCAGCGTCGGCCCGGAGGACAGCACGCCGGACAGCGGAAACCCATAGGTCACCACCGCCTCGCCGCGCGCCACCGCCGGCTGCTCGCGGAACGACAGCGGCGGGCCCGCAGCCCCCTCGATCGCCAACAGCGCCAGGTCGCGCCGCGCATCCCCGGCCAGCACCCGGGCCGGCAGCACCGCCCCCTGCGGCGTGCGCACCGTCACCCGCCGGCAGCCATCGATCACATGATGGTTGGTCAGCGCCCGCCCCTCGGCGACCACGAATCCGCTGCCGCTGCCGGTCGGCCGCTCCTGCGCGACGGCGGGCACGGCAAACATCAAACAAAGGGCAGTCAGCACAGCACGTCGCATGGTGGCCTCCGGCGGCCGGGCACCCTACTCTGGCACCAACGGCCGATCAAAGCGGAGGATGTCGGATGCGCGCACCCCGGCGACAAGTGGCGGCCTGGGTGCTCTACGACTGGGCCGACAGCGCGTTTGCCACCGTCGTGTCCACCTTCGTGGTCGCCACGTACTTCACGCAGGCCGTCGCCGCCGATCCCGTCACCGGGGCCGCGCAATGGGCCGGCGCCCAGGCCGTGGCCGGCGTCCTGATCGCGCTCCTCGCCGTGCCCATGGGCGCACTGGCCGACCGCGGCGGCTGGCGCGGCCCGATGCTGGGCCTGTGCGTGGCGGTGATGGCCGCCAGCACCATCGCCCTGTGGTGGGTCCGCCCCGACCCGGCCTACGTCCCCCTGGCCCTGGTCCTGGTCGTCGCCGGCACCGTCGCCTTCGAGGTGGCGTCGGTCTTCTACAACGCCATGCTCCCCGACATCGCACCGTCCGGCCGCATCGGCCGCCTCTCGATGCTCGCCTGGGGCGCGGGCTACGCCGGCGGCCTGGCCTGCCTGGCGCTCGCCCTGGTCCTGCTGGTCCTGCCCGACCCCGCCCTGTTCGGCCTCGACCGCGCCCAGGCCCAGCACATCCGCGCCGCCGCCGTGCTCGCCGGCCTCTGGGTCGCCGCCTTCGGCTGGCCCGCCGCCGTGCTGATCCCCGACCGCAGCGCCGCAAAGCCCTGGCGCAGCGCCGTGCGCGAGGGCTACGCCGAGCTGCGCGCCACCCTGCGCGCCCTGCGCCACGACCGCGCCCTGCTCCACCTGCTGCTGGCGCGCATGCTGTTCATGGACGGGCTGGTCACCCTGTTCGCCTTCGGCGGCATCTACGCCGCCGGCGAATTCGGCTTCTCCGCCACGCAGGTGCTGATCTTCGGCATCGGCCTGAACATCACCGCCGGCCTCGGCGTGCTCGGCTTTTCCTTCATCGAAGACCGCCTCGGCGCCAAAACCACCATCCTCGCCAGCCTCGCCGCCCTGGTCGCCCTCGGCCTGCCGCTGCTGGTGGTGCGCGACCCCGCCTGGTTCTGGGGCCTCGGCCTGGCCCTGGGCCTCTTCGTCGGCCCCGCCCAGGCCGCCAGCCGCAGCCTGATGGCCCACCTCGCCCCGCCCGACGCCCGCGCCGCCTGGTTCGGCCTGTTCGCGCTCTCCGGCCGCGTCACCGCCTTCCTCGGTCCGGCCATGCTGGGCCTGGCCACCGCCGCCTTCCAGAGCCAGCGCGCCGGCATGGCCGTGGTCCTGCTCTTCCTCGCCGCCGGCGCGATCGCGCTCCTGCCGCTCCGCCTACCAACGCCCCAGCGCTGACGCCCGCGCCCGCATCACCACAAACCAAAGCCAGGCGAGCTGCGGCAGCACCAGAACCCCCAGCCACGGCAGCTTCATCCCCGCCCCGGCATGGGTGAACCCCAGCGCCACCACGCCCCCCACCGCCGCAAACCCCCAATGCACCGCCGCGATCACCCGCGCATCCACCCCCGCCCGATGCGCCACCTGATACAGATGCGACCGATGCGCCTGCGCGATATTCTCCCCCGCCAGCAGCCGCCGCCCCAACGTGAACGCCACATCGAACAACACGCCGGCCAGCAGCATCGGCACCAGCAAAAAGCTCATCTCCACCGCCTGGAACCGCGCCGCCGCCACCCCCAGCATCGCCAGCACGAACCCGCAGAACTGGCTCCCCACATCCCCCATGAAAATCCGCGCCGACGGGAAATTGAACGGCAAAAACCCCGCCACCGCCGCCCCCAGCAGCAAGGCAGCAAAATAAACGAACCACCCCTCCTGCCCCGCCGCAATCACCGCCAGAAACCCGCACGCCACCAACACCGTGCCGCCCACCAGCCCATTCAACCCATCGATGAAATTCATCGCGTTGGTGGCAAACAGAATCCACCCCACCGTCACCACCGCCCCCCAAACCCCGATATCCACCGCCCCAACCCACGGCAGGTTGAACACCTGCACATAAAGCCCCGTCCCCACCGCCAACAGCGCCGCCCCCACCTGCGCGCCCAGCTTCACCACAAACGGGAAATCCCGGAGGTCATCCAGATACGCCACCACCGCAATCGCCACCGACGCCAACACCACCCCGCGAAAATAAACGTCCGCCAACCGGGCAAAATCGGCAAACCCATACAAAACCGAAACGCCCAGCAAAAACGCCACCACAATCCCAACCCCGCCCCCCTTCGGCGTCGGAACCACATGCGCCTTCCTGGCACTGGGACGATCCATCACCCCCGCGGATACCATCGCCCGAACCACCACCGCCGAAACCAACGCCAATCCACCGGCAAACACCAAATGGCGCAGAATCGCCACCCAGGTCATGCGCGGGCTGCCGTGGGGCAAGAAGGAAGAAAGCAAGGCCAGGGCTCTGCCGTCGCGACGCGAAGTCGCGCCGCGGA
>JBIPLY010000568.1:0-2516 GCA_044369385.1 Acetobacteraceae bacterium | reverse complement strand
TCGCCCGGCGCCACGCGCGCGTTCCAGGGGCTGGGCGGCTACATCCGCAACAAGTCGACGCTGGACGGCCGGCTGCGCGAGCTGGCGATCCTGCAGGTGGGGTGGCTGGCGCGTTCGCCGTACGAATGGTCGCACCATGTCAAGATCGGCCACGATTTCGGCGTGACCGAGCCCGACATCCAGGCCCTGATCGACGATACCGCGGGCCGGCCAACCGGGCTGGGGGCGGTGGAGCGCTGCGTGCTGCGCGCGGCGCGCGAGATGGCCGAGGAAGGCGGCGCGCGGGAGGCGACGTTCCGCGAGTTGCAAGCCTGCTTCAGCACCGAGCACCTGACCGACCTGGTGGTGACGATCGCCTTCTACTGCGCCGTGGTGCGCTTCCTGGCGACGATGCAGGTGGACGTGGAGCCGGAGTACCAGCCCTATCTCGACCGTTGGCCGCTGCCCAAGGATTGACGTAGAACGGGGTCTCCAACGCGGAGGCCCCCATGCAGAACTCGGACATCATCTGGCAGCTCGTCGACGCCAAGCGCGAAGCGTTCGAGGCACTGTCCGACCGCGTCTTCGACATGCCGGAGATCGCCTATACCGAGTTCCGCTCGGTCGCCGAGCACAAGGCGGAGCTGGAACGCCAGGGCTTCCGCATCACCGAAAACCTCGCCGGCATCCCGACGGCCATCATGGGCGAAGCCGGCGACGAAGGCCCGGTGATCGCCATCCTCGGCGAATACGACGCGCTGCCCGGCCTCTCCCAGCAACCCGGCATCGCCGAACCCCAGCCGCTGCCCGGCGACGGCATGGGCCATGGCTGCGGCCACAACCTGCTCGGCTCCGGCGCGCTGCTGGCGGCCACCGCCGTCAAGGATTGGCTGGCGGCCCAGGGCATCAAGGGCCGCGTCCGCTATTACGGCTGCCCGGCCGAGGAAGGCGGCGCGGCCAAGACCTTCATGGTCCGCGAAGGCTGCTTCGACGATGTCGACATGGCGATCACCTGGCACTCGATGCCCTTCGCCGGCGTCAATGACGCGCTGAGCCTGGCCAACACCCGCATCGACTTCACCTTCACCGGCCGCCCGTCCCACGCCGCCGCCTCCCCGCATCTCGGCCGCAGCGCGCTCGACGCCGTCGAACTGATGAATGTCGGCGTGAACTACATGCGCGAGCACATGCCGTCCGACGCGCGCATCCATTACGCCTATCTCGACGCCGGCGGCATCGCGCCCAACGTCGTCCAAGGCACCGCCACGGTGCGCTACGCCGTGCGCGCCCGCGACCTCGCCGAAATGCAGCAGCTCAACGACCGCGTCCGCAAGATCGCCCAGGGTGCGGCCCTGATGACTGAGACAAGCGTGCAGGAACGCGTGGTCTCCGCCGTCTCGAACCTGATGCCGAACACCCCGCTGGAACGCGCCATGCAGGCCGAATTCGAACGCCTCGGCCCGCCCCAGTTCGACGACGCCGATCGCGCATTCGCCGAACAGATCCGCGCCACCCTCTCCCCCGAAGACCTCGCCTACCCCTATCGCCGCCACGGCGTGCCGCTCCGCACCGACGCCCCGCTGGCCGATTTCATCACCACGCTCGGCCAAACCGGCGCCCCGATGCTCGGCAGCACCGATGTCGGCGACGTGAGCTGGAAAGTCCCCCTGGTCCAGGCCGACGGCGCCACGGTGGCGATCGGCACCCCGTTCCATTCCTGGCAGATGACGGCCCAGGGCAAGTCGCCGCATGCCAAGAAGGGCATGGTCCACGTCGCCAAGGCGATGGCCGCCACTGCCGTCGAAGCCCTCCGCAACCCCGCCCTGCTCGCCGCGGCCAAGGCCGACCACGCCGCCCGCACCGCCGCCACCCCCTATGTCTGCCCGATCCCGCCCGGCGTGATGCCAAACCTGCAACCCCGCCCGAAATAACCTCCCACCGTACGCCGCCCTTCCTGCCCTCCCCCCGTTCTTCACGGGGGGAGCCGGAGGGGGGCCAGGCTTCTCCCCCAGCAAACCGTCATCCTGATTTTTTTCTTGCACCCCGGTGATGTTCATGATATGTTCTCATCATGGCACCCGCCCCGGCTCCCCATCCCGCGCGCACAAGCGCCGCTCTCGCAGCGGTCGCGGAACTGCGCCCGGGCGCCGAGCTCCTGGCCCTGATCCTCGCCCTGCTGCTGCGCCTGCTGGCGCGCTGCGACGCCGCCTGGGCCTCCCCCGAAGACGAAGATGAAGAAGAGTACGAAGACGATTGCGGCTTCGACCGCGTCCTGATCCTGGCCCCGCTCTCCCGCGGCCCGGCGCTGGCCGTGCTGTACTGGCGCCCGGTCGGCCGCGCCCCACATGCGGCGGCCGTCGAACACGGCCTGGTTGCCGATTGGATTCTGCCCGGCATCCGCAACCGCGGCATGCGCACCCTGCCGCGCCCCGCCCCGCCGCCGCGCCCCGCCCGCACCCCCCCGCCAGAGCCGGCCCCCGCACCCGCGTGAGCGCCCTGAGTGCTGGCCAGCAGCGCCCAAAACCCCCTCCCCCGAG
>JBIPLY010000569.1:0-2516 GCA_044369385.1 Acetobacteraceae bacterium | reverse complement strand
GCCCCGAAAACGCCTCCGCCACAACCCGCAACGCATCCCGCCACTACCGCTACCTCAGCGACATCCTGGTCACCTACAAGCCGAACGACACCTGGAGCTTCAGCACCGAGCTGAACCACATCCGCGAGGAAGCCGTCGGCGCCAACGGCTACGGCATCGCGCAATACGTGTCATACGCGCTGAACGACCAGATCAAGCTGAACGCCCGTGCCGAAGCCTGGCGCGACGAAAAGGCCTTCTTCGTCGCCGCCTTCCCGGGCAATTTCGACTTCGTCAACGCCCAGCTCGGCCGCCCCGCCACCGTCATCGGCGCGCGCGCCACCACCTACGGCGCGCTGACCCTGGGCGTCACCTACAAGCCCGGCCTGTCCGGCCCGCTCGCCGGCCTGATGCTGCGCCCCGAGGTTCGCTACGACCAGTCGCTGAACGGCACCAAGCCCTTCAACGGCGGGCGCAGCGGCGGGGCGTTCACACTGGGCGGGGATATTGTGCTGAGCTTCTGAAGCAAGGAAGAGTCTTCTTTTTGTGAACAAAAAGAAGCAAAAAAACTTTATCCGTTTGCACCCGGCTCTCCCGAGGGAGGCGGGTGCAAACGGCTACATCTCGACCACCACATACTCGCGTTCGACGGCCACCGTCAGCGTCTCCGCCTTGAACGGGCCCTTCGCCAGCGTGCCGCCGGGCTCCACCGTCACGCTGTAGCTCTTCGCCTTCACATCATCGGGCTCGCACCAGCTCTGCCCGGTGCGGATATCGAACTCCCAGCAATGCCAGGGACAGCGGATCATCTCCCCCTCCCGCGCCAGCGCGTACTCGCCCGGCCCGGGCGAGACGAGCTGGCTCACCACCGCCCCCTCGCACAGCTTCGCCCCCTGGTGCGGGCAGACATTGATCAGCGCGAAGAATTCCCCGCCCAGGTTGAACACCCCGATCTGCCGCCCGCGCACGCTGACGATCTTGCGCCCCCCTGGCGGGATCTCATCGACCGCCGCCACCACATGCCGGCTCGCCATCAGTCCAGCCGGTACAGCGAAAGGGCGTTCTCCCGATAGATCAGCCGCGCCCAATCGTCAGGCAGCTTCACCTTGAACGCATAGCGCGGGTCGTCCTGATCCCAGTGCGGATAATCGGTCGAGAACATCACCCGGTCCGGCCCGATCCACTCGATCGTGCGCAGCATGTCCTCCGCCCGCTCCGGCTCTTCCATCGGCTGCGTCGTCACCCAAAAATGCCGCCGCATGTATTCGCTCGGCGCCATCGAAAGCGGCACCTCCGCCCGCAGCCGCTTCCAATGCTGGTCCATCCGCCATCCCAGCGACGGCCACCAGGCAAACCCGCCCTCGACCATCACCACCTTCAGCTCGGGGATCTCATCGAACACCCCCTCGCACACCATGGAGATCACCAGCGTCTGCATCGTCTGCACATAGGACGGGTGCTCCTCATGATAGAAGCTCGCCCACCCGCCCCCGGTCGAGGCATGCCCGCTGGTCCCGCCCAGGTGCAGCGAAATCGGAAACCCGTTCGCAGCACACGCCGCCAAAATCTTGCGATACCGCCGCCGCCCCAACGGCTCCAGCCCCCGCGGCGGAATGTTCACCTGCGCGAACCGCGGATCGCCCGCCCGCTTCTCGATCTCCGCAATCGCCGCGTCCTCGTCCTCCAGCGTGATCTGCACGCTCGCCTTCAGCCGCGGATCGGGATCGCAGAACACCGCGGCCTGCCACTCGTTCACCGCATGCGCCATCGCGGCCGCAAACTCGACATTCCGCTCCGCCGCCGCCCCGCCCACGAGCGGCGCCAGCAACCCATACCGCACGTCGTACAGGTCCAGCAGCTGCTCCTGCATCATCCGCAGATCGCTCCCCGGCGGCCCGCCCCCCTCCGGCCAGGCATCCATCCGCATCCCGTTGCCCGGCGACATCCGCGGATACACGCTGCCCTTGTGCAGCCCCTGCCGCGCCCGGTTCCCGATCGTCACCCGATGCTCACGCCACCGCGCTGACAACCACGGATCGAAATCCGCCGGCGTGCGGAAGAACGGATGCACGTCGCAATCGACAAACCCCATATGCTGCCGCCCTGGGGTATCGATGCGCGTCTCGCGGAGCGTCACATTCACGGCGTCGCCTCCTGTTGCACAGCCAGTCTCGGATAGGTCTTCAGCGGATTCTCGATCATCATCCGCCGCAGCATCCCCGCCGGCACCCCCGGCGCCACCGGATCATCGCCATCATACTGCCAATGCGGATAATCGCTGGCGAACAAAAGCATCTCATCGCTGCCCAGCTGCTCCAGCACCCGCCCCAGATCCGCCGGATCGCCCGCCGCATCCAGCGGCTGCGCCGTCAACCGCACCCGCTCGCGAATGATATCCCCCGGCAGCCGGTCCAGCCACGGCACCTCGCTGCGCACCCCGCGCCAGGTCTTGTTCATCCGCCAGATGCTCGCCGGCAGCCAGGTCACCCCGGACTCGATCAGCACCACCTTCAGGTCGGGACACTTCTGGAACACCC
>JBIPLY010000567.1:0-2521 GCA_044369385.1 Acetobacteraceae bacterium | reverse complement strand
AGAACGGAATGCCGGACAGCGTCAGCGCCGCCGAGCAGCCGATCATGGCGACCACATCGGGGTCGTTCTCCAGGTCATGGCTCAGCACGGTGGCCACCACCTGGACCTCATTGCGGAAGCCGTCCGGGAACAGCGGGCGGATCGGCCGGTCGATCAGGCGGGAGACCAGGGTCTCCTTCTCGGTCGGCCGCCCCTCGCGCTTGAAGAAGCCGCCGGGGATCTTGCCGGCGGCAAAGGTCTTTTCCTGGTAGTTCACCGTCAGCGGGAAGAAATCCTGGCCCGGCTTGGCGGTGCGCACGCCCACGGCGGTGCAGAGCACGATGGTGTCGCCATAGCTGACCATCACCGCGCCATCGGCCTGGCGGGCGATCTTGCCGGTCTCGAGCACCAGCTTGCGCCCGCCCCAGTCGATTTCCTTGCGGAAGTAGTTGAACATCGTCGAATCCTTCATCGGATGGCGATGCCGCGAACCTGCACAGTCCCGCCCGGCCTCCTGTGCGGAAGACGGCGTCTCGGGCGGCATGGGGCGGACCGGGTGGCGGGGTCCGCGGTGCCGGGGCGGGATGCCCCTGGCGACCATGTGGCCGGAAACGCCGTTCTGCCCTCCGCGAACGGGTGCGCGAACGAAGTCCTGACGGTCCGCCGCATCGGCGGAACCGGGGCATGTTGCCATCCCCGGTACGGTCATTGCCCCGGCGCCACCATGGCACCGGGGTCGGTCACGGCCCCTCGTCGTTCAATGGCGAGAGGGCCGCGTGCAGCAAGCCGCACGGGAAGGGGGCAAGCCCCCCGCCCACCGCGTCAGCGGCGCAGGCCCAGCTTGGCGATCAGCGCCTCGTAGCGCGACTGGCTCTTGCCCTTCAGGTAGTCCAGCAGGCGACGGCGGCGCCCGACCAGCATCAGCAGGCCGCGGCGGCTGTGGAAGTCCTTGGCGTGGATCTTGAGGTGCTCGGTCAGCATCGAGATGCGCTGCGAAATCAGCGCCACCTGCACTTCGGGGCTGCCGGTGTCGTTGGCCGAGGTGGCATGGACCTTGATGAGCGTATGACGGCTCTCAGCGGTGATCGACGACATCGTGATACTCCTGAACGGGGTTGAAAGGACGCGTGCGGCTCACAAGAGCCGTTCGGGCTTCAGCCAGCCATCATTCAGCCGGCAAAGCCCCACCACGCGACTCCCCGCCATGGCCCGCACCACACCCCCATCGGGGTCGGCCGTCCGTGGAATGCGGCCCATCAGATCCACCAGGCTGATCGCCTGGCCATGTGACAGGCCGAAGGCTTCCGCCTCCGTCAGGGCCAGCGCCGGGATGTCGGCCAGCGCGGTCGCAACGGGAAGCAGGAAGTCCGGGGAAGTGGGGGGGGTATCCTCCCCGCGCGCCAGTTTGTCCAGCACAATCGCCTGCGTCTCGGTAAAGGGTCCCACGCGCAGGCGGCGCAGCGCGGCGATATGCCCCAGCGTGCCGCAGGCCACGGCGAGGTCGCGCGCCAGGCTGCGCATATACACCCCCTTGCCCGACTGCACCTCGAACACCGAATGGTCGGCGTCCAAATGCTCGACCAGCTCGAAGCGGTCGACGCGGGCCGGGCGCGGCTCCAGCACCGGGGGGCGGCCCTCGCGGGCCATGTCATAGGCGCGCTCGCCGGCCACCTTGATGGCGGAGTAAACGGGCGGGATCTGCATGATGTCGCCCTGCAACGCCGGCAGCGCGGCGGCGATCTGGGCATCGGTCGGGCGGGCATCGGTCGTCCCCGTCACCGCCCCGTCGGCGTCATCACTGTCGCGGCTTTCGCCCCAGCGCAGGGTGAAGCGGTACAGCTTGGTGCCGTCCATGATGTACGGCACCGTCTTGGTCGCCGCCCCGAACGCCACCGGCAGCAGCCCGGTGGCCAGCGGATCGAGCGTGCCGCCATGGCCGGCCTTCTGCGCATCGAACCAGCGCCGGACGCGGTTCACCACATCGGTGCTGGTCAGCCCGGCGGGCTTGTCCACGATCAGCCAGCCGTCGAGAGCACGGCCGCGGGGTTTGCGATGGCGCATGGGATATTCCGAGATAGGTGTGGCAGCCGGGTCAGCGCGCGGCTTCGCGAATGTGGTGGAAATGTTCGACCTGCCGGCCCGCGCGGCTTGCAGCGAGATAGAGGTCGGTATCGGCGGTCAGCAAGGTCGCCTCCAGGTCGTCCAAGGCAAGCAGCGCAGCATCCGCCAGTCCGAGCTGCACAAAGCCGCCATTGGTCACCGCAGCCGCCGCCGGCACGTGACGCTCCTGCATCCTGGGGACCAGGCCGGCCAGCGTCGCCATGATATCCGACCGCGCCGGCTCGCCGATCTGGCGGGCAAGATTGGACGCTTCGGCCAGAACATGCGGTGTCACCACCACGCGACGGGCTTGCGCGAGGATGCGGTGCAGCAGATCGAAATCACGATCGTCGTAGGACGTCAGCCGCTTGTGCCGGGCGAGGTAGCGGGGCGAAGCGAGGCCGACGACAAACAGCACCAGAAGCTGCGCATCCACGACAAT
>JBIPLY010000165.1:0-8308 GCA_044369385.1 Acetobacteraceae bacterium | reverse complement strand
GCTGGGCGGCTCGACGTTGCGGGCGGCGCTGCGCCATGCGGTGGCCGGGCGGTCGGCGCTGGCGGCCCGGGTGCTGCCGCGGCTGTCCGACGCCCCGGTGCGCGCCAGGCTGCGCGAGGCGCGGGCGCGGCTGGACGGGGCGGCGGCCGGGCTGGAGGCGCTGTCCTATGCGCGGGTGCTGGAGCGCGGCTTCGCCCTGGTCACCGATGCCGCCGGCGCGCCGGTGACCACGGCGGCGGCGATCGCGCCAGGGGCGCGGCTGCGGCTGAAGCTGGCCGATGGCGAGGTGCGGGTGACCGCCGATGGCGGCCGGGCGGCGACGCGGCAGGGGACGCTGGCGCTGTAGGCGACGCAGCGCCCCCCCTTCTCGATCCGGCCCTTCCTTCGATACAAGGGGCTGCGGGGGACGCGGTCTCCCGGGCCTGTCCTGGAGCACGCACGACCATGACCATTCTCGCCGCCGCGCGCGACGGAGCGACGCTGGTGCTGACGATGAACGAGCCGGCGCGGCGCAATGCGCTGAGCATGGCCATGCGCATCCGGTTCATCGAGGAGCTGGAGCGCGCCGAGCGGGATACGGCGGTGCGCGCGGTGGTGATCACCGGGGCGGGCGGGCAGTTCTGCTCCGGCGGCGACATCTCCGGCATGGACAGCAGCGGCTTCGGCGCCGGGCGGGAGCGGTTCCGCATCACCCATGCCATGGTCCGCGCGATCATCGAGAGCGGCAAGCCGTTCGTGGCCGCGGTCGAGGGCTGGGCGGCCGGGGCCGGGGTGGGGCTGGCGATCGCCTGCGACTGCGTGGTGGCGGGCGAGGGGGCGCGGTTCGTCACGCCGTTCCACCGCATCGGCCTGGCGCCGGATTTCGGGCTGATGCACACCCTGCCGCGGCGGATCGGCGAGGGGCGGGCGCGCAACATGTTCCTGTCGACCGAACCGGTGGACGCGGCCGAGGCGCTGCGGATCGGGTTGGTCGACCATGTGGTGGCGAACGGATCGGCGCTGGAGAAGGCGCTGGAGCGCGCGAAAAAATTTGCCGAGGGGGCGCCGCTGGCGATCGCCATGACCCGCTCGGTGCTGGCGCGCGGCCTGGCCGAGGCGCTGGAACAGGAGCGCACGGCGCAGGCGGCGCTGTTCACCACCGCGGACCATGCCGAGGGCAAGGCCGCCTTTGCCGGCAAGCGCAAGCCCGACTTCCAGGGAAGCTGACACCATGACCGATCTCAACACGCTGTCTGACGACGCATTCCGTGCCCATGTCCGCGGCTGGATCGAGGCGAACTACCCGCCCGAGCTGCGCAACCCGCCCAAGCGGCTGCACTGGTCGGAGAACCAGGTGTGGTATTTCAAGCTGGCCGAGCAGGGCTGGCTGTGCCCGTCCTGGCCGCGCGCGCATGGCGGCATGGGGCTTTCGGCCGGCAAGCAGATCATCATGGTCGAGGAATACGAGCGTCACGGCGTCGCGCGCACCAATGACCACGGCATCCTGATGGTCGGGCCGCTCTTGATCGCGCACGGGACCCAGGAGCAGCGCGACTTCTTCCTGCCGAAGATCCTGGCCGGCGAGCATATCTGGTGCCAGGGCTACAGCGAGCCGAATGCCGGGTCGGACCTGGCGTCGCTGCGCACCGAGGCGGTGGCGGACGGGGATGACTGGGTCATCAACGGCTCCAAGATCTGGACCACGCTGGCCAACGACGCCAACTGGATTTTCCTCCTGGTCCGCACCGACAAGAATGCCAAGAAGCAGGAGGGGATCAGCTTCCTGCTGGTGCCGATGGACTTGCCGGGGATCACGGTGCGGCCGATCTGGACCATCGACCTGCATGACGAGTTCTGCGAGGTGTTCTTCGACAATGTGCGGGTGCCGCGCAAATGGACCGTGGGCGCGGTGAACCAGGGCTGGACGATGGCCAAGGCGCTCTTGGGCCATGAGCGCATCTATCTCGGCTCGGCCAAGCTGTCGCAATACGCGCTGGAGCGGCTGAAGACGCTGGCGGAGCGGATGGGCGTGGCCGAGGAGCCGGATTTCGTCGATCGCTATACCCGGCTGCGGCTGGAGATCGCCGATCTCAAGAGCCTGCACGCGACCTATGTCGACGTGGTGCGGCGCGGCGAGGAGCTGGGGCCCGATGTCTCCATGCTGAAGGTGATCCAGACGGAGCTGTTCCAGAAGATCACCGACACCATGATGGAGGTGGCCGGCGAGAATGCCGGGCTGCTGGAGCCGATGGAGGGCAACCGCGAGCTGAACCCGTCGGGGCTGTTCCTGCAGGCGCGGCCCAGCACGATCTATGGCGGATCGAACGAGATCCAGCGCAACATCCTGGCCAAGAACGTGCTGCGGCTGCCGGGTTGATCGCCCCAGGCTAATCCTTGCGCCAGCGCAGCAGCTGGCCCAGCGAGCCTTCTATCAGCAGCCAGATGCCCAGCCGCGCGCCCAGCATCATGCCGGCGATCGCCAGCGGCCAGGACAGCGCGGCCATCGAGCCGGCGGTCAGGCCCTGGCCGATGGTGCAGCCGCCGGCCAGGATGCCGCCGAAGCCCATCAGCACCGCCCCGGCCAGGTGGCGGCGCATCTCGTGGTGGTCGTCGAACGCCTCCCACCGGAAGCTGGCATCGCGCAGCGCGGAGGCGAGCGCGCCGGCAATCACGCCGAACACGCTCGCCACGCCGAAATCGAACAGCGCCGCCGGGGTGGCCAGCGTGGCATAGAGCGCGCGCCCGACCGGGGCGACGAAGGTCAGGCTTTGCGGCCGCACCGGCCCGGCGAAGGGGTCCGCGGCGATGCCGGTCACGAACCAGCCGGCCAGCACGCCCAGCCCCAGCGCGACCGCGGCCATCAGCAGGCGCCGCGCCCGGCGCAACCGCGCATCGGCGGCCACCGCCACCACCAGCGCCGCCGCCCCGGCCAGCGTGGCCGGCATGCGCCAGTCGCCCAGGCCGAGGGCGGCGAGCAGCGAGGGCAGGTCGGCGGGCGCGCCGGCGGGCATCGGCAGCGCCAGCTGCTCCAGCACGTCGATGCGCAGCGGCGCCAGCACGCCGCGCAGGGTGGCAAAGGCGACCGCGCCGAACACCAGCGCCACCACCAGCCCGCGCAGGTCCCCGCCGCCCAGGCGCACCAGCGCGCCGTAGCCGCAGGTGCCGACCAGGGCCATGCCGATGCCGAACAGCGTGGCGCCCAGCAGGATCGCCGCCGCGGGCAGCGCTGCCGGCACGTAGCTGCTGTGCGCCGGCACGATCAGCCCGGCCGCCACCATCGCCTGTGTCCCCACCACGGCGATGGCCAGCGCCAGGCCGAAGACCCGCAGCCGGCGGGTGTCGCCGCCCATCCAGGCATCCTCGACCGCGGCGAAGGAGCACAACCCGGCGCGGCGCGTGGTGAAGCCGCAGACCGCGCCGACAACCAGGCCGGACAGCAGCACGCCCCACGGCCCCAAGGGCTGGCCCAGGGGCTCCATCGCGCTCAGCCGCCGTCGTCGGCGCGGGGTGGATTGCCGGGCGGATTCGGGGCCGCGTCGTCGCCGGGGTCGCGGCAGAAGATGCCGTAGATCACCGAGATCAACTGGCGCACATCGTCGCTGGCCAGGCTGTAATGGATCGCCTTGCCGTCGCGCCGTGTGGTGACCAGCTGGTCCAGGCGCAGCCGGGCGAGCTGCTGGGAGACCATCGCCTGGCGCAGCGAGAGGATGTTCTCCAGCTCGGTCACCGTGCGCTCGCGCTCCGCCAGCAGGCAGAGCAGCAGCAGGCGGTTTTCGTGCGACAGGGCCTTGAGGAAGTCGCTGGCCTTGCGCGCCTTGCGCATCAGGCGCTCCAGCTCCGGCGAGACCTCCGCCCCGTCGCGCAGTTCGGCTTCCAGTTCGCGGGGAACGATCGCGGTCATGTCGGGCGCCTCACGAATCGCCGCGGGCGAGCAGCGCGCCCAGCAGGCCCCAGAACGCGTCGTCGCCGGCATAGCCGGTGATGCGGCCGCGCTCCTTGCGGGGGTCGCGCAGGACGAAGGTGGGGGCGAAGCGCACCGGGGCGGCCAGCCAGGATTCGGCGCCGGCGGCGGAGAGGTCGACGCGGCGCAGCGGGGCGGCGCGGCCCTCGGCGGTGCGCGGGTAGATCGCGCCCACTTCGCGGTCCCAGCGCAGGCACCACGGGCAGCCCGGGCGGTCGAACATCACCAGTTCGCGGGAGGTGGCGCGCGCCGGCGTTGTGGCGCCCAGCAGCGAGGCGGCCGCCAGCGGCAGGGCCAGCAGCGCGCGGCGAGGCAGGGGTGCCAAGATCGGCGGTGCCAGGATCGGCTGGGTCATGATATAGACATACTCGAATTTGTATCAGGCAACCAGGGGGAGGTTCGGCGCTGGACATCACCGTTCTCGGGATCTTCGCCGCCGGGGTGCTGTCGTTCCTCAGCCCCTGCGTGTTGCCGGTGGTGCCGCCGTATCTGTGCTTCCTGGCCGGGGTCGGGCTGAAGGAGCTGACCGGGGAGGGCGCGGGGACGCCGCCGCGCGGGCGGCTGATGGGCATGGCGCTGGCCTTCGTGCTGGGGTTTTCCACCGTGTTCGTGGCGCTGGGGGCGACGGCGTCGAGCCTGGGCGGCTGGGTGGGGGCGCATTTCGAGACGCTGGCGATGGTGGCCGGGGCGGCGATCGTGGTGATGGGGCTGCATTTCCTCGGCCTGCTGCGGATCGGCTTTCTGCTCCGCGACGTGCGCTATCATGGCGGCGGGCGGCCGGCGGGGTGGCTGGGGGCCTATGCCATCGGGCTGGCCTTTGCCTTTGGCTGGACGCCGTGTGTGGGACCGGTGCTGGCCACCGTGCTGATGGTCGCCGGCGCCGAGGCGACCGCGTGGCGCGGCGTGGCGCTATTGGGCGCCTATGCCGCCGGGCTGGCGCTGCCGTTCCTGGCGGCGGCCTTGTTCACCGGGCCGTTCCTGCGGCTGATGGTGCGGTTCCGCCGGCATGTGCCGGTGGTGGAGCGGGTGATGGGTGCGGCACTGGTGGCCACCGGGGTGCTGTTCATGACCGGGACCATGCCGGCGTTGGCCGGATGGCTGCTGGAAGCGGTGCCGGCGCTGGGGCGGATCGGATAGGAGGGCGGGATGCTGAACCGACGGGGATTGCTGGGGGCGGCGCTGCTGGCGGGGCTGCCGGGGCCGGCGCGGGCGGCCGCGCGGATGGGAGAGGATGGGCTGTACCAGCATGACTGGTATCTGGAGAGCTTCCTCGACCTGGCCGAGGACCTGGCGGCGGCGACGGCGGCGGGCAAGCGGCTGGCCATCCTGTGGGGGCTGAAGGGCTGCCCGGCCTGCCGGCGGATGCATGAGGTCCACCTGGCCGACCCCGCCACCGAGGCCTATATCCGGGCGAATTTCGAGGTGCTGCACCTGAATCACATCGGTGCGCGCAGCGTGACCGATTTCGACGGCCGCAAGCTGGGGGAGAAGGCGCTGGGCGAGGCCTATGCCATCCGCTTCACGCCGACCATCCAGTTCCTGCCGGAGCGTGCGGACGGGCTGGGCGCGCTTGCACCGCGGGCGCGGGAGGTGGCGCGGATGCCGGGGCTGCTGGAGCCGGCCGAGTTCCTGGCGATGTTCCGCTATGTGCGCGCGCGCGGCTATGCCGACGCCCCGTTCCAGGAGTGGCTGAAACGGGGCGGGGCCAAGGGGTAGAGCAATATCCGACCGGATGGAATCATCCGGTCGGAAGATTTGCGTTCTTGAACAAAGAGCTAGAGCGGAGGCCGTGCGTCTATCAGCACGGCTTCGGCTCTAGCCTATTTGTTCACCGGCGAGTCCGGGTCGAACAGATAGGCCAGCACGTCCTTCATCTGCTGCTCGCTCAGCACCGCATTGGTGCCGAAGCGCGGCATGTTGGAGCAGGGCACGGCGGCCTGGGCGTTGTAGATCTTGATCCAGGCCAGGCGGATGTCTTCGGGCGCGTATTTCCGGTCGCGGCCGTAGCCGGCCAGGCTGGGGCCGAGGGTGCCGTAGCTCAGCTCCTTCGGGTCCATCTGGTGGCAGGCGAAGCAGTTTCCGCCGGTGACCGTGCCGGCGGGGTCGGAGAACTGGCCGCCGCGGCCGTTGTTGGCCACCTGGTAGCCGCGCTTCCAGTCGCCGAGCCAGGTGGCGTCGGCGGGGAATTTCACCCGCGCCAGCTCGCGCGCGATGATGGCGTCGCCGACGGCGGTGGGGACTTCGTTGCGGTGCAGGTTGCACATGGCCAGGGTTTCGTCCGGCGCGATGCGGGCCTGCCATTCCGGCGAGGTTTTTCCGAAGGTGGCCTTCACATAGGCGTCGACGGTGGATTGGGCGGGGCGATCTTGGGCCGGGGCCGGGGCCGGGGCGATCAGCAGGGCGGCGGCGAAGGCCAACAGGGCGGGAATGCGCATTGGGAGCCTCCTATCGCTTGATCGAGGGAACGGCGATCTCGCCGCCGGCGGCCTGCTTGTTCAGATACATGGTCAGCGCGGTCAGCGCGTCCGAGCCGTATTCCGGCACCGGCCAGCGCTGCTGCCGATAGCAGTCCCACAGCCGGTGCTGCATGGTGCGCAGGGCGCTTTGCGACACGCGATAGGTGGGCCAGGACGCCATGGTCTGCTGCGCCGTCACGCCGGGCTCGGACAGCAGCGGCAGGGCTTGGAGGCGGATGCGCTTGCCCTCGGCGGCGTGGCAGGTGGCGCAGGAGAAATCCATCACGCCGCCGCGGCGGAAGAACAGCTCCTCGCCGACCGCGGCCATCTCGCGCTCCTTGGGGTGCGCCAATTGCGGCTGGATCTTCTCGCCGTTGGACTTGTTGGCGATGAAGGCGGTCAGGTCCTCCATGTCCGAGATGCGGCCGGGGCCGGAGAAGCGGCGGGCGACCACGTCCCTGGTGTCCAGGCCCTGGACCTTGTCCATGCACCACAGCAGGCGCTGCTCCAGGTCCATCACCCGATCCGCATCGGCGAAGTGGCGCGGCAGGCGGGCGAAGGCACCCTCCAGCACGCCGGGGCCCATGCCGAGGTCGCATTGTTCCAGCGAGACGTTCCTGGTGCCGCGCGCCGTGCTCCACAGCAGTTCGCCGCGATCGACGGCGAGGAAGCCGGGATTGGAGAACGGATCGGAGATCATGGCGCGATACCGCTCGATCTCCTTCTCGGCATCGTCGGTCGGTGGCGATTGCGCCATGACGGTGGCGGCGAACAGCGTTGCCGCCACGCCCAGGCCCAGGCTTCCCAGCCATCTCGCGATCATTGCGCGTCTCCTTCCCCAGTGAGGGTCCCAGTGCGGGCCCCAGTGCGGGCCCCAGTGCGGGCCGTGGTGCGGCCCTGTTCTGCCGGCCGGTTCGATTTCGGCCTTTACATTCAGATAAAACAATATCAGAATACGTTCAAGAATGGATGCTCGGGCTGCGGTCCGTCAAGAGCGTCGTGGCCATCTGCGGAGGAATACAGCGAATGTCGCACCCCATCGCCAGGCTTTCGCGCCGGCACGCCCTCGGTGTCTTGGCCGGGTTTGCCGCCCTGCTTGCCCCGCGCCTGGCCGCGGCGGACGAGAAGGCGGTGATGGCCGAACTGAAGAAGCTGTACGGCGACCGCAAGATCGGCGAGGGCCGGGTGAAGCTCGACGTGCCGGAGATCGCCGAGAACGGGCTGGTGGTGCCGATCGGCGTCGATGTCGACAGCCCGATGACCGAGGCCGACCATGTGAAGGCGGTGCATGTCTTCGCCGACGGCAATCCGCTGCCGGGCATTGTCAGCTACGGCTTCACGCCGGCGTGCGGGCGGGCCTCGGCCTCCGCGCGCATGCGCCTGGCGCAGACGCAGAACATCATCTGCGTGGCCGAGATGTCGGACGGCAGCCTGCACATGGCGAAAGCCAACATCAAGGTCACCATCGGCGGCTGCGGCGGCTGACGCCCCACCGGCATACAGGGAGAACAACGCCATGGCGATGAAGCCAACCCCGCGCGTGCGGGTGCCCGCCCAGGCCAAGGCCGGCGAGCTGATCGAGATCAAGACGCTGATCTCGCACGAAATGGAATCCGGCCAGCGCAAGGATGCCGCCGGCAACACGGTGCCGCGCCGGATCATCAACCGCTTCACCGCCGCCTTCAACGGCAAGCAGGTGTTCACCGCGGAATGGCATCCCGCGATCTCGGCCAACCCGTACCAGTCGTTCTTCTACAAGGCGGTCGAATCCGGGGAGTTCACCTTCTCCTGGAAAGACGATGACGGGTCCGAATACACGGCGCGCAACAAGCTGACCGTGACGTAGCAAAGGCTGGGCTCCGCCCCTGCGGCGCAAGCGGCGCCGCATCACCCGCCAGGGGGCCAAGCCCCC